>JASBYX010000009.1 GCA_029983755.1 Anaerovoracaceae bacterium
AATGTGTAGATAGTGTATTGCTTTTGTTTAGAATCAACCTTCGGAAACATCCCCAAATATTTGGAGAAATTACTACTATAAGGGGAACAAAAGACGTTCACCGAATTGATTCTGTGACTATTATAACACATCTCCTTTAAATTGTCATTTAAATATTGAATAAAATTTAAGTTTTTCCATTATTTTTATGTAAATTATTCGTTTTTGCAGAAAATCAAAGCAGCTTTTCCGGTAAAGAATATTTTCTCTTCACATATTTATTTAAATATTTACAGTAAAATTACGGCAAATATGAGGGAAAAGTTGCTTTTCTGTATTTTGTTGATATAATTATAATATCTAAGCGAAGGGATTGGTAATTGTTATGAATAGGAAGGGACCATCAAAGCAGGAGATTTCGGATTTGACCTGCAAGGATACCTCCTGTAACATGAATGCCGATCAAACTATCCGACAGTTACAGGCACAAGAGACGAAGCAGCAGATCATTGATAGTTTCACGGCACTTATGTCAGAGAAGGAATTTGGAGATATAAGTATCAAGGATATTTGTAATGCAGCAGGCGTATCGGTAGGTGCGTTTTATCATCACTTTGAAAAGAAAAACAGTCTTTTATTGGAACTTTATCGAGGCTGCGATGACTATTTTTTGAATGTTGTTTATCCGGATGCTATGGACATGAGTCCTGTGGATGGTGTTTTGGAATATTTGCATCAGCAGTGTATATTCACCCAGAAGATAGGAAAGGAATCCATCAAAAGATTCTATAAGTTTCAGATCGATCAGAAGAATGACTTTTTCGTTTCCATGACTCGAGGCATCAGCGTTGTCCTGACTAAACTTATCAAAAGGTGTCAGGACAAGGGATTCTTAGATGATTCTGTGGAAGCGGAGAGCATTGCCCATGAGCTTTTGATTCTGTCAAGGGGTATCATATACAACTGGTGTCTGGCAGACGGTGAATATGATATGTGTGATAAGGTTGACGATATGGCTAAGAAGTACTTAGCTTACTACTATACCGCAAAGCAATAAGAATTTTTGAAGCGGATAAGAACCTCAGAGTTATTACAATAGTCAAGACCCCCAAAAGCGAAGCTTTTGGGGGTCTTGACTAACTAGGCATTGCTACATTTTATGCATCTCTTAATGCACGGAGGTTGGAGCGGACGAAGGGAATCGAACCCTCAACCTAGCCTTGGGAAGGCCATATTTTACCACTAAACTACGTCCGCATATGGAGCTGTGAACCCTTTATAATTGTCCACAACCCATTAACTGATAGATATTTTACACTAATTTTTTAATTTTTTCAAGTATAGCCTCAGGAATGCTCTTGCATATCTCTTTGGAGATTGATGCTACGGAAACTCTTATACCCTTAGCCAGAGGTACAAGGAATATCCCATCTTCCTCAAGGAGTCTGCAGACTTCTTTTGGATTATCATGGGGTATTGACACGAAGAAACCTCCATCGTATGGTACCATTGGAAGTCCGATTTCCTTCCCTTTCTTTTCAAAAGCCTTCCCTCTCTCAAGGAGTAGATCCCTGATTTCCTTTCTCTCTAAAACAACCCTTTCTAAAAGCTTTTCATCCCCATAGATTTTAGTAACGATTTCCTGTGGAAGCCTTGGGCTATTTGACCATGATCCCCTTGATGAAAACTCCATAGCTTGTCTAAATTCTTCTGCAACATCTTTGGATTTAGCAAGACATATGCTTCCACCACATCGCATACCATACATCGTCAGAGTCTTAGAAAAACTATATCCTATAATTGGCAATAGGCGTTCATGGCATTTTTCGAATACCCTGAGGAATTTGCGATATAAAGCCTCATCTCCGGCAAAGTCTATATAAGCCACATCAACATACAGTGCTATAGCTTTTTTCTCATAACCCTCTATTCTGAGAATTTGGGAAAGACCTTCGATAATTTCACCCCATGTGGCCTCAGAAATGGAGTATCCGGTAGGATTGTGAGCCGGAGTGTTTAGAATAACAACCAAGGTATTTTGTTTCAGCAAAATTTCTTCCACCCTATCCATCAGGTTAGAAACAGAAAACTCCAATTCTCCACCGGAGCCAGGCACAAAAGTTTCGAAGGTCGCAATTCTTCTACCTATTTCTCCTGCAATCGTTGCATATGGCGACCAATGCCAATCTGAAGTGAGCACATAGTCTCCCGGTGCGGAATAATTTGAAATCCCGTTTCTTATACCCCCGGTTCCTCCTGGAGTAGCAACCGCTTCAGAAAAGAGTCCGTGATCCTCAGGAACAAAATCGCCAAAAGCCGCCCGTTTCAGCACTTTCTTGAATTTAGGTGTTCCCCCTATCGGTGCATAGGCAGCGTACTCTTCAGGTTTCATATCCCCATAAACCTTCGTCACAGAATCCAAAACGAGAAGATTCCCATCATCATCAAGGAGGGCACCAATCGTCCCATTGACAACTTCCCCTTGACCCTTTTCCTCGATCATCTTCTTGGCTCTCATATTAATTCCAAAAATTCCATCTTCCTTTGGGATGTTTCTACCGTTTCCCTGTACAAGAATATACTCTCTCATCTCATCACCACCATATTAATTTTTTCGCCCTTATTCGAGAACTTTTCCTCATACTCTGTCATCACATTATTTGCAGCATATTCTGAATTGTGCAGGTCCCTCGTCATGGCCAAGATCTCAAGTCCGGCAATTTCTATCTCTTCAAGTGCTGATTCAAAAAGCCCGTCATTATCTGTCTTAAACTGAATGAATCTTCCCGGAGCTAAAAGCCTTGAGTAAGATGAAAGCCTATCTCGATAAGTGAGACGTCTTTTTGCGTGTCTTTTCTTCGGCCATGGATCGCTGAAGTTCAGGAAAATTCCGTCTACTTCCCCAGTACCCCACATCTCCTCAGGCCTGTCCACATATCCAACGTAAAATTTAATGTTATCAAGCCCCTCTCCTTGAGCAAGCCTTATGGCCTTATGTGCAACGCTTGGTTGACCCTCTACGGCAACAAAACAGTCATCAGGCAGGCGCTTTCCCATGGATGTGATAAATCGGCCTTTCCCGCACCCTATTTCCACATAGAGTTTCGGATGCTCCACCCGGGAACTTTCATTTTGAGGTTTCATTTCAGAAAAAAAGTCCTCTATCCAGTGCCCCGGCCTGACATCCTCTTTCGGGATCATAAGATGCCTGTATACCTTGAGTTTTTCTTCTAAATTCTTTGTCTTTCTCTGTCTCATAAATCCCTTAAAACTCTCTGTCCACTTAGAATCACTCAAAAATGTTCTTATGCTTATCAAGAATTTTCTTAAGAGGTAGACCTAAGCCGTAGCAAGCTACCGCCTGGCCCCCTGCCACCCACAGCATACAAAGTGCCAACGGAGCATCTACCCCGTAGTAATATTTTAGCATTAGTCCAACCACAACGCCATTCACCAAAACCGGTGGCAGCGGGGCCAAAAGTATTTTGTTGCGAAGTTTATATGTCCCGTAGGCGGAGAGCAAGCTGGCAAGGCTTCCAAATACAACATCTACCACTCCTACCGGGCTCAATAGATTTGCCAGGAGGCATCCTATGAATAGACCCGGTATTGCCAAAGGTGTGAAAACGGGAAGTATGGTCATAGCCTCAGAGAATCGAAGCTGCATCATCCCATAACTTAGAGGGGCAATTGCGATTGTGAGTACTGCGTAAATTGCTGCGATTGCTGCCGCAATTGCTATTTTTTTTGTAGTTATATTAAATTTCATAAATAAACGCTTTCTTTTGTCTTATATTTTTGTGTTGTTATGTTTATATTTTCTTTATATCTTAGTATAGATACCTATGGCAAAGTTGCTTCTCTGAATTATCTCAAATATCTCAAGGCTATAACCGCTCCTAGAAAAGCAAGTTCAGTGAAAAATGCAATATAGTCTTTGCCCTCATATCGCATTTCGTGAAGTCTTGTTCGCCCTTCGCCACCTCTATAGCACCTGGCTTCCATTGCCATTGCCAGATCCTGAGCAATCTGAAAGGCGCTGACAAATAAAGGTACCAGTATCGGTATGAGAGCCTTACCCCTCTGGAGAATATTGCCACTTTCAAAATCTGCACCCCGAGCCTGCTGAGCCTTCATAATTTTGTCCGTTTCTTCGATGAGAGTCGGAATAAATCTAAGGGCGATGGACATCATCATTGCAACCTCGTGAGTAGGTACCCCTATCCTTTTCGTGGGATGAAGAAGTTTTTCTATCCCGTCGGTGAGTTTAATCGGAGTTGTGGTAAATGTGAGCAAGGAAGATCCTATTATTAGCATTGTCAGCCTTATCCCCATAAATAGAGCCATGTATATACCCTGCTTGGTCAGCTTCAAAAAACCCAACTTGAAAATTATGTCTCCCGGATACATGAACATATTCAACAAAAACGTGAATATGAGGATGAAAAAAATCGGTTTCATCCCTCTCAAAATGTATCTGATGGGAACTTTCGAGAGAACTAGAAACATCACCAGAGGCACAGCTGAAATCGCAAATCCCAAGAAGCTCTTAACAATAAAAAGTTGTATTATAAAAATCAGCGTAAGGATGATTTTCATTCTTGGATCCAACTCGTGAATCACTGACTTCGACGGGTAGTATTGCCCAAGGGTAATATCTCTAATCATCCTTCTCACCCCCTGTCAAGTATCCATAAATCGCCTCTTCAACCTCATCTATATGCACCGCATCCGAAGAGATTTTAACACCCTTGTCTTCTAGCTTATCGAACAAAACAGCTGCAGGTGTGGTACTGAGTCCCGCTTTTCTTAGCATTTCTCTTCGTTTAAAGATTTCGTCAGCCTCTCCGAATGCCAGCACGGATCCTCCATCCATGACCAAAACCTTGTCAGACATCGCAGCAATATCCCTCATGTTATGGGAAACAAAGATTATAATTCCTGTAGATTCCTTGTGAATTTTCCTGATCATGTTCAAAACTTCTTTGTGGGCAAAGGGATCAAGTCCCGATGTAGGTTCATCCAATATCAATACATCAGGTTTCATTGCTATTACCCCTGCAATGGCAACTCGTCTCTTCTGTCCCCCGGAGAGTTCAAATGGAGATCTCTCCGCAAGTTCCTCATAGGACAGTCCCACCATTTCCAGAGACTCTCTTACGGTCTTCTCGATTTCGTCATCCTTCATACCGAGGTTCTTGGGACCAAAGGCTACATCCTTTGCTACAGTTTCTTCGAACAGTTGGTATTCAGGATACTGGAAGACTAGACCAACCTTCTTCCTGATTTCAGTAAGCTTAATGCCTTGAGCTGTTATATCTGTCCCACTTACGACAATTCTTCCACTGCCTGGTTTGAGAAGTCCGTTCAGGTGCTGAAGCATAGTGGATTTTCCGGAACCTGTATGCCCGATCACCCCGAGAATTTCCCCATCTTCCACAGTGAAGCTGACATCCCTAAGAGCGACCTTTTCGTCCGGATTTCCCTTATTATATGTGTGAAATATGTTTTCTACTTGTATTGACATATAAAATCTACTAATTCCTCTTCTGTGGTTACAAAATCAGGCACCGGTATGCCCCTCTTTCTCAGCCTCTTTGCCATATCTACTGCCATGGGAATTTCCATGTTGGCATCCTTTAAGACCTCTTCTTCTTTAAAGACTATGGAAGGTCGCCCATCTAGGAGAATCTTTCCATCGTCCATTATGATTACTCGATCCGCCTCTGCAGCCTCCTCCATAAAGTGGGTTATGAGAATAATCGTTATTCCTTCTTTGCTCAATTCCTTGATTATCTCCATAACGTCTGCTCGACCCTGTGGATCCAGCATGGCCGTAGGCTCATCGAAAATTATGCAGTCAGGCTTCATCGCCAAAACACCTGCAATAGCTATTCTCTGTTTCTGTCCTCCTGAGAGCTGATGGGGAGCACCTAGCAAGTATTCCGTCATACCTACCGCTTCAATTGACTCATCGACTCTTCTGCGAATTTCCTCTCTGGGAACTCCAAGGTTCTCAGGACCGAAAGCTATGTCGTCTTCTACTATGCTTGAAACTAATTGATTATCAGGATTCTGAAAAACCATTCCTGCTGTCTGTCTAACTTTCCAAACAAGTTCATCATCCCTTGTGTCCATCCCCGCTATGAGAATTCGTCCATCAGTAGGTAAAAGTAGTCCATTGAGATTCTTTGCCAGTGTGGATTTCCCTGATCCGTTCTTGCCGATAATCGCAAGAAAAGTTCCTTTTTCTACAACAAAAGAAACATCATCTATGGCTTTCTCTACCTCCCTGTGATGTTCTCCCTCATGGTTCTCTTCCCTTATATATTCAAAAACTAAATTTTCTATTTCTACGATGTTAGTCATATTTACATTATATCCGCACAGACCTGATTTTTCAATAAAAACTGAAGCTTGGCCCGATACATACAGAAAAATCCGCCCTAACCTAAGTGTTAAGGCGGAATGATAATCAAACTTTCCTTCACTATTTAGATAATTCCTTGTGAATCCAAGTTTTCAAGTTTCTTAGCTATGCCGCAGTGGTTTCCTTTGCAGCATCTTTCTTAACCGGTGCCTTCTTAACAGGTGGCTTCCTCATATTTACGATGGCGTAAGTTGGGCAAACCTTTGCACAAGCACCACAGTTCTTACACTTTTCAGGATCGATGAAGGCAAGATTATCTTCAACGTGAACGGCATCGAATTTACATGCCTTTTCGCACATCTTACAGCCGATACAGCCGTTGGAGCAAACCTTTCTGACTTCTGCTCCTGCAGCGATGGATCTGCACTGTACTATAACCTTGTTCTTCTCAGTTGAAATTCTGATTACAGAATTTGGACAAGCCTTAGCACACATGCCGCATGCAACACAGGCGTCCCTGTCCACCTGAGCAACACCATCTATAACTTTGATGGCATCAAATTCACAGACCCTTTCGCAGTCCCCAAGACCTATGCATCCGTAAGGACATGCAGACACTCCGCCGAAAAACTGTTTTGCTGCAGAACAAGTCTGAATTCCTGCATATTCCATGATTTTCTTAGTTGCGTGATTAGTTCCATAGCACTGAACTACCGCTACGTCTCTCTCAGCTCCACCTGCTTCAACTCCAAGGATTTCAGCAAGCTTTGCAGCTACATCGGGACCTCCAACTGGACACTTTGTGCAGCTTACAGTGTGGTCATCAGCCATAGCGTTGGCATAATCATCACATCCTGCATACCCACAAGCTCCGCAGTTCGCTCCCGGAAGCTCAGCTCTGAGAGTTGCAAAAGTCTCATCAACAGGAACAAAGAAAACCTTAGAGGCTATCGTAAGCATTCCCGCAGCTACAAGACCAATGGCAACGACAATTAATATTGGTGTTAACATTACCCGGTCCTCCTTACTGGAACAATCCACTGAATCCCATGAATCCCATGGACAGCATTGCAGCTGTAATCAGTGTGATCGGAACACCCTTGAACGCTTCAGGGACACCGGTTGCTGTCTCAAGTTTCTGTCTAACACCTGCAAATAGAACCATTGCAAGTAGGAAACCTAGACCGGCACCTGCTGCGTTGAAGAGAGAATTGATGTAGTTGTAGCCGGCATCGATGTTGGAAATACAAACACCGAGTACCGCACAGTTTGTAGTGATAAGTGGCAGGTATACACCGAGAGCCTTATGAAGTGATGGTATGAATTTCTTAAGCATCATTTCAACAAGCTGTACCAGAGCAGCGATTATCAGAATGAATACAACTGTCTGGAGATACCCTATTTCGAACTGCTTCAAAACCTGCATAATAGGCCATGTAGCCGCCGTTGCAAGAACCATTACGAAGATTACTGCGATTCCCATACCTGTTGCGGAGTCAAGTTTCTTTGATACTCCAAGGAATGGACATATTCCAAGGAACTGAGCTAATACGTAGTTATTAACCAGAACCATACTCATTACTATGGTGATTTTCTCTGCCATTTTAGCCCTCCCTTACTTCTACTTTAGCATCGGCATCCGGTTTGGCACCCTCGTTACCTTCAGGCTTTGCCTCAATTACCTTCTTGCCTTTTGCTTCCACTACGTTCTTTGCACTTCCATCTTTGGCTGTCGGCTGATCCATCTCCATTCTCACTCCACCTGTCTCAGATGGGTTATTTCCCAGAGCATCAGATTCTTCTCTAGCCTTAGCTTCCGCCTTAAGGTCAGCTTCCATGGAAACACCTTCCTGAGCCTTCGGCTCAGCTTTAACTGCTCCTGTAGGAACTGCTTCTCTTGCGTTCATCTTTGGAGCCTCAACTGCTGCCTTATCAGCTTCAGCCTTTGCCTTCGCGGCCTTTGCAGCCTCAGCCTTCTTCGCCTTTTCAGCTGTTCTTCTGTCAGCCTCAGTAGTTCTAAAACCTGAACATCCAAACTCTCTAACGAGCTTTGACTTATCCTTGGTGATCATGTAAACACCAGCAATAAGGATTGCGAATACGAAGAATCCACCTGGAGCTAGGTTGAAGATTCCCATCTGCTCAATGTGTCCACCGAGAATGTTGAATCCAAGAAGACTTCCTGCACCGAAGAACTCTCTAACTGCTCCCATGCATCCAAGTGCCAAAGTGAAACCAAGACCCATTCCGATTCCATCAAGCGCAGAGTCGATAACATTATTCTTGCTTGCAAACATCTCAGCTCTTCCCAGGATGATGCAGTTTACTACGATTAGAGGAATAAACAACCCGAGGGAAGAATACAGAGATGGCACAAAGGCCTGCAGCAGCATCTGAACTACAGTTACAAAACCTGCAATTACTACGATGTAGCAAGGGATTCTTACCTTATCAGGAATTATATTTCTCAAAAGTGAAATTACAATATTGGAACAAATAAGTACAGCCATAGCTGATACACCCATACCAAGACCGTTGAAAACAGAGCTGGTAGTAGCAAGTGTAGGACATGTTCCAAGGAGAAGCACCAGTACGGGGTTTTCCTTGATAATACCTTTAGTCAGGATGGCCAATTTATTATTCTTCATTACTTGACACCTCCTACCTTCTTAAACTGCTCAAGGGCAGCAAACACACCGTGGTGAACACCATTTGAGGAAATCGTAGCTCCGGTCACGGCATTGATTGTGGTATCCTTCTTGATATCCTGGTTCTCAAGCTCAGCCTTCCCCTTATACTGCTTCAAATGCTTAGGGTCGTGAGCCTTGGTTCCAAGTCCTGGTGTATCTGCATGGTCAACAACCTTGACACCTGTGATTGCACCGTTCTTGTCGATACCAACCATTTCAGTTAGAAGTCCACCGAAGGACTTAGTCTTAACAGTTACTACCATTCCTTCTTTGTTGTCAGCAACAAAACAGTCAGTTACAAAGACTTTGTCTTTTTCAAGAACAACAAGGTCTCCGTCGTAGGCTGTGAATTTATCAGCAGCCGGCAGAAGTTCCGCCCTTGTTTTGTCTGCGGTCTTCTTGCTGTTCTCATCGATGATAGGCTTTGCCACACCGTATGTTGCAGCGAGAGCGGCAGTGATAACAAGACAGATTGCAACTAGTACAACAATTGGAGCAACGTATTCTTTGAAAGTGTTATTTTTTTGCATTTTTCTTTACACCTCCCACAACGTTTCTCTTGATGAAGAAATTGTCAATTAGCGGAGTCATGATGTTCATGAGCAGGATTGAGAAAGAAACTCCCTCAGGATATGCTCCCCATAGCCTGATGGCCATAGTTATGATTCCGCATCCTATACCGAACACAATCTTACCCTTAGGCATGATTGGAGTTGTTACATAGTCAGTAGCCATGAAGAATGCACCGAGCATTACACCGCCTGCACAGATGTGGAAAATAGCCATCTGAAGTGCGTTTCCATTTCCGGAGAATCCGTAATAAATAAGTGCTATCACAAATACTGTACCGATAAATGCTATTGGTGTATGAGGAAGAATTATCTTCTTAACGATTAGGAAAACTCCTCCGATGATAAGAGCGATTGCGCTAACTTCTCCAAGGGAACCACCGATGAATCCCAGGAACATTTCCATGTTTGAAGGAAGATCCTTAACTGACCCTTCGGCTAAAACTCCAAGAGGAGTAGGCCCTGTAGTTGCATCTGCAACCTTAACAGTTACAGGTAGCGGCCAGCTTGTCATCTGTGTTGCAAAAGAAACGAAAAGTACAATTCTTGCTACAATTGCAGGGTTTGCAACGTTCTTGCCGAGTCCGCCGTACAGCTGCTTAACTATTACTATAGCTACAAAACATCCAACAACTGCCATCCAAACCGGTAGGCTTGATGGTACGTTGAAGGCAATCAGCACACCTGTAACGGCAGCAGATAAGTCCTGAACCGTCTGTCTTTTGTGCGCTATCACATTGTATAGATATTCAAATCCTACGGATGCAATCACACAGACTGCCGTCAGTAGAATTACCTTCCATCCGAAAACGTATGTGCTCACAAGGAATGAAGGTACCAAGGCTAGAACCACATAGCCCATGGTTCTTGTCGTATCAAGGCTTGTCACTAGGTGTGGAGCCGATGCGACAGTCAAGTTGTTATAAGCTTGTCTTTCCATTTATAATCCGGCCTCCTTTACTACACCTTTACCTAATTTGTTCATGAAGCCAAGAGGTCTTCTCGCTGGACATACGAATGAACAGCTTCCGCACTCCATGCACTGCATAACTTCCAGATCCTGTAATCTCTCAGCATCTCTTGCTTCATAAGCATCAGCAAGAGCTGTAGGTATCAGGCCGAATGGACATGCCACATGACATCTTCCACAGTTGATACATGCAGTCTCCTCAGGAAGAATAGCTTTTTTCTTTGAGAATGCCAGTATGGCGTTGTTGTTCTTAACGATCGGCATCTGGTCTGAGAATATTGCTCTACCCATCATAGGTCCACCCATGAGAATCTTCTTAGGCGGATTCTTATATCCTCCACAGAACTCCATAACATCTGCAATGATAGTTCCTATTGGTGCGAGAACATTCTTAGGAGTTGTAACTGCATCACCGTCCACGGTCATTCTCTTATTAACAAGAGGAATACCATTTCTGAAGTACTGTCCTACAAAGGCAATCGAAGTTACGTTTGACAAAATAACTCCAAGAGCTGCCGGCAAAACTCCAGCGGCCATATGCTTGCCTGTGATCTCGTAGATCATAACACGCTCTGCACCCTTTGGATATCTTGCAGGGAGAGGGAATGTCTTGATGTTATCGTGTCCCTGGGCCTTTAGCATCTCATCCAGTTTAGCGATTGCATCAGGCTTGTTATCCTCTATGCCTATGAAACCTTTGCTAAGATTTAGATACTTCATCACAAGGACCATTCCGTCAATAATGTCCTGAGTATCCTCAAGCATAAGTCTGTGGTCAGAAGTGATAAAAGGCTCACACTCTGCAGCGTTAACAATCAAAGTATCAACCTCATCTATATTCTTAGGATTGAACTTAATGTGTGTAGGAAACGATGCTCCTCCAAGACCAACAAGGCCACTTTCTCTAATAGCTTGCACAAAACCTGCCAGATCAGAAACTTCAGGAACCTTGATGTCCTCAGATAGTTCTTGCTTCTTGTCTGTTTCGATTACCACGAGGGTATCATTGCCGCCAACGGCTGACCTTTGGGTCTCGATAGCCTTTACAGTGCCCGAAACACTTGAGTGAATCGGTGCGCTGACAAATGCGTCAGTATCGCCTATCTTCTGACCCACCTTAACTGTATCGCCTTTAGCAACAAGGGGTTTACATGGTGCACCGATGTGCTGTGACATTGAAATCTTCACCACGTCAGGAATGGGCATAACCTCAGTCTGACATTTGGAAGTATTTTTAAAATGTCCCGCATCGATGCTGTGCAAATGCTTTGCATTTGAACTCATTTCTGCAACCTTCCTTTCTTATAAATTGACATAATCATACATAGCACATTATACACCACATCCCTACAAAAATCATTATTTTTTAAAAACTATGTTCAAAATATGAAAAATGGGGTATAATTAGAGTCATAATTGAATCAGTTAGCAAGACGTTGCAGTTTCAGGTGGTGGCCACAGAAGCTGCATTGTGTTTGAGAAAGGTTGAAAAATGGGTAAGTTACCACATGTTCATAATAAAAAAACCGAAGAGTTAGTGGATATCATGCCGGATCCGAAGATTTTCGAAATGTCTACGGATCTTTTCTCTATACTTTCGGACAACAGCCGTGTTCGTATGCTATGGCTCCTATGTCATACAGAGGATTGCGTAGCAAATATAGCAGCTGCCGTGGACATGTCATCTCCTGCAGTATCCCACCATCTTAAGCTTCTAAAAAATGCCGGTATCCTTGAAAGCACCAAGCGCGGCAAAGAAGTGTATTACACCCTTGCGGATAACGAAAAGGCTTATGAAGTTCACAAAATAATTGACACTGTTTTCAAAATGGACTGTTTCAACGATCTGATAAGATAAGAGCTTTCCTTCACTGTTTCAACAATTCGATAAGATAGTTGTTTATATTGAAATTCTCTTTCTAATGCTCCTGAGAATTTCTTTTTTTTCAACATCAATCCTGTAGCTTTCCAAGGCCTTCTGTATTGTTTTCTTAGCCACCCAATCTGATAGCTCACCATTGGTCAAATAAGGCAGAGCTTCGTTCCACCTGAAAGCAAGAGCAGTGGCAAAATACCATGCAATCATCATATTCACATAGTACTCTTCTGATTTCACAGAAGCTATCATGTGGGGGTATTCCGGAGAAAAATTATCTTTTAGAAAATACTGCATTAGGCATCCCATACCGTAGCGTTTAGCGTACACATGGCTGGAATCCAGCCATTTTTTAATGTAGTTTTTTTCTATCAGTTTCTCAGGAGCCGCCTTGAAGGCCTTTGGCCTCAGCTGATCACAGGTAGCCCAATTATCCACAAAAGGCAGAAACCTCTCGACCTGGCAAACTGTCTCATCAAAATCATCCATTTCGTTGATAATCATCGCGTGGAGCTGGTTTTCATCATAAAAACAATGGGGCAGATCCATAAGGAACTCCCCATATTCTTTCCCTCTATATATCTCCTTCGCCAATTTCCTTAGGCTGGGAGTCCTAACACCAATTACCGTCCCCGGATCAACCGTCGGTATGAGTTTCCTCTGAAAATCTCTATATTCAAAATCCTGAAGCCCCATGAGCCTATCAAAATAAATACTCTTCCTCATAACTTTATTCCCCAAGGAACTCTTTTCTTATGCGATTTCCCGTTGCGGTACCTGCAAGTCCCCCAAGGCCTGTCTCTCTGAATTCCGGCTCAAGGGCATCTCCCACTTCCTTCACCGCTTGAACCACCTCATCCAAGGGAACAATTGAGGTTACCCCGGCCATCGCCAAGTCCGCTGAAGTTATGGCATTCACAACCCCGGAGGAATTTCGGAATGTGCATGGGTACTGAACAAGACCTGCTATAGGGTCGCACACCAGACCCATTACGTTCACAAAAGAGATGCTTGCCGCATTTAGTGCCTCCGATACGCTGCCTCCCCTCATGGCTACAAGGGCAGCTGCTGCCATGGCTGCTGCAGAACCGCACTCCGCCTGACAACCACCCTCAGCCCCTGCGAAGGTTGAGTATTTTGCGATAATCTTTCCTATTGCTATTGCAGTTAGAAGCCCATCCTCAAGGGTTTCCTCGTTAAACTGATACTTGTCCTTTGCCGCCATCATAGCCGCAGGCAAGATCCCCGATGATCCGGCAGTAGGGGCTGCGACAATCTTTCCCATCGCACAGTTTACCTCGCTAGTGGAGAAAGCCATGGCCATGGCCTTCATGACAAAACTTCCTGCCATGGGTTCACCTGTGTCAGTTCTTTGGCTGGCCTCATTTGCAGCCTTTGCAAACCCATCTATCATGTTGAACTTGCTCTCAGTAACCCTGTCCAGGTTCGCCCTAGCAGAGCTTTCCATAACCTCCAAGGTTTCCTTGAGATAAGCCCTTATGTCCTCTTCTGTTTTCTTACCCCTGGCAGCAGCGATTTCTTCCTCCATCACAAGATCAGCAATGGTCTTGTCCTCTGCTCTGCAGATTTCTATTATTTCTTTCTCAGTATTCAGCATCTATTGACTCCCCTTATTTCGACTACTTTGATTTCGATTCCCTACGCATACGCCGCAGACCTCAGACCTCAACGTATTTTGCTGTAACAAACATCTGGGCGCCCATAATTGCTCCCTTCACATAGTCGGAAATGCCACTTCCCACTTCAATCGTCAGGGTAACGATGTCAGTGAGGGGATCCTTAACGGTATTGATGCTTTCAATGTTGTAACCATTACCGCTCAAAATACCTGCCACATATGCCACAATTCCCTTCTGTTCCTGATACTGTAGCAAAAGAGTCGGATGTATCCCCCTAAACTGAACGTCCATTCCGTTGATGTTTACAATCACCATGGTACCGCCCCCGATAGATGAGCCTATGACAAATTCCCTGCTCCCGTCCTCGTAATAGAATACTATTTTTACGGTGTTGGGGTGGTATTCATCACCTAGGTCGATCTTTGTAAACTCGTAGTTTAGTCCTGCCTCGTCTGCCAGCTTGAAGGCATCCTGAATTCTAGGGTCATCTGTTGCAAAGCCCAAAATTCCTCCAAGCAAAGCTCTGTCTGTGCCGTGTCCTTTGTATGTATATGCAAAAGATCCGTGAAGCTGAAATTCAACTTTCTCAAAATTTTCTTTTGCGATGCTTTTCGCTACCTTTGCTATGCGGCAAGCTCCTGCTGTATGGGAGCTTGATGGGCCTACCATTATTGGCCCCAAAATTTCAAATGCACTTAATTCCATTAGTTTTTCTCCCTGTAAACAAGGACTTTGTCATTCTCCCTAAGTCCTGCTATCTTCTTGCCCATCTCCCTTAGCTCAGCCAAGAACTCTGCCATTTCTGGGCTCACTTTCTCGCCTATTGCTACAAGGGGTACTCCCGGCGGATACGGGGCTAAACTGGAAGCGGCTACTCTGTTCCCTGCCTCATCCAAAGACACAAGCTCCACTTCAGACCCTGAAATCATTTCCCAGTCTAGGTTTTGTGCCGGTATCAGCTCTCCCCAAGGCATCAAGTCAAGTGGTGTCTCCTCTTCATCTTCTTCTCCGAACAAAATACCAAGCTGTCTTTCTATTTCATCCAAAGCGTTCTTGTCATCGTGCTCGATGGCAACCAAGGCAGCTTGTGCTATATAGGAAATTTCCTCACCTTCTCTCGCCTTTGCTTCCTCCGCTGCGTGCTCTCTTTCCATGGCCTCATCAATATAGAGATTGGAAATTTCCTGAAGGGCTGACAGGAGTTTCAAATAGTCATTTCTACCATTTCCCATTCCTGTCATGCACATACAAATTGGGCCATCGTATAGTTCTGTATAAATTCCCCTGGCTTCAAGTTCTTCCGATAATTTCTTCCCATCAAGACCTAAAAATGTTCCATCAAGATTAATCTTCGTCTCATCCAGACTGTCATCCATCATGAACATGAATCCTTTGATCCAGATTGCTGTCCTGGCAAAGGCATCGAGACATTCTTTCCACTCTTTAAAAAGCTCTTCACCGTTCTCTCTTATTATATCTGCATTCAGATCTAACGAAGCCATGAGTAGATATGAAGGGGACGTACTCTGCATAAGCTCAAGTTTTGAGGCTAATTTAGGTATATTTACCATATCCCCATAAACATTCAGTACCCCTGTTTGGGTGAAAGAACCCAAGGTTTTGTGAGTACTTACAACTACAATGTCTGCTCCTTGATTTTCTGCCGCCTTGTTTGGCTCCATAAATTTCAGATGTGCTCCATGAGCCTCATCCACTATCACACATGCTCCATTTTCGTGAGCAATCTTAGATATTTCCCTGATGTTGCTGGTTATTCCGTAGTAGTTTGGGCTTGCCAAAACCACAGCTTTGGCATCCGGGTGTTCTTCAAAGGCTTTTTTAACAGAGGAAGTGGTCACCTTTCCGGATATGTCGTATTCCTTTGCTTTCTCAGGGCACACATATACCGGTTGAAGTTCGCCTAATTCCAGAGCATTGAAAATCGATTTGTGACAATTCCTTGCCACTATTATTTTTCCGCCTCTGGGAACAGAGGCTAAAATTCCTGCTACAAGTCCTGCACTTGAACCATTAATTAGAAGAAAACTCTCTTTGCTGTCATAAAGAGATTTATATTTATCCATAGTATTTCTCAGTACATCTTCCGGCATGAAAAGATTATCGGCACCGTTGATTTCTGTTATGTCGTATTCTGTTTTCAGGAATTTTTCCTGTGGAATTCCAAGCCTTTTGAATAGTTCTCCGTTCTTGTGCCCCGGCATGTGAAAGGACACCGGGTCCTTCTCTGCATGGGCTATTAAAAATTCTCTAAGTTCTTTTTTCTGCATATATTATCCTTTTTCTATTCATTAATCTACAGGTCTAGCGATGAATTTATACACGCCGTAGACTGGTTTTAATTTTTCAATTACCTTACAGGCATATTATACACTATTTTTTGCTTTCTATGCAAAAGGAGCCTTTAAGTTTTATATATTAATAAAACCAAAGACTCCTTTTAGAATAATATTTTAGATTTTGAGTTTAATGCTTTTGTTTAGAATTTTTGAATAAGCCAATTTTATACATGTCCTATATGTTTGTACATGTCATATGTAGCTTCAAATTCAGCTTCTCTTTCTTCGTGCTAAAACTACTGTTCCAAGACCGGCTCCTGCAATTACAAACCACAAATAGAGTTGTGATTCATCTGCAGTTTTCGCAGGCCTTCCACCTTTGTCTTTTCCAGGATTCTTATCGCCATCATCCTTTGGCGGATTTCCATTGTCACCACCGTTTCCACCGTCTTTATGATCTTTCGGATCGGTAGATTCTCCTTTTGATGCTCCGTCATCTTTACCATTCGGATTTGCAACACCGACATATTTTTCATCGCTTAGAAGCCTTGAGAAAATGAAATTCGATATAAAGGCGAATTCATCTGTCTGATGCTCTTTATATGTGAGAGTGTTGGCAAAGGCAACTATATCCATTCCATTCTTTGTGAATTCAAATGCCACAGGTGAAGAATTATATTCATTAAACTGTGATTTTAGCTTGTCTGTAGTCTGTCCGATACAGCCTTGCATAGGAGCTTTCCCTGCGTTCTGGACTAGAACTTTCGCCCCATCAGGTACCTTGGTGAAATAGGCTGTACCGTATTGATAATTTACGTCATCCTTTTCTTTGATATAAGATGCGTTCACAAGGGTATTTTCAGGATATTTAACTATCCCCATGAAATCTATACCTTTATCACATATAGCTGCTTTTCCACTGCCGATTATATCAAGCACTGGTGCTTCAACATCGCTGTCTCCGAAATAAACATTTCCTATAGCCATATATGGTTTGCCGGCTTTCACAGCGGCTACTCCATCTTTTTCCAGATCGAGCTGCCCTACAATCACGTCAGAGGCCGAAAGATCCTTGGTAACAGGGAAACCCATACGCTCCACAGCTTTTTTGTCGAAATTATATTCATATGACCATGCACTGAATCCTGAATATCCTCTATCACTTGGTGTCCAAGCACCTGGAACGTATACAGTGCCGACTTTCTTTATCAGCTTTGCTTTTATATCTTTACCATATACACCCTCAGCAGATAGCGTATATTTGTCTGCTATGCTCTTGTAGTCAGCGTATGATACTATATAGTCAGTTTTATCCTTTCCCTCAGTTATTAAGCCAACTTTCTTACCCTGACCAAGCAGGTCGTTCACAGCTAATGCTGAGTCTATGGACGCATTCTCTATTATTACATCTGCATCCTGCACACCTGAAAACTGAGAAGCAAATCCTCCAAGATAAGAAAGAGCCTCTTCGTGTGTCATAGGATTTCCGGCGACATTCATTATCTCCTGATGTTCCTTAGGTTCTGCTACCGTAATTACATCATATCCTCTTGCATATGCTTGTTGGCTGAATGATTCTGCATATAGACCATCCCACAGGTCAAGGAATGTACCTTTAAACAACTGGGAATGTGCCAAGGATCTCTTTGCCTGATACATGGAAACGATCATTGTGCCCTTCGGATATGTGACACCCTTGTAAGTAAACTCTTTTGTTGCCATGCTCACCTTAACATCATTTCTTGTGAGATATTTAAGAGCCATAGCCGCATCCTCAAGATTTCGCTGATGAGCCTTATCCATTGGGATTATAAACGATTCAGGGTAGAAATTGCCGTTTTCACCTTTACCGTCGTGAACCGGTCTCATTTTCTTGGCCTCAGCTCCAGGCTCATCATACTGATTGACGTAGAATTTCCCTACTTTATCATTTGAATTTTCGTTCTTTACGCCTCTCTTAAATACTTCAGCCTGATTTGCCAGCATTTTTGCCTTATTGTCACGAACGTATACAGAACCGGACAAAACGCCGTATGGGATTACTTTCTGGGAAACTTCATCGTTATATGCAGGCATCTCCCATGTCATTCCCATAGTTCCAATAAGAATAGGGAATGTGCATCCGTAGGCAGGGGTCATATCATCCCAGTCAGCGTTCCATGCTACACCTGTAGGCGAATCACTACTTAGCTCAAGCTGGTCTCTTGCAGGCGTCTGGTAGCTGTTATATTTCTTATTGTTTGCAACCGCTCCATTACCTATTGCATCTGCAACCTCCATTAGCTGTCCGGCAATAAGGTCATACTCAAAGTTAGGCTCGTGTGGCGGGGTGCAAGGTTCAAGGAGCATGCCAGGAACACGTCCATGCGTTTCAATATAAACAAGAGGATTGAATCTACCTAGAAGTGCCATGTAATTTGATGTTTCTGCCATGGTCTGGTTAGCTTCGTCTCTGTTAGGATCATGCCCCGCTCCGGAACAACGATTTACGCTCTCGTAACCTTCCATGTTCATTGTAGGTGCTACTACAAAGAATACGTGTTTAAGCAGTTCTTGCTTGCTCACTGTCTTCTTTTCAAGATTGTAGTATTTCTCTAGATCTACAGGCGAAGAAACCCCATAACCTTCTCCTATTTCATCGTTTCCTCTAAGTCTTCCTATTTCTGTGGTATGTTTTTCAATAAGCTTCGAAAGTGAAGTCTTAAATATATTAGATTTTTCTTCCTCAAGTCTCTTTTTCCCGGCATCGTTGTACGACGCAATATGAGTGTAAGGGATTTCGTCCCCGTCCTTCAAGAGGAGCTGTAAAAACTCGAGGTTTCCGTTTACTGCTGCTACCTCATTGGTATGGCAGTTTCCAAGCATGATAGGTACTCTCAGATCATTGTACTTACCTGCCTTAATATCTGCAATCGCCTGCTCAGGATTATTCTCTACAGCATCCGTATAAGCAAGCCAATTGTCAACTGAACTCTGCTGGTCCGCAACAACCACATACTGCTGATCGTATCCATTGGTTGTGTGTCCGAAGGAATCGACTTTCACATAGAGATTCCCACTGTAAGCTTTGATGCCCTCAAGCTCGTCATAAAGTTCATAAATAGTTCTATAGCTGTCAAAAGGTACAACTTTAGAATGGATAGAACCCAGAACTTCTTTATCTTTCAAAGCTTTCAGATCAAAATATCCGCACATATCCATATATGCGCCGCCAACGCTATGAGGAACCGAGAAGTCTTTATTACCTTTTCTATCATAGAAGTATGTGGTAGTTTCTATCTTGACCTGAAGCACACCCTTTTCCTCGCCGGACTTTTCCTCATTGCCATTGCCGGATTCTTCATTTAGATTTGCCTTTTCGTCATCAGCTGCAGCACTCACGCCATTATTGTTTTCCGCATTGTCAGTTGCTTCGTTTCCTGAATTTGCTTCAGTTTTGGGCTCGGATTTATCCTTGTCAACTTCAGTCTTTTCGCTTGAGACTTTCTCTTTTGCGGAAGCAATATCACTTGTATTCTGGGACTTACCGGTGTTCTTCTCAGATGCATCTTTACCGGGTTCCTTTGAATTGTCATCTGCTGCCTTTGAATTTATGGAATTACCCGGACCATCCTCATCGCTTTCCTCAGCCTTCTGGTCCTTACCATCCTTTTTGTTGCCACCATCTTTCTTAGAAGCTTTAGCCTTATCCGCTTTCTCCTTGTCGTAACCTTTTACCTTAATTTCTTTCAGCTTAATAAAAGGTTTCGCCTTATTCCCCTTCCTGTTATCAAGCCATTTTGAGAAATCTCCACCCTTAAAGGCATTAGGAAATTTGTCCTTATCAAGGTAAGATCTGCTATCGTCCCTATCCAGACTTAGCTTCACCTTACCCTCTTCAACTGCCTTAATCAGATCTTCTTTACTCATTTCTGTAGGGATGGTAACCTCAAACTCCTTTTCATCCGCTAAAGGAATCTGAAGCTCGATATCCTTCTGGGCAGGATGCTTGCCTGCCAAGGAAAACCCAGGGGTTCTGGTGTCATCTGCCAAATTTGCTACAGTACCAAAGCTGTAGATCGGCATAACCATCACTGCAATCACAAAAAACGCAATAACTTTCGTAATCTTCTTCATTGGCCTCCTCCTTAAGTAAAATATTATTCATTAAAATGATTATAACCTTATTTTTTGTTTGAAGTCAACAAAATATTGGCCTTCGAAGAATGTTATCATATTGGCCTAAATTCATGTAATTTCAATACCTTTGAGAGTTTTAGGGCATTAAAACTTTGCTCATTTCCTTCTTTTATGCTAAAATAATCCCAATTAGATAACATGGTTTACAAGTCATGTGGCACTTAATGGGTGTTTACGTTTTTTATAGTTTAATCTATTATATTTTGATTGGGTGAGATTGAATGGCAAAAAAGAGAAAAAGAAATACAAAGGGAAAGATCATCTCAGCTGCTTGGAAGCTTTTCTACGAGCATGGATATGATGACACTACAGTCGATGATATTGTGGATGAATCAGAGACTTCTAAAGGCTCTTTTTATCACTACTTCAGCGGTAAAGACGAACTTCTCAGCTCCCTTTCTTATTTGTTTGACGAGAAATATGAGGAAATATCAGAAGAGCTGCCGGAAAACCTTGACACCGTGGGTGTTTTGTTGTATTTGAACCAAAAGCTATTCTTCATGATTGAAAACGAGATTACTGTGGATCTGCTGTCAAGGCTTTTTTCATCGCAGCTTATAACAAGGGGAAACCGTCATCTACTGGATCAGGACAGGACATACTACAAGCTGCTTCGAAGGATTATTCTGGCGGGGCAGGAGCGTGGGGATCTGCGTGATGATGTTTCCGTGAATGAAATAATAAAGGCCTACGCTATCATGGAGCGAGGCCTTATGTATGACTGGTGTCTCTGTAATGGTAATTATTCGCTGGCTCAATACAGCAAGGGAATAATGTCTGATTTCCTAAAAAGTTATAAGGGGAACTAGTCCTCATTCATGTTTTCGTTTCCGTTTTCATCGCAGGTAGCATTGATGATTCGCTCGTGCTCAGCCTTGAACTTTTTGTCCGGAATTACCCACCATATGGCAACAGCGAAGTATATGATGTATGAGACGAGGGGGAAAATAAGGGCTGCAGCTATTGCTATGGCATATGCGAGTATAGAAACCTCTCCCTTAAAATCACGCCCTATGGCGTAGGACAGCCACTGATCCATGCTGTTCACCTTGTGAATGGCTCCTTGGAGCATGTTAAATGCAAGGGAGCACATGAAGAGTACCAAGCCGTAGAATACTGCAGGGCCTCTGCTCATGGGATGAAACCCAATCCATTCGTTAGCGATTGGAATCAGAGACATCCAAAACATCCAGTGCAAATTTGCCCAGAGGACATTCATCTCTACCTTCTTCAAGGTCGCCACCACATGATGGTGGTTGACCCAGTAGATACCCACATATATGTAGCTCAATCCATAGACTATCAGGGTTGGGATTATCTCGTTTATATCCCTTACTCTATCCCCTGAGGGGGCAGTAAGTTTGATGACCATTATGGTTATTATGATGGCCAAAACCCCGTCGCTAAAGGCCTCCATTCTATTTTTCGACATAGTCTTTTCCCCGGCGCACAACAAACGCAAATTATATGCTTATCAAAATCCCATACTTGTTTGAAGGACTAATTACTTACATGGAGAGCTCCTTCCCTAAAAATCTCCTTGCTTAGAGAACTCCCAAATTCCTTGAAGGACTACTTGAACAAAATATCTGCAAACTCCTGAGCAGTCTCTTCTCTTGCCCAATCTCTCTGAAGCTCACAAGCAAGTTGAACCCATCCAATGAGTTTAACTCCTGCCTGCTCCATCCTTCGCAGCGCCAAATCATGAGCATCCTTTGATGTTCCTCCTACAGCATCGGCTACAGCATAAACCTCATAGCCCTCCTTGATCATATCAAGTGCCGGAAATGACAAGCAAGCCTCAGTCCAAAGGGCAGTCATAACGATTTTCTTCCTGCCTGTAGCCTCAACCGCCTTTCTGAAGGCATCGTCCTCCCACGAATTAATAGTTGATCTATCGATTTCCTTCTCATCCGGGAAAATCTCCTTGATCTCATCAATAGTAGGTTTACTGTTACCTGACTCAACATTAACTGTAGAAATAACCACGGGCAAATTGTAAAGCTTAGCCACCTTGGATGTCTTAACGATGTTGTTAACAAGATCATCCTTATCCATGGACTTGATTGAATCCACCTGGGTTGGTTGATAATCGATCATTACGAAAGCTGCATTCTCCGGTGTCAACAGGTGATCCGATTTCTGATTTCTAATCTCTGCCATAATTGTCTCCCTTCTCCGGGGCAGGAAATTCCAGATTCAACCTTTCAATAGGTTAAGTTAGGAATATCTCTTGCCTCAATTTGACCGCCACAAAATAACTTCGAAGCCGTCGTGTATTGCGTATCTTAACAGCTAATATTTACCCATGTTTTGTTGTTTTTAATCTTGCGGCCATCAGCTGAAAATCATCATAGCAACGGACAAGATTACAACGTTTAAAATGCCTATTACAACTATAGGTTTAATTACAAATTTAAGCCATGTTCCGTATTCAACCCTTGCCATCTGCAGACCTCCCATTACCACACCTGAGGTTGGTGTCACGAAGTTCACAAGTCCACAGGCTGCAGAGAATATCATAATCATTACTTCAGGACTTAGACCCAGAGCTGCTGCAAGGGATCCCATTACAGGAATGGAAACAAACGCCAGGCCTGATGTTGACGGAATCAGAAATGACAGGAACATGTACAATAGGAATGCTCCAACCACGAAGACTATAGTGTTGGTTCCCTGAAGTGCGTTTGAAGCCCTGTCGAGTATTAAAGCATCTATGTGGGATTGTTGCATGAGCACAGATACGGCTCTTGATACTACAATTATCAAAACAACAGAAAGAATGTCGGCAGAGCCTGCCACGAAGTTTTTGATTATCTCCTTCTCTTTCATTCCGTATACGATGGCAATTACTATACCTACTATGAAGAACCACATTGCAGTTTCTCCAAAGTACCAGTCTCCGAAGTCCTTTCCAGTAAGCCATGAGGTCCTATCCTTAAAAATGGTTATCCCCAAATCTGTCCAAGGAATCAATGAGCCAACCATTACAAGGAAAGCGAAGGCAAAGATACCAAGCACGATCTTGTGTTTTGCTGTATACTCAATAGTCTTGGTTTCGTCAAAGCTGAAGTCACGCTTCATAGCCTCCTGCTCCTGCATGGACAGAAGTGTCGAACCTTTGTCTTTCTGTACCTTCCTGGCATATCTTAAAACTGTCAATATACATATCAGAAGCGTTGAAATCCAAAGGACAACACCCAAAATAAGTATAATGGTCTGATTAGCATTTATTCCGATGCCCTTGAGAGCATCCACCGCTACACCGATGGCAAATGGGTTAACTGTGGAGCCAAGAACACCTGCTCCTGCTCCAAGACATATGGTTCCAACAGACACCAGTGAGTCAAACCCTGCCGCAACGATGGCTGCAGTAACTACTCCGTAAAAGGCAACTGTCTCTTCTGCCATTCCATATGTAGTGCCACCCAAAGAAAACAGACACATGAGGATGACTATAAGCCCAAGTTCTCTGCCTTTACTCTTTTTGACCAGCCTTTGAATTCCCGCCTCAAGAGCACCTGTGGCCTGAACCACGCCCAGGAATCCGCCTAGCACCAGGACGAAAATGGATATCTCAATGGCATCCACAAACCCCTTGTATGGCGACATTACAAGCCCTGAAAATGGAACGCTTTTCACAGATGATACAGGGTGATCAAAACCCTGAGGTGTGACCGGTGCAAATGTCTTTCCGTTCAGAATCATAGAAACTATGAATACTATGAACAGTATTATGAACAGTATGCTAAATGCACTCGGGGACTTTCTTTTTTTCTTTTCTTTTCCCATAAATTTTCTCCTGACTTTTCAATAATTGCACTGACTTTAAAGTAGCTGATAGAAGCCTTTATGAGCATCGTCAAGCTTCATTTCACATCAAAACACTTTTCATTCTATACAAAAAAATACCGTTTATTCAATACCCATTTATTCTGCCTGCAAAACGCATTTTGTAACTTGAAGAACACCAAATTGCACAAAAAAAGAAAAACCAGCCCGGACTCATTATCTAGGCTTGTAATTCTTTAAATTCCCGTTATTATAGGCAACCTCAAGGAAAGATTCAGCCTCCGGAGTCATTTCGTCTGCAACCGCTCCAAGAACCTCTGAGAAAACCTCAATCTTCTCCTTTGAAAATCTCTTCTCGATTCTACTTATGACAACATCCATGTAATCATAGATTACCCCATAGAGGTTCGCATACTTATCTGTTGCCACCAAAAAATACTCTCTCTTATCGTACTGACTTCGAATTCTCTTGATGTATCCCTTCTTGATGAGCTGCCCTATCCTATAAGTCGCATTAGGAGATGAAAGCTGTGCAGCCTCGGCAAACTCATTGATTGTAGGCTCCTTAAGCGCTCCGATGATTTCCATACAAAGAACCTCAAAGGATGTGAGATCGTCATTCTTCCCATCACCCAAACTCCTGAACGCTCTACTGTAAAGCAGCAGTTTAAACTTATCATACACTCTAGAAAAATTCTCTTTCAGCATTTCTTCACCCCGTCAAAATTCCCGGTTCATCAATGATTCAATAAAGGAGCAATGAAGGAGTAATTAAGTAACGCTGAATGAAAGATCCCCTTCGCAGACAACTTTGCCATCTACTTTTGCAACCGCATGTCCAAAGCCTACAGCCCCCCTATGACCTGTAATCTCACAGGAAAGCTCCAAAACATCTCCGGGAACGACCATCCCTCTAAATCTACAATTCTTCACTCCGCCGAAAACAGCAATTCGCCCACGGTTTTCTTTCATGCTCAAAATTGCGCATGCCCCTGTCTGAGCTAAAGCCTCTAATATCAGCACCCCCGGCATAATCCCTTTCTCCGGAAAATGTCCAACGAAATGCATCTCGTTTGCTGAAACACACTTTAGTCCGTGGGCAAACTTTCCGGGCTCCATGTCTGTAACCCTGTCCACCAGAAGAAATGGATACCTATGGGGAAGAATCGCCTTAATTTCTTCTATATCAAGCTTCATTTATTTACTCCTTATTATATACCAATTTACCTAACTTTTAACACAGATCTGAAAATTTTAATTTGATTTTACGAATACCAGGGAGGAGTTGTGTCCACCGAACCCTAGGGAATTTGACATTGCATATTTGCAGTTTTCTAGGCTTTTCCCAATGTTTGGACAAATATCCAGGTCGCAGTCCTCATCGTACTTCTCGTATCCGATTGTAGGTGGCACAAAACAGTTTTCGAGAGCTTTAACGGTCAATATGCTCTCTACAGCTCCGCTTGCTCCAAGGAGATGCCCTGTCATGGACTTTGTTGAGGAAATAGTCAAGGTCTTTGCATGTTCACCGAAAGCTAGCTTGATTGCCTTGGTTTCTCCCTTGTCATTTAGGGGTGTTCCGGTTCCGTGGGCGTTGATATATCTAATATCTGACGGCTCAATTCCTGCATCCTTCATGGCAAGCTTCATAGCGTTTGCTGCTCCACTTCCATCTTCAAGGGGTGCTGTCATGTGATGAGCATCACAGGATGCACCGTAACCTTTAATTTCGCCCAGTATTTTTGCGCCTCTCTTAACAGCATGCTCATATTCTTCCAGTATGAGAATCCCTGCTCCCTCTCCCATGACAAATCCTGTTCGTTCCTTGTCAAATGGTATGGATGCTCTGGCAGGATCATTTGAGTCAGACAGAGCCCTCATGGAAGTAAAACCACCTATTCCCAAGGGTGAGATACAGCTTTCGGCACCACCGCAAGCCATGACATCAGCATAACCGTCTCTGATCTGGTGAAATGCGCTTCCTATGGCATCTGTCCCTGATGCACAGGCAGTAACCACACAGGTACAGCTCCCCTGAAATCCAAGCCTTATAGCTATTAATCCTGCTGCCATGTTAGTTATACTAGAGGGCACGAAAAGTGGAGAAACCCTATCGAAGCCATTTTTTTCTCCCTTTGAGTGCTCCCTTTCTATTGTTGGCAGACCACCTATACCACTGGCAACGTTTACACCGAACCTTATGGGATCCTCTTCATCCATGGAAAGTCCGCTCTGTTTAAAGGCCTCAACGGCAGCAGCAAGTCCAAACTGGGTAAACTTTGCAGTTCGCCTTGCTTCCATCTTATCCATGACTTCTGTGGGATCAAAATTCTTAACTTCCCCGGCTACTTTGACCTTGAAATCTGAAGTGTCAAAACCCTCAATCATAGAAATACCAAGCTTCCCTGTCTTGGCACCTTCCCACATTTCCTTGACCCCTATTCCTATAGGGGATACCGCTCCCATTCCTGTTATTACAACCCTTCTCATTTTTCCTCCTAAAAATGGATTGCTTCCCTAAGCCTTAAATCCATCTCTTAAATGTAATCACAAGCCTTACCCTGCACTTAAATCTAGTTCTTAAATCTAGCCCCAAATCCTATATTACGAGGCTAAATTGCCAGTCCGCCATCTATTCTCAAAACCTCTCCTGTAATATATCCTGCACCATCTGAAGCCAGAAAACTTACAGCTTTCGCAATATCATTTGGCGTGCCGATTCTTTTTACAGGAATGGCAGTTTCCATAGATTTCTCCACATCTTTAGGAAGGGCAGAAGTCATGTCCGTATCTACAAAACCCGGAGCCACTGCATTTACAGTGATACCCCTTGTTGCCATCTCCCTTGCAAAAGTTTTTGTCATCCCGATGAGGCCTGCCTTCGCTGCGGCGTAGTTAATCTGCCCGGCATTTCCAATAAGTCCTGTTACAGAAGATATGTTGATTATCCTGCCAAACTTCTGCTTCATCATAGGCCTTGTCACCTGCCTCATCATATAGAACGGGCCATAGAGATTGGTTTTTACGACTATATCAAAATCCTCATCACTCATTCTCATTGCAAGTGAATCCCTTGTTATACCTGCATTATTCACAAGCACATCAATTCTTCCAAACTCCTCCAAAGCGGTTTTGCAAATGTTCTCACAGTCCACAACCTTTGAGATATCCCCCTTTGCAAGGATAACCTTAATTTCATCATTTCCCGATTCAATAGCTTCCCTTCTGCATTCCTCCAAAGTCTTCTTTGCTGCGTCTTCGCTGCTTGCATAATTAATTACAATATTCATGCCTTCTTTGGCAAGCTCACAAGCGATAGCCCTTCCTATACCCCTGCTGGCTCCCGTAACGATAGCTGTTTTTCTCTCCATATTCACTCCTTAAGCTCCCCTAATGCGTCCTCAAGCTCATTTACATCAGAGATTCCAATAACCTTAATGCTTCTATCGATTTTCTTCAAAAATCCCGCCAGAGTTTTCCCCGGACCTATTTCCACAAAACAATCAACTCCGAAGGCGATCATTCTTCTGAGAGATGCTTCCATCATGACTCTTCCTGAAACCTGTTTTTCCAGCATCTCCCCTAAATCGTCATCTTTCCCATAAATATTCCCTGTGACATTTGAAAAGACCTCAAAATCTGCCTTCCCTATGCTCATATCTTTAAGTTTCTCCCTGACAGCAATCCCGGCAGGCTTCATGTATGAAGTATGAAAAGGTCCTGAAACTTTCAGAGGAATGACCCTTAGAGCCCCCTTTTTCTTTATCATTTCTGCGACATCTTCCACCGCACTCTTTTCCCCTGAGACAACCACCTGCCCCGGACAGTTGAGATTCGCCACTTCAGCAAAGTGTTTGATTGTGGAACACTCTGTGCAGCATTTTTCAATATCCTCTAAATCCATCCCCATAATTGCTATCATAGCAGAATCAATGTCTTTGGAGGCCTTCTCCATTTCCAGAGCACGAAATTTAACAAGCTCTATAGCTTCTTTTGGTTCACAAAATACCCCTGCTGCGGCAAGGGCTGTGTATTCTCCAAGGCTGAGTCCGGCAGCGTACTTCGGGGTTATCCCCCTTTCTTTTAGTTCTTTGAAGATTCCAAGGCTCACCGCGAGCATGGTAGGCTGGGTGTTGAAGGTTCTGGAAAGTTCCTCCTCGGAACCGTCAAATGCTATGTTTCTCTGGTCCTCATTTAAAAGATCCATTATCTTTTTAAATTCAGGGAATCTACCGTCTTGATAGAAGTCTTTCCCCATGCCGACTTTCTGACTTCCCTGACCCGGAAATAAGAATGCAGTTTTCATTTTTTAATCCTTTCCATATATGTAGATAGATGTAGGTAGATTCAAACCTAAGGTAAATTATGGCAAGTTATGTATTGCCAATGAGGGTTTAACGTCCCCATTAGCTGCTACTTGAAGGGAACCGCTAGCTCCGCCATCAGCTCCTTCACGGAAACTATTTTGTTGATCCTACCCACATTTGATCCTGAGAAAAAGAGACCGTTTTCTTCATCCCCATAGTAGGCGGCAATCAATGCCTCGCTTATACAGTATGGGGTGGTTTTTGGATTGCAAGTTGTTATGCAGTTTATACATTTCTTCGGTGGTTTCCTGCCTTTTTCTTTCACATCTCCCAGAAGCTTGGAGTTGATGGCCCTGCCGGGTAGCCCGACAGGACTTTGGATTATCGTAATATCCTCTGCCCCGGCATACAAAATAGCTTTTTTGAATCCTTCTTTAGCATCGCACTCACATGTAGCAATAAACCTTGTGCCTATCTGGACTCCCATCGCTCCCCAGCTCAAAGCCCTTTCGATATCATCTGCATCGAAAATGCTGCCACCTACAAACACAGGAATATCACAGGCTACATCCACCACATCCCTAACGATGGCCTCAAGGGAGTATGAGGTGTCATGGGAAAGCTCCTCAGGTTTGAATCCCAGATGCCCCCCTGCATCTCTTCCTTCAACAACGAAAAAATCAGGTCGCCTATGGTAGTTTCTTTCCCATGATCTGATCATAAGCCTAGCTGCCTTGGCACTTGAAACTATTGGAGCAAGGAGGACATTTTTGTGGATATTACCGGCATCGGAATCCACAAACTCCGGCAAGCTCAGGGGGAGGCCTGCTCCTGAAATTATACAGTCAACTCCTTCTTCAACGGCAACCTTCACACACTGACGAAAGTCCTTGGTGACGGTCATCGCATTTATACCTATCATGCCACGGCCCTTTGCAATACTTTTCGCCAGACGGATTTCCTTTCTCAGAGCATCCTGGTCAGCCTTGATATGATCAGTTTTAAACCCATCCTCTCGAAAGCCAATTAGGGCAGTAGAAATTATCCCCATGCCACCCTCCGCTGCAACTGCTCCGGCAAGGTTGCCCATGGATATACCAACTCCCATTCCCCCTTGTATTATGGGGTATTCCAGATTGCACCACTTTGGATTTTTCTCTATTAGCCTTTCACGGATCTCATTCCCGAGGCTATGCATTCTATCTTTGAATTCTCGGGATTTTTTCATACCTTCTCCTTAGCATCCTCATACTCCCTCATTATGGAGGATAGAATTTCTTTAATCGGTCTAACCTCATTAACAAAGGCAGCACTCTGACCTGCCATGAGGGATCCATGGTTCACATCACCATCTTTAACAGCTTTTCTGAGAGCTCCGAGGGTATATTTTTCGAGCTCCATCTTGTCTACTCCCTCCTGCTCCCGCCTTAGATATTCCTTGGCCATCTGATTTTTTAGGACTCTCACAGGAGCCCCTGATATTCTTCCTGTGACTATTGTGCTCCTATCTCTGGCACTCAATACGGCTTTTTTGTAGTTTTCGTGTATGGGACACTCTTCACCTGAGAGAAACAAGGTTCCCATCTGTACGCCTGAGGCACCCAAAATCTCAGCTGCGAGCATTTGCCTACCTGTGGCTATTCCCCCGGCAGCAATAACGGGTATGTTCACAGCTTCAGCAACCAAAGGAAGAAGAACCATGGTTGACAGTTCTCCTATGTGTCCTCCGCTTTCTGTTCCCTCAGCAATTAGCCCATCGACACCAAGTGATGCAAGCCTCTTTGCAAGAGCAACCGAAGACACAACCGGGAATATTTTAACTCCTGCTCCCTGCCACATCTTCACATACTTACCCGGGTTTCCTGCACCTGTTGTCACAAGAGAAACCCCCATATCTCCTATGACCTTGGCCATCTCATCAGCTCTTGGATTCATCAGCATCAGATTCACTCCAAAAGGCTTGTCTGTAAGCTCCTTAGCCTTCCTTATCTCCTCTGCCAAAGCCTTCTCATCCATGGCCCCTGAACCAATTATCCCCATTGCCCCTGCTTCGGACACGGAGGCCGCAAACTCACCTGTGGCAACCTGTGCCATACCACCTTGAAAAATCGGGTATTTTGTGCCAAAAATCTCATTAATATTCATTCTCTAACTCCTAGATTTCTCCCTCATCATCTAATGGTTGTTTCCCTAAAGTTTACAAATCATTGCCCCATAGGTGAGGCCTGCGCCGAAGCCCACAGAAAGCACCCTCATGCCTTCCTTCAAAAGTCCCCTCTTCCTCATATCTCCAAGGACCACAGGTATGCTCGCCGCAGAAGTATTCCCATAGCTCTGAATGTTCATAAAAGTTTTTTCCATTGGGATTTCAAGCTTTTCCATGGTGCTCTTTATAATCCTCTCGTTTGCCTGGTGGAAGACGAACCAGTCGATTTCCGAGGCACAAAGTTTGCTCTCCTCAAGGACTCCCCTGACAACCTCCGGTACCTTGTTCACCGCAAATCGGTAAACTTCCTGACCTTGCATTTTTATCTGAGGGTCAAACCTTCCGCAGGACAGGACCTGGCTGTTTGGTATCAGTCCATTCTTTGCAACAAAACACCCATCCTCCGAGGTGGTGCACACTACTGCACCGGCGGCGTCTCCGAAGAGCACGTCGGTGTTTCTGTCAGATAGAGGCATAACCTGAGAGATCCGTTCACTTCCGATTACAAGTATTTTGTTGTAACTTCCCGTCCGCAGCAATGCATCTGCCACAGTGCAGCCGTACACAAACCCGGAGCATGCTCCGTTCACATCTATTGAAAGTATTTCTTCCTTTAGAGAAAGGCGCCCAGCCACTTCGTTAGCCACCCCTGGAGTTGCCCTGTCCGGGGTGAAGGTGCAGACGATCATCCCGTCAATTTCCCTTGTATCATCGATGCCGGCATCTTCCATGGCCTCCAAGGCTGCGGAATATGCCATGTCAGCATTGGTTTCATTATCCCCTGCAAACCATCTGCTTTCGATTCCGGTCTTTCTTTTTATCCACTCGTCTGTGGTGTCCATAACCTTCGAAAGGTCATCATTTGTAACCTGCTTCTGCCCGTGGGAGCTTCCAAATCCAATGAACTTCATCTAAATCAAATCCTTCCCGATGCGCCTTAGCTTCCTATATCTTTTTTCCACAAGGTCTGAGGGCTTTAGTGAAAGGGTTTCTTCCAGAGCTTTTGCGATTCCCTCTGCGATTTCCTCAAATACCTCGGGAGAAAAACTCATACCATCTTCTGCTGTTCTTTCTGCCATTTTCTCGAGTATTATTTCATCACATATTCCCATTTCCAAAAGGTCATATGAAGTCAGCTTCATGTCTCTTGCGGCTTCTTTCCACTTGGCTGAATCCTTCCACAGTATGCTGGCAAAACCCTCAGGTGACAGTATGGAGAAGATGCTGTTTTCCAGCATAATCATCTTATCCCCAAAGCCTATGGCAAGTGCTCCGCCGCTGCCCCCTTCTCCAATGAATATATTGATAACGGGAACTTTCAAGCGGCTCAAGGTAAAAAGACAGTGTGCTATTGCACTGCCCTGACCGTTTTCTTCTGCTTCTTTGCCTGGGTATGCTCCCGGGGTATCTACGAAAGTTATAACGGGTCTTCCGAACTTTTCTGCCTGGAGCATCAGCCTTTCTGCCTTCCTGTAACCTTCGGGGTTTGGCATTCCGAACCTGTACTTCAAATTGTCTTCCAAGGTTCTTCCTTTCTGCTGACCTATCACGGTCACAGGTAGTCCTCTGAAACTTGCAATTCCCCCAATGATGGAACTATCTTCACCATAGAGTCTATCTCCTGCTAATGGATAGAAATCTTTAAAAATTTTCTCAATATAGTCTTTGGCAGTTGGTCTTTCTTTTGAACGAGCCCGCTCTACTCTTTCGTAAGCTCCAAACAAGCGAGCGCGCTCTGCCCTTTCGTAAACTTCACCTGTGGGGGCTTTCTCTAACCCTTCGATGGTTTCAACCTGTCTATGAAGATGTGCAAGTTTCTTCTTTTCTCTTAAGGACAATCTTACGTGCAGTCCCAAAATATCTCCAAGGGTTTTCCTCATATCTTTTCTATGAACCACCTGGTCCAGAAAACCATGTTCCTTTAGGAACTCTGCACTTTGAAAACCCTTTGGCAATTCCTCCCCTATGGTTTGGCGAATCACCCTAGGTCCTGCAAATCCGATTAGGGCTCCCGGTTCTGCAATCTGAATATCTCCTAGGGATGCAAAGCTTGCTGTAACCCCACCGGTGGTAGGATCTGTCATTACTGAAATGAACAGGTTTCCTTCGTCGCTGAATTTCTTGATTGCCGCCGACGTCTTTGCCATCTGCATAAGGGATATTATTCCCTCTTGCATCCTGGCTCCCCCGGAAGCAGAAAATATTATAAGGGGCAAGGATTTCTTTGCTGCATACTCTGTAGCCCTTGTTATTTTTTCACCTACCGCCATCCCCATGCTGGCCATGAGGAATCTGCCGTCCATTACGCATATGACTGTTTTGTGACCTTGAATCCGTCCGGTTCCCGTGATGACAGCCTCCGGGAGCTGACATTTTTCCTGAGCGTCTTTGACTTTTTCCTCATATCCGGGAAATTTAAGTGGGTCGTATCCCTTTATCCACCTGCTGAACTCTCGAAAAGTACCCCTGTCGCAGATGGTGTTAATCCTTGCTCTTGCAGTGAGGTGCCCGTGATATCCGCATGATTTACACACGTAAAAATTTTCACGAAGCTCACTTCTTTTGCCGGTTTCTTTGCAGTTTGGGCATATGAGCCGCTCGTTGTCATTTCGCAGTTTTTCTATGTCGTCTTCCGTCCTTAGAATCCGATTTAGGGTTCTCAGAAGGTTCTTTTTTTCTTTAAAAAATCTGTTCATAATTGTGTAAGCTATATACTAAAGAATTCTTTCCTTGTCATTGGCAGGTTTGATATCATCAGAGGTCTTAACATGCTCGGCAGCCTTAAGATCATCAGCGTTGATATCCTCAGTGATTTCAATATCATCTGCGGTTTTGAGAATATCGATTATGTCCTTTGCGTTCTCTTCCATAAAGGCCGTGGTGTAATCGCCCCTTAGGAATGCTTTGTTGTAAAGAATCATGTACTGAAAGCTCAAGGTTGTCTCAATTCCCCTTATGATCATCTCACCTAGAGCCCGTCTCATTTTTCTGACGGCTTCTATTCTGGTGTCCCCATAGGTAATTATCTTCCCCGCCATGGAGTCGTAGTAGGGGCTGACGTTCGATCCTGAGTGAAGGGCGCTCTCCACCCTTACACCGTTACCCCCCGGAAAGTGTACGAAATCCACCTTCCCCGGAGAAGGCGCAAAATTCTCAAGGGGTCTTTCTGCACATATCCTGCATTCTAATGCATGGCCTTTAAACCTCACATCTTCTTGGGTAAAGCTCAAGGGAAGGCCGGCAGCGATTTTCAGCTGCTCACCTACGATATTCACTCCCGTTATCATTTCCGTCACAGGGTGCTCCACCTGAATTCTGGTGTTCATCTCTATGAAATAGAATTTATTATCCCCATCCAAGACAAACTCCACAGTTCCTGCACCCTCGTAATTTGAGACCTTTGCAGCCTTCACAGCAGCTCGGCACAGTGCCTCTCTGGTTTCTCCATCGAGTCCGAAAGCAGGAGCTTCCTCAAGCATCTTTTGATTCTTTCTCTGTATGGAGCAATTTCGCTCTCCCAAGTGAACAACGTTCCCATAGGCATCACCCAGTACCTGAACCTCTATATGCCTCGGGGACAAAATAAGTTTCTCCATGTACAGGGTTCTATCTCCGAAGGCTGTCTCAGCTTCCATTGCGGCTTCCTCAAAGGCTCTCTCCAAGGCATCCTTAGAGTCAACCCTACGCATACCTCTGCCTCCGCCTCCCGATGATGCCTTAATCAATACGGGATAGCCGATTTTCTCTGCAGTTACTTTGGCAGCCTCCAAATCCCTCAAAACTCCGTCAGACCCTGGAACAACAGGCACTCCGGCGCCTATCATCATGTCTCTTGCCGCTGCTTTGTTCCCCATAGCCTCTATAACTTCCGGAGCAGGACCGATGAATTTAATTCCGTTCTCCTTGCAAAGCTTGGCAAACTCCGGGTTTTCCGACAAAAATCCAAACCCCGGATGTATTCCATCGCATCCTTTTCCAAGAGCAGCCTCAATGAGATTGTCCATATTCAGATAGCTGTCCCTAGGGGACGGTCCGCCGATGCACACCGAATCATCTGCCAAAATAACATGAAGGGCATTTTCATCTTCCGTAGAATAAACAGCCACAGTTTCGATGTTTCTGTCTATACATTCCCTTATTATCCTGACAGCTATTTCCCCACGGTTTGCTACGAGCACTCGCTTCAGCATTTCTCCACCTCAAACAAAGGTTCTCCGAACTCTACCATCTTGTTGTTTTCGCAGTTCACTTTTAGAACCTTCAGTTTATACGGGGCACACACTTCGTTCATCATTTTCATTGCTTCAATGATGCAGAGGGGCTGGCCTTCTTCCACCACATCTCCTGTCTTGACAAAGGGGTCTTTGTCAGGTCCCGGTGCAACAAAACATGTTCCTACGATGGGGCTTTTTACGGTTTCTCCGGGGCTTAGTGCTATCTCTGGGGCTGACTTGGAAGGGTCAATGGTAGAGGCAGCATGGCCACCTCCGACCCCCTCCTGAATCGTGATATCAGAGTGCTCTTTGGAGTTTGTGTTTTTAGATAGGGACAGACGAAAATCAGGAATCTCTATCTCCATGTTTGCAAGGTCTGTCCCCTGGAAGATGTCAATAATCTCTTTTACAAGTTTCTTATTGTCCATTTGTATCTTCTCATGACTTTCATTTAGCAGATGCTTTAAACTATTTAGCTAGGTGCTTTTCCACAACGTCCTGAATATCCTTGACTGTTACAAGTTTTTGCAGTTCATCGTCAGACAGTTTGATGTCAAACTCTTCTTCAAGTGCCATTGCTAGTTCAACAGCATCTAGAGAATCGATTCCTAAATCATCAGCAAGTTTTGCCTCCAGGCTTATCTTTTCTTCGTCTACGCTAAGGGTTTCTACCATCTTGTTCTTAATCTTGTCTAAAGTCATTTTAATTTCTCCTTTTTAATAATAGTTTGTTGGTTTTTGTTTTCGTTTTTGGTTTTGGTTTTGGTTTCAATATGGTTTTGTCTGGCTTATTTAAAATATTTTATTTAAAATTTTTTAAATAAGATGTACCCTACAATATCACTTTTCAGGTGTCATGTCAAATTTTTTTAAATCTAAATCGCACAATTAAAAAAGCGACTAGATTTTCTTCTAATCGCTTTGTACTTAAACTAGTTGCTCGTCTGAAGTTCGACTGATGAAGGTTATTATAGTTTGCTCTAACCAGACAGTTCCGAAAATACCATGCGTTCTCAGCAAAAATATCATTCGTTGCCTTAAATCTTGAGAATATACAAGTTTCATCATCAAAAATGGCAGACCCCTCTTTTAAAAATCAGGGTCTGCCATTCATACCATCTTAACAATATAATTATATATCTCTACTTGTCTATAGGCTTCATAGTTGGGACTTTCTCCGCCACAATTCTGAAAAGGGCTTTAATAACAAGTAATGGCATTTATCGCTATTTTCGCCTAATTATAATACCCTTTTTAGCTTTAAAATTTGCGTTCTACAACAGTATTGGGGTATTATTTGATGTATTTGGGGTAAATTCTTGATTAAATTTTCAATGTCTTTGTTTCTTAATATTATAATCATTATTATGGAGCAAGTCAATCGGGCAGACAAAAGCAGCATACTGAATTTCAACTTCAAAGTACGCTGCTTCCTTTTTAAGCTATTGAATTGTCAAAATATTTATCTAATCCCTCGAACTCTGTTTTCTTTAGTTCCTTGGTTACATCGGTATAAATGTTCAGGGTCGTTGTTATATCCTTATGACCGAGTGTATCTTGAATAACCTTGATATTTACTCCAGCTTCACACATTCTTGTCGTAAATGTATGTCTAAGCGAGTGACAGCTAAAATGTGGGAGAAGCACTTCTGGATTTTCTGTTTTCAAAAACTGCTCATCATTGCAATCACGGATAATACGTCGGATTGCCTTATTCAAAGTCGATTGATGTTGCGGCTGACCGAAGCGATTAAGAAATATAAAATCTGTATATCCATCTACTGTTGCTTCGCAGTGAACCCCTAGCAGCTCTTGTCGCTGCTTTTCCATAACAAATGCTTCTCTAACAAAGTCAAGCATTGGAACTTGCCTGTTTCCCGCTTCTGTCTTTGGCGTATTTACATTGAAGTAGCAGCCTTTCTTGCCTTCAGAAGTTCTATGGTCATAATAAACCAATGTATGATTAACGTCTATAATTCCCTCTTCCAAATCAATGTCACACCATCTGAGTCCAGTAACTTCTCCTACTCTTAATCCAGTTCCAAGCATTACTGCAAACACCGGATACCAATATACGGCTGTTTTAGAGTTCTTCAGATAATCCATAAACAATTCCTGTTCAGGTCGAGTCAGTCCTCTGCGTTTTTCTGTCTTAAAGCAATGGGCTTTCTTCAATTCCCTTAAAACATTATTTGTCGGGTTGTTTCTAATATAGTTATCATCAACCGCCATATCGAATATCTGATGAAGAATGTTATGAACACCATCAACCGTTGCAGGCTTCAAGCCTCTTTCATCTACAAGATAATTATAAAATCTTTTAACGTCAGATTTCAGAAATGCGGAAACTCTTTTAGAGCCAATTTGCTGACGGACAAATGTTTCGTACATATATTTGTAATTCTCAAAGGTATTGTTTTTCAAACCTCGCTTCAGGTCTATCCATAACTCATACAAATCATTGATGGTAATATATCGTGCCTCTGCTTTTATACCATCACTTTTGTCCTTTTCAATCGCTTCTTCTTTAATCCTGAGTGCTTCAAGTGTTTTTGCATAAACATATCTTCGTTTATGGTTTTCATCAGTCCAACTATATCGGTAACTTCCATCGCTTCTTTGAAGTTCCCCAGTACGAAGGACTGTTCTTGACTTATCTTTTCTTTTTGGTCTTGCCACGAATATTCCTCCTATATTTCTTGTCTGTTAATGATAAATTCCACAAATTTGTCGATGATAACATATTGCTGATAACCGTCCGTCGTCACAAAATTACAGCCTTTCACTTTCATCAGCTCTCGTATTTTTCCCCTTCCGATACCTGTATAGGCGGCGGTTTCATTTACCGACAAACATTTCTTCTTCCAAAATGGCTGCTCTTTTTTCTTTTCTATAAGAAGTTCCTTATAAGCAATCATTTCTTTGTCTGTGAAGTCAACTTTCATCGTCCCAACCTCCTAAATGTCATACATCTTTTCAATATATTCATCAAATAATTCTCTTTTTATCATTCGACGATGTCCTACCCATAACACAAATGGGCAATCAGCAAACCTCGTCATTTCACGAAGTGTATCCCTGCCAATTCCGGTATAAGCTGTTGCTTCCTCAATAGTCAGAAACGGCTTATGCCATATTGGTACTTCTAATCTTTCTTTTTTGATTGCGTTACTCATTCATATCCTCCTCAAATTGAATACTGTTTTGCAATATACTCTTCAAATACTTTTCGCTTTATTATCCTACGACTACCTACCCAAAGGACAAAAGGGCAATCTGGTTTTTCTGTCATTTCATAAAGTTTCCCTGTTCCTATATTGGAATATATAGACGCTTCTTCTATCGACAAATTAAGCTTATTCCATAAAGGAACTTTGTAATTTTGCTTCTCTTTACTGCCATCAGACATTTTCCCACCTCTTTTCAAAAGTTCTTTTTTCTCGGTATTATTTTTACTATTCATATGCTGTAACCTCCTTCGTGTGGTTACAGCATACTCAAAAGTCGTTATTGAGCCAATGATGCGACTCTGCCCATCACACATTTGACTTTTCGGTTAGATTGAATACTGTTTTTCAATATATTCCTCAAAAGCTTTCCTCTTTATCATTCTTCGACTACCTATCCAAAGTACAAAAGTACAATCCTGCTCTTCCGTTATTTCGTAAAGTTTGCTTGTCGGTATGCGGGAATATACAGATGCTTCTTTTATTGACAAATTGGGTTTTACCCAAAGCGGCACATTATAACTCTGCTTCTTTACACTACTGTTAGACATTCTTGCACCTCTTTTCTTTCTTGGATGAATATCTATCGGTAACAACATAATCCCAACCATCTCCATCACACTTATCACATCTGTCTTTTCGCTTTGCAAATGGGTCAAGTCGCCTTACGATATAGTCCGGATTGTGGATGTAATCATTCAGGCACTTCGGGCATAGGCAGCGAATATTTTCTTTCGCCTCCGGCTTGTAAACCCAAAGTCCAAAAGTCTTTTTCAAAGTTGCGTTTATCTGCCTGAAAAGTTTATCGTCATCTACCGTACCTATGTATTCACGCAAATCCTCTCTATTGACTGTCCGTATCTGCTCCAGAAGAACCATTGACGGTTTCTTCAGTCCAAACTCCTCGCCAAGAATAATGTGCGATGGCAAATATCTTTTCTTGATTACACTTGTAACCGCTGCAACAATAATCGTCGGAGCATTCTGGTTATAATCGTCTGCCTGAACGACAAGCACCGGACGTTCTCCGCTTTGTACTGAACCACTGTTATCTCCAAAGTCATAGTAGAATAAATCCCCACGACAAATCATTTTTTCTTTCATATACATAACCTCACAAGAATCAAATTTTTAAAGTGTCATTCGTATCCGGAATGAAATAACCCCTTCACTCATTTGGACAAAGGATGCTGAAATGCACACCCAAAATCATAGATTTTCATAAAATTTGATAAAGTTTTTCTTTGCCGCTGCAATAGACTTATCTACGGAGCTGTAATATACACCCTCCTGCTTTGCAATCGCTCTGGAACTCAGACCGCAACACACATTCTTCATAAGGCGTTCCCTTTGAAGTGGCTGCAACATTGAAAGTGCTATTCTTGCTTTTCTAATTTCACACTGACGCAATTCTTCTCTTTCCAGTTCAAGCCTTTCTTCTTCTGCTCTTTCAAACGGGTCGTCAAACATAATGGCAAGTTCTTTATGGAACTGTGATGACATTTCATCGTCATATCCATAGCAGTCAAGTGTGCGACTACTTCTCTTTGCATACTTGTCCTCATTTCGGTTTGCATCATCAATTACCTCTCCCTGTGCAATGGAAAGATGAACAAACGGAGAATATCTTTCTATAACAAGTGGATACTTCTCCCAAAGCTCTTTTACCGATAATTCCGTAATAATCGCCCATCTCTCATCTCCGGTATAACCGTTATATTCGTATTTAAGATTTATCAGTTTACAATCCTTTGCAAATAATTCTTCTTGTTCTGTTAATGTAAGTTTGTTTGTCATTTCCGTAATCTCCTTTGAATTTTGAAAAATTGATAAGTTTCAAAATTCGGAGATTACGGGTACTCAGCTATCTGGCACTGCCATACGTTATAAAACATAAAAGTCCTTTCCCAAGTAAGGGAAAAGACCTAATACTGCACGAAGCATAATCGAATAAAACAGCAACAAAAAAAGCACCGTCGAATCTGGACAGCAAAGAATATTTCTATTCTTCACTTATCCGGCTTCGTACGGTGCTTGGTAGTTTAGCAAATAAATTGCTTATCTCCGCTTACTCGATTAGAAATCGTTATGATATTTACTTGTAATCTTCATCGCCTGCAATTCCTGCCATATCCGTTCCTGCGGATTCTGCGGAAGTAAGCGAGATTTAAGATATGGACATTCTTGCATTTCTGACACTTCACACTCAAATGTCCGGTTGCGTCTGAAAAAACTCTTTGTATCCTGAACCCGCAAGTCGGGCAGAGAATATCACGCTCTTTCAGACTTTCTGCTTCTACTCTTGACAGAAGCAATCTCTTTTGTATTTCAGGTTCTACCTGAGTCTGTAACCTCATTGTGAAACACCTCCTAGATTTAACTCATTGGAAATGTACTCAAGGATATTGTGATACTCAAATAGCCCCATATCTCTCAATCTGATAACCAAGGCTGTATAAGATACTCCGATATAAGCTGCCATTCTGCGGATAACTGCTTTATCCTTTGAAGTAATGGTATTATCGCCATAAACTCTTATCGGATTTGACTGATTATATTTCGCCAAGGCATTTTCAATAATTCTTCTCGGCATAAGAAGCGAAGCTCCCATTGTATCTGCCTGCCACTCAACAGACGCAAACATCTGAGCCAGTTCCTCTTTGGAATAACTACGCTCACTGTCATACTCTGCATGAAAGCGTCCTTCACTCGGCATTGCATACATCTTACTCAAGATATGATGTGACGCTTCGTGTGCCATTGTAAATCTGCGACGTCCCTGCTCCTTTTCAGCAAGAAGAAATTTATCAAGTACGATGGTATCTTTCGGGAAAACAAAGGGAATAATTTTTCCGTCCTGATGTACCAGCAGTGGTGTTGCTCCATCTGCCAGAAAGCCAATCCTGCCTGCATCATCTTCTGCGAAAGAAGCGTATTCAATTCGTAACATAAGAAATTCTGTAATGAAATGTTCTATGTCGATGGATTGAATCACTCGATTGCTAAACTTATTAGCATAAGCTGTTATCAAGCCTTCGCTGATTTCTTCCAACTCGGCTCTTGACATATAAATACTCAAGTTGTGTCCACCTCCGACTCCACCTTGTCCGGCGGTGCAACTCCTCCGGCAAAGTTCTGTTGTATTTCCGCACTATCCAAATTGATTAGATAGCGAATTCCTTCA
>JASBYX010000010.1 GCA_029983755.1 Anaerovoracaceae bacterium
TTGAAAAGGATTTTATTGAAGATAAGATAAAATATTACATGGATAAATTCAATCTTGAAAGGCACGCAGATGGTGCTATATATAAAAGGGCAGGGTTTTCAGAAAACTCAGATTTCGGTAGCGTTACATTCACATATTCATTTCTCAAGGATCATGCTGAATACTTTGATAAGTTAGAATGGCACGATTTAGAGGAGAATGTTGTGAAAAGGGCTTGCTAAGTCATGAAAAATGATAAACCAAAGGGTGAAGAGACTGAGAAAGCCGGCATGAATTGAGACCATTAAGTATCCTCAAGAAGGATATTGGGAATAGGGTGCATAACAAAAATAGTATAAGGAAACAATGTTATTCAAAACAGTCATAAATGACTGTTTTTTGAAATTAAAGGAATAATATTGTAAGTATGATATTAAATGTTGTTCTAGTAACGCTTCTTGTAACAGGTGTGGACATAGCTTATTAGCCTATGTCAACAATGCCACAGAATTGCTTTAAAATACGGCGTTACGTATATTTACAGCATTATATTTATCATGATATATTGGATTAGCAAAATGAATGGTGAGCACAATGTCAGTTATATCCGAAACATGTATGAAGAAAGGATGTTAATTTGAGAAAGACATTTGTGACAAGGGCGAAACGCCTAACATCAATGACAAGTGGGAAACGCCTAACATCATGCTTTCTGTGCCTGTGCCTTGCTATGGGTATCGGAGGTTGGACCGGTGTATTTGCAGAAGGTGAAAAGGCGCTGGAAGGAGATGCCTTAGTTGGAGGGTTCAATTACAAAGCAAAAGTCAGAGTGTTGACTGACGGAGATGGCAATATCACCAGGGTCATGGACAATGGAACCAAGGCACCATCAGGAAGTGATGGGTTTTGGAGCAGATTCATTGCAGGTGGCGGTCTTGAAAGGTTTGTCGGAAAGAACAAGGATTCTGTGGACAGTGTTGAAGTTGTAACCGGTGCAACAGTTGCAACAGAGGCAGTGAAGTCCGCTGTTAAGAGAGCTCTTAGCAGCAATAAACCTGCGGATGAAAATGGAAAAAGTAAAGATTCCAAGATTAAGTTGACACCGGGAGAATACAATGGAGAAGCGGTTTTTCCATACATGAATGATCCCACGCGAAAGGTGAAGGTTAAGGTCACTATTGGAGATAGTGGAAAAATTGAGAAAGTCGTGGATGGTGGAACTTCTAAGCCTTTCAGCATCAAACAGGCGATTACCAAGTACTGGAATCTCCTGAAGAAGGAAAACTGGTTTAAAGGATTTGATTTAGAAGATGTAAGGAATATGAATACCACCTTCGCAACTAGTCCCCAGGTACCGGGTGTGTCGGAGCAATGGGGATATGCGGCTATAGCGCAAGGTGTGCAGAAAGCGGTTCTCAATGCACTAGGCGAAAAGATTCCTGAAAAGATAGGGGAATCAGACTCTGACAAAGTAATAGAGTCGGAAGCTCCTGTAATTGCTGAACCATATAAGCATAAGCTTAGAGTTAGAATCAGTCAGGATGGAAGGGTTGTCAGTGTTGCTGACAATGGAACTATTGTAAGAACTCCACAGGGCAGCATAATTCACGACGGCGGCCAAAATGTAACGACAGACGATGAGAAGCGAATAAAGAAATTTGAAGATGCTAAAGGATACGAAATGTTTGTGGGCAAGAGTCTGTCAGAAGTGAAGAGCCTCGAAATCGGAAAGCACGGCGTGGACACAGTTGCCGGGGCGACATTTACAACAGAAGCTGTCAGACAGGGAGTTATCAATGCATTTAAAAAAGGAGGCTATCCTGACCAGGCTCCAATTGAAATAAAGGGAAAAGAGTACACGGGAGAGTCGAAAACTCCAATCGCAGCAATCAACAAAATAGCCAAGGTAAGGGTTATTGTCGATGAGAATAAGAGGATTATAAGGGCATACGACAATGGCACTTTCCCAGGGGAGAGAAAACAAGAAAGCAGCAGAGGACCTGCGGATAATGATTGGGATAAGTTTGCCAAGTTCAGAGGGTTTGCAAGATTTAATGGTAGAACCCTTGATGAGCTAAAGGAAATGTCTCCTGCTTCAAAGGACAGCATATATGTTGCAGGTGGCACGACTCAGATTTTCGAGTCTGCTAAGGAAGCGATCATCAATGCGCTGGAGAAGGCTGAGATCAATCTCGACAGGGAGCCTTTGAAAAGATCCATTGCTACTGCAGAGAAAGCTAAAGAGGGCGTTTTAGTAAGTGTTGACGGCGCTGAAGTTTCCCCGGATATCAAGTGGACTGAGAATGCTAAAATGGAAGAGCTTAACACAGCCATTGCCAAGGGGAAAGAAATCTATGCAAAACTTGATGATGCTACTAATCAAGAGGAGCTAAACACAGCTACAAAAGCCATGGATGCTGCTGTCAGGAAGTTTACTGATAGTCTTAAATCGGGTAAAAAGAGTACAGTAAAGCCTGAAACGAAGTTGACGCCAGGTGTAAAAAAGGGCATTTACAAAGATGGTAATAAGCAGTATAGAGTATCGATTACTTTAAATGATGACCTGAGAATCAGCAGTATAGATATTATTGAAATCAGCGCAGGATTTTCTGCGAAAAAGGATGCGAGAGATTTTACCGGGAAGTATAACGCACAAATTGCATATCTTGGGAAGAATCTTCAAGATGTTATAAACATGGATGTGGCAAACAACATGGGTGCCCATGTGCCTGGGAGTGCTTCAATCGCTCAGACATCAAAGTATTTTGCGAAAATCTCTCAAGGGGTCAAATCAGCTGTTTTGAATGCCATGGGTTATGAGGGCATCAAAGCTTCGCCAACAGACAAGACTGTGAATGCAGAGGCGAATACTAATCGTTTTAACTATTCAGAGAAGATCACTTTGAAGATAAGCAGTGATGGGAGAGTTGTAAGCGTATCTGATAATGGTACAAAGGTACAGACCAATTACAAAACAACGGACAATCTCAAGAGATTAGAACTCTTCGAAAAAGGAAATGGCTTCGACAAATTCATCGGAAAAACCTTGCCACAGATAAAAGCCATGGATATCAGTAAACACGGCGTGGACAGTGTTGCAGGTGCAACATATACTTCTAATGCGGTAAGAGATGCTGTGGTAAATGGTTACAAAGCTGCCGGATATGATACCGGGGTTCCGGCTGAAGACCTTGGAGGAAAAGAATACCTTGGGGAATCTAAATCAACTTTCTCGGCTGGAGGCTCTCAGTACAAGGCTAAGGTAAGACTCATAGTTGGTGACGATGGGAGAATAATTAAAACAATTAATAATAATAGCGTGCCGGGAGAGAGAATCCATGAAGGCCTGAACGACACCGATAATCAGTGGGATAAGTTCGCTAAAGGAAGGGGTTTTGCTAAATTCAATGGAAAGAACATGGATGAGGTAGAATCCATGGTCGTAAATAACCCTGACAGCATATTTGTCGCTGGCAAGCAGGTGGAAATCTCAATAGCTGCAAAAGAAGCGGTTTTGGATGCCCTGAAAAAAGCCGTTCCTAAGAAAGAGCCGGTTAACCTCGACAATTTAAAAGCTGAATTAAGCAAAGCAAAAGAATCTATGAAAGGTGTTAAAACAAGTCCTGACGGATCAACAGTTCCCCCTACGGAGAAATGGGTGACACCAAAACTCCATCAAAACCTTCTCGATGAAATCTTGAAGGCGGAGAATATTGTCAACGGTGATGCTGAAAATTTAAATAAGGATGATGTTGATAATACCACCAATAAATTGAAGGAAGCGCTAGAAGCATTTGAGACCGCTAAGAAGTCGGGTACGAAGATGCCGAAGGTTAACAAGACCGATCTTAAAAATGCTATCAAGAAAGCGGAAGATTTAATCGCTAATGTCATAGCAAGTGAAAACGGCTTGGAGGTTGATCCCAAGAATAAGTGGGCAACTGAAGATGCTTTCGATACATTCCAGGAAGAAATCGATAATGCTAAAGCTATAGCAGATTCTGACGATCCTTCCACCACTCAAAAGATTGTGGACGAAACATTAAGGCAACTAGAGGCAGAAAAGTCGGAGTTCGAAAAGAAAGCTAAGGCAGGAACGAAGCAAAATAGTGAAGTTCCTAGCAAGCCTGGTGAAATCGGAAAGGAAGGCACAGATCCGGGTAATGGCGGAAACGATAGGCCTGATAAGCCTGATAAGGGCAATACTGATAATACTAATAAGGTCCCTGAAAAAGGGAAGTCGGAGCCGGAGCGTGAACTTAAAAAGCCTGTTCTAGATACTCCTGAAATCCTAAATAAGGACAATGCGATAACTCTAGATGGGGCTGGCGACTTCATCTATACGATTGGGGAATCCAAGGGACTAAACCTCAGATTTATAAATGTTGATCCTGAAGATTTTAAATCTTTAAAACTTGATGAGAAAACCTTGGAGAAAGAACGAGACTTCACCATTGAAAAGGGTAGCATTATAACTAAGCTGAAAAAGACTTTCTTGGATAATGCAACTAAGGGAAGACATATAATTGCTATTGACACAAAAAGAGGGGTTGCAAATGCTCATGTAGTTATTAAAGAGCGGAAGAAACCGGTGGATAAGACCGTGAAGCCGGAAAAGCCTAAGAAGATGGAGAATTCAGAGAAAATGGAGACTCCAGAGAAGACTGAGAATTCAGATAAAATGGTGACTCCAGAGAAGACTGAGAATTCAGGTAGGACTGATAAGACCGAGTCAGCTGATATTCAAAAAGACAAGAGCAAAGATGACAGGGGTATGGCCTCAAGTGAAAGTCATCAGAGAATTATTAAGGAAAAAGCCAAAGTTGTGAACACTTCGGATGCAAATGTAAATGATTTGAATGGACTTATCCTTCTCTTGATGGTTTCAATAATTGCTGCCTTGGGTACACTATACTCAAGGAGGCGATAGAAATGAAAACTACGATTCTTTGTTATTCAAGATGTTCCACTTGTAAGAAGGCACTTAAGTGGATGGATGAAAATGGATTTGAACATGAGGATAGAGCGATAGACTCTGAAAACCCAAGCGCAAGTGAACTTAAGAAATGGCACAAAGCAAGCGGATTACCTCTAAAGAGATTCTTCAACACAAGTGGAATGATATATAGAGAAAAAGGTCTCAAGGATAAACTCCCTGACATGAGCGAAAAGGAACAGTATGATCTTTTGGCTACAGACGGACTCTTGGTCAAGAGACCGCTGCTGGTGGTTGAAGATAAAGGCAAACTAAGTGTATTTCCGGGCTTCAGAGAGAAGGAGTGGACAGAGATACTTAAGGGTTAGTTAATAACAGTTTATACTCAAATAAGCTCTAGGATGCAAATAACCATTAACAAGAAGAAAACGGCTTTCCATAATTGGAGAGCCGTTTTTTTTGTCGATAAAACGCTATTACACAATCCTTATATTTGGGGCATCAATTGGTCATCAATCACTAATTGTCCACTAACTATTCGTTAACTTTTAGTGAGCGCATCGCGTTGAGGATTGCTAGAACGGTAACTCCAACATCTGCAAATACAGCCATCCAGAGATTTGCCATGCCCAGAGCACCCAGAGCAAGAAAGATTAGCTTAACACCTATGGCAAAAACTATGTTTTCTTTGCAAATTCTCACTGTTTTCTTGGCTATGGAAACAAGGAGGGGAAGCTTGGCGATGCTGTCTGTCATCATGACTACATCGGCAGCTTCTACGGCAGCATCAGAGCCAAATGCACCCATAGCAATACCCACATCGCTTATTGCAAGAACAGGAGCATCGTTGATGCCGTCGCCTACAAATGCGATGGTGTTTTTTTGTTTCTTAGCATTTCTTTCCTGTATAAAATCGGACATAGTCTTAACTTTATCCTGTGGAAGAAGCTGGGCACGATAATCTGTTAGCCCAATTTCCTTTGCTACAGATGAGGCAACACTCTCTCTGTCCCCTGTGAGCATCATGACTCTCCCAACTCCTAATTTTCTAAGTTTTGAAATGGTATCCGCACTTTCCGGTCTAATCTGGTCGCTGACCTCAACTGTGCCAAGGAACTTAGGATTGCTGCCATCTTTTGAGCTCTCCGCAACATAGACAAGGGAAGAACTATTTTCGGAAGAGCCTGAGTTTGTCTCTCCTTGAGCCATAGAGGCATCTAAACCGATTTTTTTCATGAGCTTGATGTTACCGGCATAAAATATTTTATTGGTGTTTATAGCTTTGGTGCCGTGGCCGGGGATTTCCTCATATTTTGTTATATCGTGAAATAGGCTTTGCTGCTCAGATTCAGATAACATCTTTTTCGCATAGTCTGATATTGCCATTGCAATAGTGTGTTTGGATAGATGCTCGCAGGAATATGCGGCAGCAATAAGATTAGCCTCCGTTACACCGTCAGAAGGCTTTACTGCATCAACAGCGAAAACACCTCGAGTCAGTGTACCTGTTTTGTCGAAAGCAATGGTTCCAAGCCTTGCAAAACCTTCCAGATAGCTGCTTCCCTTTACAACCATACCCTTGGAAGAAGCGGCTCCAATCCCTGTAAAGAGAGACATTGGAACGGAGATTACAAGGGCGCAAGGGCAGGATATTACTAGGAATGTCATGGCCCTGTACAGCCAGTCATTGAAGTTTTCCCAACCCGTGAACGCAGGTGGTAGAATCGCCAGCAAAACAGCCAGCACAACCACGATCGGAGTATAGTATTTTGCGAATTTAGTTATGAATTTTTCCATGTGAGTCTTCCTTGCGGATGAAGACTCTACCATTTCGAGAATTTTGCCCACTGCAGAATCGTGAAAAGCAGCTGTAACTTCAATTTCCAGAAGGCCATTCCCGTTTATGAAACCGCTGGTGATATCGTCCCCAGGCTCTGCATCTCTTGGAACACTCTCCCCGGTGAGGGCTGCTGTATCAAGGGTGGATACGCCGGTAAGGATTTTCCCATCAACAGGAACTTTCTCGCCGGGCTTTACCACGATGATATCCCCGACTTCAAGCTCCTCAGGCTCAACAGTGAGAAGTTCTTCCCCGACCTTTTTGGTAGCAAATTCCGATTTAATATCCATTGCAAGGGCTATAGATCTTCTGCTTCGATCCACAGCGATATCCTCGAAAAATTCTCCGATGCTGTAAAAAAGCATTACGCCGGTGGCTTCAGGATACTGGCCTACATACATGGCGCCCACTGTGGATATGAACATGAGGAAATGCTCGTCCAGAGCTTCCCCACGAAATAGACTCTTCAGGGCTTCCCATATTACTTCATAGCCCACGATTACATAGCCAGCGAAGAACAGAACATCCATGTGGAACGCATATCCGCATGCCAACAAAATAGCTGCAGCCCCGATTTTAATCAAATCCACAATTCTTTCAGTGTCAAAGAGTGTGGCTTTTGACGGTGTTAGGGTAGTCTTTGCTCTTTCGGCACAAGCGGCACAGCAGTGATCATCTGAACAGTTGTCATCTCCATGGTGAGGACTGTGGCTGTGATGATGGTGACTGTGACCGTGATGGTCGTGCTCGTGATTATGCTCGTGATGGTCATGCCCATGGCTATGGCTATGGCTATGATGATGGCCGTCGTCTTCACAAGAGCAACAGCAGTCTGCGTGATCGTGTGTTAGACCATGATTGTGAGAATGCTCGTGATGGTCATGAGTATGTTCGTGATCATGTGTTAGATCATGATTGTGAGAATTCTCGTGATGGTTGTGCCCATCGTGAGAGAGATTGTTCTGCTCATTATGGTTGTCATTTTTTAAAGTGTTGGTCATTTTGGGTACCTCTCCTTAAGAAGATATATTTGATGCTATCGTTTACATGACAATAAATAAACGATTAAACAATTACTTAATTGTTAGCTCCATTTTACTATTAGTTTTTCTAAAATGCAAGGGATTTTTGAAAATAATTTTTTGGAAGTTTGATTCAAAAATATATAGCGTATAAACAGCCACTACTATCCCGAACATTGCAAAAGCCCCTAACAAAAACGATATTTTGTGATAAAATGAATATATAATTCTAATTACACAATATTCTTGAGGCTAAAATAGCTTTCAGAAGGGAGAAAAGCATGGGTCTGGAGATTTTGAAGGATGACATTACGAAAATGAAGGTGGATGCCATTGTGAACGCTGCAAATGAAAGACTTCTTGGGGGCGGTGGTGTTGACGGTGCAATTCATCGGGCGGCCGGGCCGAAGCTCCTGGAGGAGTGCAGACTTCTCGGTGGCTGCAAAACCGGGGATGCGAAAATCACGAGAGGTTACGATCTGCCGGCGGAGTTTGTCATTCATACTGTGGGGCCGATTTACCAAGATGGTAAGCACGGGGAGGAAGAATTGCTTCGTTCCTGCTACCAAAAGTCATTGGTGCTGGCCAGAGAGCACGGGCTCAGGAGCGTTGCATTTCCGCTGATTTCTGCCGGCGTATACGGTTATCCCAAAGAAGAAGCCATAAAAGTAGCCGTATCGTCTATTAACGATTTTCTTGCAGAGGGCGGACTTTTGGGGAATAGCCTGCCCATGGAGATCTATCTGGTTCTCTTTAGCGATGAACTTGAGAAGTTAGCTAAAAAAATAGCCTACCAATAGTTCCAATGCGAATTTTGATGGGTGCAACTAAAGACAAGAGTCTTTAGATGTGTTATACTGTAAAAAATTGATTTTGTGAGCTGCGGTTCACGCCGGAAGCTCTTTAGATAAAGCGAGGTAAAATGTATGAAAGTTATTGATTTAAAAGAACTATTTCAAGAGGCAGCAAGCCTTGACGGCCAGAGTGTCAAGATCCAAGGATGGGTAAGGACGAATAGAAATTCCAATAAGTTTGGGTTCATCGGACTCAACGACGGCACTTTTTTTAAGCCGGTTCAGGTTGTCTATGAGAAAGAGAATATCGATAACTTTGACGAAGTGGCGAAACTACACATAGCCACAGCCCTGACGGTTGAAGGTGTTTTGCTCCTGACGCCTGATGCGAAGCAGCCATTTGAAATCAAGGCCAACAAAATAGTGGTAGAGGCTGAGAGTACGGGGGATTATCCGCTTCAGAACAAGAGGCACTCTATGGAGTTTCTCAGGGAGATAGCTCATCTAAGACCTAGGAGCAATACTTTTTCAGCAGTTTTCAGGGTTAGGTCGCTGGTTGCATACGCAGTGCATAAATTCTTCAATGAGAGGGGTTTTGTGTATATGCATACACCGATTATTACTGGAAGCGATGCAGAGGGAGCAGGAGAGATGTTTCATGTTACGACACTTCCTCTCGGGGATGTACCGAAAACAGAAGATGGAAAGGTGGATTTTACCCAGGATTTCTTTGGTCGGGAGGCGAGTCTTACGGTTAGCGGACAGCTGGAGGCGGAAATATTCGCCATGGCGTTTAAGAATGTTTATACATTTGGTCCTACTTTCAGAGCAGAAAATTCAAATACAGCCAGACATGCTTCAGAATTTTGGATGATTGAGCCGGAAATTGCCTTTGCAGATCTTGAGGACAACATGAAGCTGGCGGAGGATATGGTTAAGTATATAATCAGATACGTCCTTGAGAATGCCCCTGAAGAGATGGCGTTTTTCAACCAGTTCATGGATAAGGGTCTGATTGACAGACTAGAAAAGCTGGTGGATTCTGAATTTGGGAGGATTACTTACACCGAGGCTGTGGATGTGCTCAAAAAGAGCGGCCACAAATTTGAATACCCTGTTGAGTGGGGAATCGACCTCCAGACGGAACATGAGAGATATTTGACTGAGCAAGTTTATAAGAAGCCGTTGTTTGTTACCGACTATCCAAAGGATATAAAGGCCTTCTACATGAGGTTAAATGATGATGGCAAGACAGTAGCTGCTTGTGATCTGCTGGTTCCGGGAGTTGGAGAAATCGTTGGCGGCTCCCAGAGGGAGGAGCGTCTTGACATCCTTGAGAACAGAATGGATGAACTTGGGCTCAACAAGGATGACTACTGGTGGTATTTGGAGCTCCGAAAGTACGGTGGCGTGAAGCATGCAGGTTACGGTCTAGGTTTTGAGCGAATCATCATGTACTTGACCGGGGTTTCCAATATTCGTGACGTGCTGCCAATTCCTAGGACTCCGAAGAGCGCAAACTTCTAGATTCTCAGGAGCAGCTGAAGGTCAGTTCGGGGATTTAACCACGAGTTCAAGATTAAATTTAAGCGCCAGTTCGATATAAGATCTAAGCACAGGTTCAAGATAATCTTTGAGAATTGGTTTAGGAAAAGAATTAAAGAATTACGCACAGGTTTTGGGCTTTAGATCCCAGTGCCTGTGCTTTTTGTTTGGGGAAAATCTAAGTGCCTGTGCCTTTAGCCATTGAAATGGAATATGCATATCAAAATAAGGTAAAGGCCATGTTAAATTAAGTTGTTAAGAATTAAAAAATTTGTTATAATAGTATCAATCGCAATTATTTATTTTTTTGAATAATTAAAAGGCATTTAGATGCCACCGAAATCTAAAATAGGAGGTCTTTTTATGAAGGGCTACACAAGCGAAACAATTAGAAATGTTGCCTTACTTGGGCATGGCGGATGTGGAAAAACAACCTTCCTCGAGGCAGCGCTACTTGAGACAGGCGTTACCAGCAAAATGGGTAAAGTTGAGGATGGTAATACAGTATCTGACTATGACAAGATGGAAATTGAAAAAGGATATTCCATCAACACCTCTATCGTTCCTATCGAATGGAAGGGAAGCAAGATTAACTTCATAGACACCCCGGGTTATTTTGACTTTGTGGGAGAAGTTAATGCTGCACTCAGAGCAGCTGAGGCAGCTGTTATTATGGTGGATGCCGGAGCAGGAATTCAAGTGGGAACCGAGATGGCTTGGAAAGCCTGCGAAAGATACAAGATGCCTAGGTTCATCGTAATCACTAAGAGAGACAAAGATGAATTCGATTTTTACAAAACATTTGACGAGCTTAAGGAGAAGTTTGGCAATGCGCTTATACCATTCAGTTGGCCTCTAAGTGCAGAGATTGACGAAGAGCTCAAGGAAGCAATCGCAATGGCAGACGAAAGCCTGATGGAAAAGTATTTTGAGGGTGAAGAATTTTCAGACGAAGAAATCAAGAAGGGTCTGGTTAAAGGGATTTCCGAAGGTGTAATCGTGCCTGTTTGCTCATCAGCTTTCGAACTTGGACATGGTATCGAGGGGCTTTTGGACCTGCTTTTGACATATGTTCCAACACCGCTTCAGCACGGCGTATATAAGGGATTCAACGATAAGAATGAGCCCGTTGAAAGAATGAGTGTGACTGATGCTCCAATGTCAGCCTTCGTTTTCAAGACAATAGTTGACCCGTTTGTAGGCAAGATTTCTGTGATGAAGGTAGTTACCGGTAAGGTTGAGTCCGGAACGGAAGTATATAACGAGAGAGCTGAGAAATCAGAGAAGCTAGGAAAGCTATTTTTCCTGAGAGGAAAGAATCAGACAGAGCTGAACTACGCTGAAGCCGGAGACATCGTAGCGGTTTCCAAACTCCAGTATACTCAGTCGGGAGATACCCTCTGCGACAAGAACGACATTATCAGATACCTGCCCCTCGATTTTCCGGAGCCAACGTATTTTGTTGCCATAGAGGCAGCCGAGAAGGCTGACGAGGATAAGATGGGGACAGGGTTAAACAGGCTCAGAGAAGAAGATCCTTCATTTGTTGTGGTAAGAAACAACGAGACCCACCAGACACTCCTTGGGGGACAGGGTGAAATTCAGATAAGTATTATCCTCGCGAAACTAAAGGACAGGTTTGGAGTTAATGTTAAGACTGTGCCTCAAAAGATTGCTTACAGAGAGACTATCAAGGGTAATTCTGATGTTCAAGGAAAGCACAAGAAGCAGTCGGGTGGTGCAGGACAGTATGGGGATGTTCATATCAGGTTCTCACCATCAAATGAGGAGTTTGAATTCAGCGAGGAGCTTTTCGGTGGATCAGTTCCTAAAAACTACGTTCCTGCTGTTGAAAAGGGGCTCATCGAGTCCATGGAAAAGGGACCTCTTGCAGGGTGCAAAGTAGTGAATGTTAAAGCTGTTTTGTACGACGGGTCTTACCACGATGTTGACTCCAACGAAATGGCATTTAAGATCGCGGCGTCTCTCGCATTCAAGAAGGGAATTGTTGAGGCAAATCCGGTGCTTCTTGAGCCTATCATGCATATGGAAATCACAGTTCCTGATGATTATGTCGGGGATGTTATGGGAGATATGAATAAGAGGAGAGGAAAGATTTTGGGAATGGAGCCTTTAAGTGATGGGGGACAGAAGCTGGTGGCTGAAACCCCTCAGGCTGAAATCTTTGACTATTCTGTGGCACTAAGATCCATGACTCAGGGACGTGGCGGCTTCACAATGAAGTTTGCAAGATATGATGAAGTTCCGAAGAATCTTGCGGACAAGGTAATTGCTGAATATCAGGCAAATCAGGAATAGCTGTATTTAGAACGACAATTGCATATCGGAGATAAACGATGCCCTTCTTCAATTAGTGAAGAGGGGCAGTTTTATCAGGCCGGAAAGTGGATATAAATTATGAGAATATCAGTGGATCAATCCGTTAGGTGGTGAGATAATGATAAGAACTTCAAGGCTTAATATTATTGAGGCTCAGGAAGGAGATATAGAAAAAATTATAGAGATTGAGAGTAGACCGGATACCCGAGATTTTTTGTGGATTGGTACCTATGAGGAGCATAAGCAGGAAATAAAGGATCCTAACCACAGGTTATTAGTTTTTAAAGACCCCGGAAATTCGGAAACGCTAGGTTACGCCCTCATAAGGCTTGACTTTAAATCAGAGATTTTCGAACTGAGGAGGATAGCGATAATTGATAAGGGAATTGGTTACGGTAGGGAATCTATGATTGCTTTGTTTAAATATGCATTTGAAGATCTTGGAATGAATCGTTTCTGGCTGGATGTATATCCTGATAATGTGATTGGAATCAGGCTATATGAGAGTCTTGGAATGCATAAGGATGGAGTGCTTCGGCAGAACTATAAGGCGGAAAGGGGTTATCTCGACCAGATAATTTATTCCATGCTAAAGGATGAGTACTTTAAATTTAGGAGAAAAGCGTAGTATGGCTAAGAAAAACAAAACAGTGTTTGTGTGTCAGGAGTGTGGTGCTGAGCATCTTCAGTGGATGGGTAAGTGCAGTGCTTGCGGTGCTTGGGGAAGCCTTGTTGAGGAGGTTGTGCTTCCTGATAATAAGGATGATATTAGGAGTCGAAGCTCGGGACTTGGGATTTCCGGTGCCGGAGGCTATGGGGATCCGCAGAGCGGCAAGGGACCCAGGCCCCTGCGGGCCCTGGGGGCCCGCCAGCTCGCCCGCATGGACACCGGGCTGGGCGAGCTGAACCGAGTCCTCGGCGGGGGCCTGGTTCCCGGCTCCCTTACCTTGATCTCAGGGGAGCCGGGAATAGGCAAGTCCACCCTCATAGTCCAAGTAGCGGCAGGACTTGCCAGCCGGATAGGCACAGTCCTGTACATATCCGGCGAGGAATCGGAAGAACAGATCAAACTTAGAAGCGACAGAGTGTGTGGAGAGACGAGCGAGAATCTCTATGTTGTTTCAGAAACAAACATGGAAAATGTACTTACCATGTGTGAACACCTGCATCCTAAGTTCATAATTATAGATTCTATACAGACCATGTACACCCAGACCCTTGATTCAGCACCGGGCTCTGTATCCCAAGTCAGAGCATGCGGAAACTACCTGATGAAACTGGCAAAAACTGAGGGGATTCCGATTTTCATTGTGGCTCATGTTACCAAATCCGGAGACTTGGCAGGCCCAAAAATCGTGGAACACCTTGTGGACACAGTCTTGCAGTTCAATGGGGAAAGGGATAGGGAAATAAGGATACTACGAGCCCTCAAAAACCGTTTTGGCACAACGAGCGAAATCGGAGCTTTTACCATGGAAGAAAACGGAATGAACGAAATAGAGGATCTATCTGCGACCTTTATAGAAACACAGGAAAATCTCCTCCCCGGGTCTGTGATAACTGCAATATATGAAGGTTCAAGACCTGTTTTCTTCGAGGTTCAGGCTCTCACATCCCCAACAAACGTGGGATTTGCTAGAAGGACAGCAATAGGAATCGATAGTCAAAGACTCAACATGATTATTGCGGTTTTGGAAAAGAAAATAGGCCTCAGGCTCATGGATCAAGATGTTTATGTGAACGTGGTGGGGGGCATGAAGCCAGAAGGGACTTCGACGGATTTGGCCGTTGCCCTTGCAATTTACTCATCTCTACGAGATAAACCTTCCTCCAAACCACTTGTGGCTCTTGGAGAAATCGGACTTACCGGAGATCTTCGATCTGTAAGTAACGCCGACAAAATACTTGCAGAGGCCAAACGTCTCGGCTACGAGAAGGTTATTCTGCCATCGAAGAACTATAAGCGATTGCTGAAAACAAAGTCAGTATCAGGGGATGCTCCCAAAACTGCAGCACCTTCTCAGAACATAGGGGATGCCATCCAGCACTTTCTTAACTAAACATTTGTAAAACTGAATATGAAAATATTAAAACCCTAGGTCACCGAATTGATACTACCTAGGGTTTTTCACATTTAATTATAGTATTTTGTCGATATTCCTTCCGGAGTAAATAAGTCTACGAACTTCCATTGTGTCTTCTATCACAACATAGAAGACACAATAATTCTTTACATTTATGCGATAATAAGGTAATTCTCTTTTCTTAGAGGATTGATAAGGAGCAAAACTAAGAGGAGATTCACATCTTTTAAGAATAGCTGCTTCTATGTCATCAATAAGTCTCAGTGCAGCTTGAGGATTTTGCAAACTAACGGTAATGTAGTCAACAACTTCGAGTAGATCTTTTTCAAATAATGGAAGAAAAACTAATTTATAGTTCCTTTTTTTCATCAACTCTGCTCCTTGCGTTACCAAAAACTTGTGATTTAGACAGTCTGGTAGAGTAATTGGAAGCAAAGGAGTCTGCTTCATCAAGTATTTTTTCAATATCATCAGTTAGTGAAGAATATTGCTCTACACTCATCAAAACCATTGTTCCATAGCCGTTCTTCGTTAAGAAAACAGGCCCATTGGAATTAATAACGATATCTTCTATTTCCGGGAATTTATTCCTTAAATCGGATACTGGTCTTATATTAATCATTCTATCTCCCTCCCTATTATCAATAAAATATCATAATTTTATCTAAATTGCAATGGAAATTGTTCTCAAAGATACAAGGATTTTCTTAGTTGCCAAGAAACATGAAGGTATTAGATTTAGAGGAAGCGATATTAAAACCCTAGGCTATCGAATTGACACCACCTAGGGTTTTCACATTTGCAATTAGCGCAGTTTGCACATATTTATTAAAGTTTTCAATCGCTCTACTTCAAAATCGTTACTCCACCTAGCAGCTCCTTCTCAAACTCAACCCTGTGATGAGGAGTATATAGCCCAGGGAAACCTCCTGTGTGGATGAAAATGATGTTTTTCCCTTTGGAAATTTTCCCTTCTTTGATCATGTCAAGTATTCCGGCAAAGCCCTTACCTGTGTAGCAAGGATCAAGAAGCAAACCCTCTCTTCTTCCCATGTAATATATGGCATCTCGAACTTCCTTAGATGGATTGTTATAGCCTCCCCTGGTGTAGCCTGTTTCAATGTGGAAATCTTCTCTGGTTGCAGAAAATTCAAGGTCATATTTCTCTTTTACTTCGTTGAAGTACTCGACGATTCTCTTTTCCTTTGTTTTTCCAAAAGGAGAGATGGCTATACCCGTTAGCCTTAGAGATGAATTGGCATAGCGCAGACCGCAGTAAAGTCCCATATAGGTGCCAATTGAGCCGACACTTTCAAATACCGTAGCATCTTGGATTCCCAGGTCCTTAGCCTGTTCATTGATTTCCATAGCAGCATCAAAGTATCCCAAGGCACCAAGGACATTAGATCCGCCGACAGGTATGTAGTAAACCTTTTCGCCCTTTTCTTCATAGTCTGCTATTAGTTGATCCTTAATCTTGTCTATCTGCTCATCCTCATCAGTTCCGTCATCGGTAGAGAGTATGAGCTCACACCCCATTATTCTATCAAGAAGCATGTTGGCAGTTAGTTCACCGGGATAGGAGTCGATAGCAATAATGGCACACTTTAGGCCAAGTTTTGTTGCTACCGCAGCAGTCAAACGCCCGTGATTTGTTTGAGCTCCTCCTACTGTTAGCACCATGGTTGCACCTTGGTTTACAGCATCTTTCATGAGGTACTCGAGTTTCCTCAGCTTATTGCCACCGGCTCCAAGCTCTGTAAGATCATCCCTTTTAATATAGAAATTGACACCTAAATCTTCAGAGATATTTTCAAGCTTATACAGTGGTGTTTCGTCAACAAAATCAAATTTTTCAATTCCAAAAGCCATAGCAACCTCCATTTCTATTAGATATAACTGCAGTAGTTATCTAAATCATATCTATATTATAAATCATTTCTAATTATGTCCTCAAGTGTTTCCCCTTTAATGGCTACATAATTTTCATTTCCATTTCGTAGCATTATAGTAGCAGGCTTTGGAAGGCGATTATAATTGGAAGACATAGAATAGTGATATGCTCCCGCAGTGCACAATGCAATTATGTCCCCTCTCTGTATCGAGGAAGGCAGGTTCACTTTTTCCTGTATTATATCTCCTGACTCACATAATCTCCCCACTACTGAGGCAGTAAAGTCGCAGTTCTCATCCATTTTGTTTGCAGCAAGACAGGTGTAAGAAGCCTTATATAGGGCGTACCTCGGTGAGTCGGACATTCCGCCATCCACTGAAACGTAATTTTTGTACCCGGGAATCCTTTTAATGCTCCCTACTGTGTAGAGGACCATACCTGCATCTGCAACGATGGATCTCCCGGGCTCCATGTGAATAACAGGCAAGTTTATGCCTAACTCTTTGCAAGCATCCTTTGCAGCTTTTGCTACCTCAGATACCTTTTTATCAATGTCTAGATAAGGATCCCCATCAGTGTAGCGTACACCGTAGCCACCACCTAAATCCAGTTCACAGGCTTCATATCCCAGATCTTCTTTCATCTGTGCAATGAATTCAAGCATTACCCGGGCACCCCTTTCAAAGACATCTTCTGCAAACACCTGAGAGCCCACATGACAGTGAAAGCCCTTGAGGTCAATGTTGGACAAAGAGAGAGCTTTTTCTGTAATATCTTTGGCCTGGCCTGTTTCTATGGGAGTGCCGAACTTAGAGTCAACCTTGCCTGTGGAAATTGCCTCGAAGGTGTGAGGATCGATCCCGGGAGTGAGCCTAAGGAGGATTTTCTGTTTCATATTTCTCTTTTTTGCTTCATTTTGGATGGCATGGAGCTCTTCCTCATTATCGCACACAAAATAGCCAACGCCCTTCTCCATGGCGTATGTAATGTCGGCATCTGTTTTGTTGTTTGAATGAAAGTAGGCCCTCGAAAGATCGTATCCTGCCATAAAAGCTGTATATATTTCCCCGGCTGAGACTACGTCAATGCCCATTCCTTCTTCCGCCATTATTTTGTAGATGCCTTTGAATGAATTTGCCTTGGAGGCGTATAAAGGGACTGATTCGGATCCGAAGTATTTTTTAAATGCACTCTTGTATTTTCTGCACTTTTCTCGTATTTTATCCTCATCGAGGAGGTATACGGGAGTGCCATATTTCTCTGCGAGCTCAACGGTATCCTGGCCTGCAAATAGTAGGTGTTTTCCATCTTCTGAAAGGGTAAGATTATCACAAATCATTATGCTGTCCTCCTTAGTAATTCTTTTTGAAGCCAATCCTTGCCGTCAACGAATCTGGATACGATGAAGGATACTACGTAGTCTCCGGCTGAGTTTATCATCGTTGCAGGAGGATCCACTAGGTTACCTATAGCAACGAGTATAGGGAAAGCGAGCTCCATTTTTTCAGGGAAAAATATGGAGCATATTATATATTCTCCGATGTATCCTCCTCCGGGGACTCCCGACATTCCCACAGAAGAAAGAACAGCGATAATCACTATTAGAGGTAGCTGTCCCCAGCTGAGTTCATTTCCCAAAACGCCGAGAACAAAGGCTATTTTCAGCACGCATGAGAAACAGGATCCGTCCATGTGCATGGTTGCACCGAGAGGTACTACGATCTTTGATACGTCCTTTGATATTCCTGTTTCTTCTGCTACATCAAGGTTTGTAGGGATGGTAGCAACCGAGGAGCAGGTTCCAAGGGATACCACAGCAGGCCTCGTAATGTGTTTAAGCATGACTTTGATCGCACCTTTTCCACCGCCGAACCAAGCGAAAAGGGGAAAGGCTGTGAAGATGTATATCAGACAGAGTGGGTAGTATACTATGAGAGCCCTTCCGTATGATTCCCCTACAAGCTGAGGTCCGTAGTCAGCCATCAGGCCTGCAAATATCGCAAAAAATGCAATTGGTGCATAGTAGGTTATTATTTGTACGAATTTCAACATTGTATCCGTCAAGCCTTTGAGAAAGTTTGTTACAACCCCATCTCCGTGTTCCACAAGGCTTGTCGCGAACCCAAAAAGAAGGGAGAACACAATCAATGGAAGCATGGCTTTCCTGCTCAATAGTCCTGCAAAATCGTCAGCCGTAAAGAAGTTTACTATCATCTCCGACATGGTTGCGTGGTCTCCTACCTTTTGGGCTTCCACATTTGTCCATGCTTGTATCACAGGAGGATAGATCTTCATGAGTATGAACATAACAACAGCTGCAAAAGCTCCTGTAACTACGAAGGTGATAACTGTCGTGCTCAAAATTTTGCCTGCTCTTTTCCTTGACTTCATTCCGGCAATTGATGAAGAAATAGAAGCAAATACCAAAGGTACAACTATACAAAACATCATGTTTATGAATATTTTTCCAAGCGGTTGTATTACATTTGCAAACTTTGGCCATAGTGCTCCTGCTACTGCTCCAAGTATCATGGATCCGATTAGGATTCCAAGAAATCTGTAGTTTTTAGCTACATCCGTTTTGTTCATAAATAAAGCCTCCTTACCATGGAATATTGTCGTCGGTTATTTCCCCAACGCACACTTTGTTTGTAGGCCCGGTGAGATAGAGATCTGAGACCTTCCCCTTATCAAGTCTCACCTGAATCGTAAGCTTGCCACCTGTCATATCAACATTTACCGATTCGCCATCAGTCTCTCCTTTCAGCGTAAGTGCTGTCACCAGAGCCCCTGTTCCCGTACCGCATGCATAGGTGAAATCCTCAACACCCCGTTCAAAGGTTTTTTCAAAATATTGGTTCTTCCCACTTTTATCGTAGAAATTAATATTGACACCCTTGTCAAACATAGAAAGATTTCGAAAATATTTGGCTAGTGGTCTGAGCTCTTCATTGCTTAGGCTGGACAAACCCTTCACGGGTACTACCAGGTGGGGTACTCCGGGATTACCTATTTCCATGTATGAGCAGTCATATAATTTTCCCTCGTATTTTAAATCTAAATTTAGATTTATGTTTGTGGGATTATTCAATCTAATCTTATAAGTAGTTTCGTTAAGTCTTTTACCAAGGACTATTCCTGCGGTGGTTTCAATGCACTGTTTTACTCCGGACAAGCCGGTTTCGTAGGCGTACCGAGAAATACATCGGGCTCCGTTTCCGCACATGGAACCTATGGACCCGTCGGAGTTGAAAAAAAGCATTTTAAAGTCTGCTTCGATTCCGGGGGTAGGATTGTCAACCACCATAAAACCGTCAGCCCCTATGCTGAGTCTCCTATGACATAGAATTTTCGCAAACTCCGGAATCCGGTCAGCGGGGATTTCTCCCTGGCGGTTGTCGATTATGATGAAATCATTTCCGGCACCGTTCATTTTCCAAAATTTCATTGTAAAACCTCCCTTCTCCTTATCGACGTTTATGCACGAGGGATATTTTGCTTGCCAAAAATCATTTAATGCATGTTGTGTGCCAAAGCCCGGAGAGATTTGATTGAGGGGCAACCTTGGAAGAACTTTACTTTAAGGGTTTTGCCGTTGATTTTTAAACCTCATTATTTTTCTCGAGGCCGTACCTTTTGATCTTCTCATAAAACCTAGTTTTCGAAATACCAAGGCTATTCATGGCTCCTGTTTTATCACCCTTATACCTGTCAAGGGCATCCTTGATAATCCTCTTTTCTTCAACTATCAACCTGCTTTTTAAACTTTGGTCAGTGAGATTATCGGGCTCCTCCGGGTCTATCAGCAAATGCTCTCTATAGATCATATTTCCATCGCACAAAACAATGGCTCTTTCGATGATGTTCTCAAGCTCTCGTACGTTTCCCGGCCATTTGTAGGATGACAATGCCTCCATTGCTTCATGGGAAAACTGTTTTTTCTTCATTCCATAACTGGTTAGAAGATTTGAGAGAATTGAGTTGGCAAGGAGGTTGATGTCCTTGTTGCGTTCCCTAAGTGGAGGAATATGTATAGGAAAAACATTGATACGGTAAAACAAGTCCTGCCTGAAATTTCCTTTTGAAACTTCTTCTGCAAGATTCCGGTTGGTAGCTGTAATAACTCTTACATCAACGTCTATCGGCGTTGTGGAGCCGACCCTATATATGCGTTTATACTGGAGAACATTCAGGAGTTTAACCTGTATTTCCGGTGGGATTTCTCCGATCTCATCAAGAAAAATCGTTCCACCGTTGGCTTCCTCGAAGTACCCGGATTTTCCCTGCCTGTTTGCTCCTGTAAATGAGGATGGTGCATAACCGAACAATTCTGATTCTATAAGGGTAGGAGCGATGGCATTGCAAGATACCATAACAAAGGGTGCTTTAGGGTTCCTCATATCGTGTATTTCTCTTGCCAGTCGTGACTTTCCTGTTCCGGATTCTCCTGTTATTATTACGTTGAAGCTTGTTGATGCAGCTTTGCGGGCAAGCTCTTTGACTGCAAGCATTTTGGAATCGGAGCCGATAATGTTTGGGAAAGAATCTTTGAGGGTGCCCGAGCCTTGAGAGAGATGCCTGTATTTTGATTCTATTGTTTTGTAAAAACTGTGAAAGCTGTTCATTTGTCTTTCCACAGCATCCCTATCATATAGAAATATGTGCACCCCCTCAAAGGAGGGGTTTTGTCTATCCCGCACCATTGTAACCAAGAACCAGCGCTTGAAAATTTCCATGGCCTGCTCAATGTGATAACCGTGCTGACTTTCCAAGGTTGTTTCCAGGAAGGACATGCACTGCCTGCCGCCAAGAATTTCAGACACATTTATTCCACTCGTTGGAACAAGTTCCTTTTGCCCCGGAATGTTCTTCCCATAGAATGGTTTACCTCTCAGAATCTCTCCTGCTTCCTCACCTCGAAAACCATAGCCCTTGCACTGAAAGAACTTTATTTTGTGGGTGCTTCCATCGAGAATTACCATATGGCCAACGCTCTCAATGTATTCCATTTCAAATGCATTATCATCTACGCTAATGACGATTTGATTCAGATCAAGGTCAATGGATGCGGTGAGTTTAAGATCGTCGAAGGTTTCCGTGATACTCATTAAATTTTCCGGCACGTAGGTGCCGAGGGATTTGTATACTGGCTTGAAACTGCTCTTAAATTTCCCTATCAGCAGCAGACTATCTCCTTTTTTTACCCTTTTGTCCTTGATTCCGAGAAGAGAAAGGTCTTCCGGGGTGAGCATATCATCATTTCCCAAATCGTTATCAGCTAAGATTACAATGTCACCGGCTTCAATCTTTCCCTGGGGATGGCTCATTCCACTTGGCAAAGTGATGCCAAGCATTTGCTTGGCGGGATTATTTATGATTTCCACGACTTTATCGTTATTTACATAGATATATCCTTGGTTTAAGCTGGTATAAATGTCGTTTAGGACTTTTACGTGTTCCGAAGTTTTCATGTGCACCTCCTCATACAGATTTCTTTACATAAATTTATTGGTGATTCTTAGTTATAGCGTTCTCGCAGAAAACAAACAGAAAAATCGGCATATTGGTTGTCAACACTATAACAAATTAGTGCCGATTTAGGGAGCGGTTTCCCAAAACCAGGAAATTGGAAATTACTCTGCAAAACTGAACCTTATTTCCCTTTTATCAGAATCAACAAAACATTTTGCTCCTAAAGGCAGTGTCATAATTTCATCGCCGTGGCCGGATTGTATGTTGTAAAGCACAGGTATCCCCAACTCAGCAACAGCGTCTTTTACAGAATCTAAATAGCTGTATGAGCCGCCTGCAGACGTGCCGATGTCCGTAAATTGCCCAAGCAGGATTCCTTTCACTCGCTTGAACTTACCTGAATTTCTCAGGTGATAAATCCATTTGTCGATTTTAGTTAAAGGTTCCTCCACTTCTTCTATAAACAATATTTTGCCATCTGTATCCACTTCGTAAGGGGTGCCGATGCTGGCAGAAAGCAGAGATAGATTTCCTCCAATGAGGGTTCCTTCTCCATTTCCCGGAAGTAGAGTTTCCACTGAATAGCCCTTTTGGTTAACAAAACAGTATCCTTCGGTTTGCCCGAGGGTATTTAAGAAGGATTCTCGGCTCTCCGTTGGGAAGTTATCCACCATATTAGAAGAAACCATAGGACCGTGATAGGTTACAAGATCACACTTCTGATTTAAAAGCAGGTGCAGATTAGTGATGTCGCTGTATCCTACAAAAATCTTGGGGTTCCTTTTGATAATATCCAAATCTAGGTATTCCATTATTCTGGAGCTCCCATCGCCACCCCTGATGCAGAATATTGCATCAACTTCGGGATTTGCGAACATTTTATTGATCCATTCACCCCGGACCTGGCTCTTTCCGGCCATGTATCCGGCATAGCTGTCTGTGAGGTTGTCCGCCGGCAGCGCCCTGAAACCAAGGTCACTTATTGCTTTAATACACTTTTCTTTTCTTTCCTCTGTGATGTTTGAACTAGGACAAACAAGCCCTACAGTATCACCTTTTTTGATTTTCTTAGGTACAATCATAATTTAAAACCACATAGCATTTACAATGAGGGTAGCCGCTATGAGAGAAGCTAAATCCCCAAGGAGACCTGCAGCTATTGAATGCCTCGAGTTAGTAACTCCTATAGCACCATAGTAAACTGCAACGATATAGAAAGTTGTTTCTGTGGAACCAAGGGCTACGGAAGCAATTCTTCCGATTTGAGAAGTGGTCCCATACTCTTTCAGAAGGTCAGCAAGCATGCCCTCTGCACCTCCGCCTGAGAAAGATCTCATAATTCCCATAGGAAGCACTTCTCCGGGAAGGCCTATAAGCTTTGTAACGGGATTTATTGCATCAACTAGCCAGTTCATTGCACCTGAAGCCCTGAACATCCCTATGGCACAAAGCATTGCAACCAGATAAGGGATTATCATAACTGCTGTTTTGAACCCTTCTTTAGCTCCTTCGGTGAAGACGGAGTACACAGGGACTTTTTTAAATAACGCATAAAATACTATTACGGCAACTACAACCGGAATTGCCCACGTTGATATTAGTTCTAATACATGTGTCATTTTTGAACCTCATCTTTTTTTACGTTCTCATCGATTTTTGCGGGGTCATCGCCTTTTGCAGACGCATCACTTTTTGCAGAATCGTCGCCTTTTGAAAAATCATCACTTTTTCCGTAATTTTCAGGGAGTACTATAGGCTTATCGCCAATGTAGTCCTCATTGATCTCAAGAACTCCGGCAGCCATATCCCTAGCGACAACATTGTCGAACTTCCATCTCTTGGTCTTCCCGAGCACAATGGTGAAGAATACCCCAACAATAGTTGAAATAGCAGTTGCAATTATTACCGGAGCGATGATTTCGGCAGCCCCCTTAGCCTGAACACCTGCCCTAAGGCCGATTGCTGTTACAGGGATTAAGGTGATTGATGTAGTAGCGATGGCAAGAAGCATGCACTGTGCATCCGTTGCTATCCTCTTCGTTGGATTTAAAGTCTGAAGTTCCTGCATGGCTTTTAACCCGAAAGGGGTTGCGGCATTGCCTATTCCCAAAATGTTTGCTGCGAAATAAAGTGCTATAATTGAATTTGCAGGATGGTCAGAAGGAACCTCCGGGAACAAAAGCCTCATTATAGGGGACAAGGCCTTTCCAAGCTTCTCGCAGAGACCGGAAACTTCTATAACTTTCATAAGTCCGCAGAAGAAGGACATTATACCAATCAGCCCGATTGCAATGTCCACAGCTGTGCCGGCAAACTCGAATGTATTGGACAGCACATCATCCATCGTTCCGGTGACAGCGCCTGCAATTACTGCAACCACTACGAATGCAACCCAAATATAATTCATCATAATTCTTTCCTCCTTTACTTTTTTAGACTGATGAATCTAATCGTAGAGTCTTTTTTAATCATAAAAGCAAGTTTTGTTCCATTTAGGCATTTAAATTGCATATAAATTCTTTAATGTATGGCTCAAGGAGAGGAAGGTGTTTATGGGCGATAATGGGATAATAAGATATGTTAGAACGAGTTTAGCGAAACAGGTTTTTCTATGCATGTGTTTTTTGTGGGTTCTTCTGAGGTTTGTCATCATGATGGAAATAATTATTTATAAACTGGATAATTACTATGAGAGAACCAATGTGCCACTTACGATACTGATGTATTTTGTGCTGTTTGCCATAGTTATATTTCTGATGGTGGGTCATAGATTTTTCGGAGTAAAATACGACGACGGAATCATTGTGTATGAGAACAGAATTTTAAGAAAAAACAAGTCCCTCGCAGCGGAAGATGTCAAAAGAGCAGTGCTGGATAAAAGAAAAATAACCCTGTTTACGAGGGATAAGAATCTGGAGATACCTTTTTTTCGGCTTGGTAAGATGGATGCTGTCCAGGCGAACGATTTTTATCTATATCTTAAGAATCGAAATGATGTTGAAGTCGAAAAACGGTTCGGTGTTATGCCGGGATATGAGAAGGCACAGAAGGTATATTCTGCAATATACATAATTTTGTCAATACTCGTGTTCATGTCCTACGCCACACCAATAAAAGTTATCATAGTTTTGTACCAGGCTCATCGCTAGAATTTTGGTGGGATGTTTCAACTTTGCTATCGAATTTGTCACTGGAGTCTTTCCCGGCCTTCCCCATTAGCTTATCAAGGAGAGACCTCCTGTCGGTGCCCAGGACAACGAAGGACACCGCAATTATTATTAGTCCGATTATAGTTTTAACCATGGTGGCTCCTTTCCTTTCGTGTGGAGAATATAAATCCAATAGAATGGATGTCATATTTGTATTTTATGCTAGGGATGATGAGTTTTCAAGGTCGTAGTTTATGAGTTATCAGGAGATGTGTGATGTTAGACATGATGGTTGTAAAGAAAAGGGTGGAAGACATATTCCCGGAGATTGCTGAAATACGTAATCGAATACATATGAACCCGGAGCTTTCAGAGTTGGAAATGAACACCAGAGACGTGATTACCGACTATCTGAAGGAACAAAATATCGACTTTTCCACAAATGATGAGGACTTCGGTGTGGTTGGCATAATTGATAGCGGGGGGAAAGCTATTGGCATAAGAGGTGACATAGACGCTCTACCCATTCAAGAAGAGGTTGATTTTGAATATAAATCCCAAAATCCGGGTGTTATGCACGCCTGCGGCCATGACTTTCATACGGCAATACTCTTGGGAACTGCTAGAATTTTGAATGAGTTAAGGAACGAGCTTCCCGTGGGTATCAAAGTGTTTTTTCAGCCTGCAGAAGAAACTGTAGGGGGCGCAAAACAGATGATTGATAGAGGATGTCTCAAAAATCCGGAAGTTGTAAGTGTGATAGGGCTTCATTTAAATCCGGACATTGATACAGGGAAAATCGAACTTGTGAATGGGGTTTTAAATGCCACGTTCACGGAATTCAAAATTATTGTAAAGGGTAAGGGAACCCACGGGGCTCATCCGGATATGGGCACAGATTCTATAGCCGTTACAGCGGACATTATAAAGGGGTCGCAAAATATAATTTCAAGGCTTAAAGATCCGTTGAAGCCCGGAGTAATTTCATTTGGTAGAATCTATGGGGGAACGAAAGATAACATAATCCCGGAGGAGGTTGTCCTTGAAGGCATAATACGATCCTTCAGCAGTGAAGAGCAGAAATTCTTAAAATCAAAACTTGATGACATGGCAAGACATGCATCAAGGTGGGCAGGTGCTAAATGCGATGTAATCTTTGAAGACAGTTACCCGCCTTTAATAAATGATGGTGGGCTTTACGAAATTGTTAAAGAAGAATTTTCAAGGGAGTTCGGCTTTGAAAACCTCGTTTTAGACTCTCCTCCGTCCCTAGGTGCTGATGATTTTGCTTATTTTTGCCATGAGTCCAGAGGGTTTTATTACACTATAGGTTGTCACAAACCCGGGGATAGGGAATACTATCCAATTCACAGCCCTAGATTTGATCCGGATATCAACTGCATTAGAACAGGGATTTTGTCTCAGATAAGCGCGGTTAAAGCCATATGGGAAAGCATTTGAAATCACTCCCATATAACTGACAATTCAGCCGCTTCGGAGTGCTAATATTTTGTGCCATAACCGGCTTGTTTGCTTGACTATCCACATATCCGGATATATACTATAAACAGGAGTTTTGTTTTTTGTTGAAAGAAGGTCGAAATGTTTAAAATAGGTGATAAAATCTTATATCCAATGCACGGTGCCGGGAAAATCGAGCGTATCGAGCAGATAGAGGCTCTGGGGGAACTCAAGGACTACTATGTGCTGAAACTGGCGGTTGGGAACCTGGATGTCATGGTGCCGATTTCCTCAAGTGAAGATGTGGGGATTCGCCACATAATTGAAGAGGATTATCTGTCGGAGATTTATGAGGTTTTGAATGGGGAATCATCTACTATGCCTAGAAACTGGAACAGACGCTATCGGGAGAACATGGAACTTTTGAAGACCGGAGATATACTGAAAACGGCCCAGGTTGTTAGAAACCTACTGAGGGTGGATAGGGTTAAGAAACTGTCCACAGGGGAAAAGAAGATGCTCAAGAATGCAAGACAGATTCTGGAAAGTGAGATAGTTCTCGTTGCGGGGATTTCTCCTGAGGAGGTTAGTGACAAGGTGGAAAGGGAGATTTTCGCTGAAGAATAGGTACCGAAGAATTGGTAAGAATATATAGAATATATAAGGAAAAAGGGAGAAAGGAGGCATGAGCGGGGAGATATGCTTAAGAAGCTTTTGAGGGCGCTGTTTACCATAGTAGGCGCCTTTGTAGGTTATGGACTTTTTTTGCTGTCTATACAGTTGGTTCAGTATTCCGGAGTTATGATCTTTGAGAAGTTTTCTCATGCAGAAGTTTACACAGCCGGAGCAATTTTCGCAATTATTTTCGCAATTATTTTCTTTAGACTGACACCACTTATTAGAAGAGGCAGCGTGAAGATGGCAGACAACATCGAAAACGATCTGGCAGGAGTCTCGGCTAATACCATTATTACCGGAACTGTAGGCCTTGTGATCGGATTTTTGATTGCCCTTTTGGTCAGTCAGATCTATGTTGCCGTCATTGAGGATCAGTATCTCTATGCAGGGATAACAATTGCCACCTATATGTTTTTTGGATATGTGGGGACTGTTGTGGCAAAGAGCAAAGGTAAGGAGATTTTGGACACCTTCATTGCCCCAAGGAAGGCCTTTGAGGACATGCTTTCCACAAGGAACAAGAAAAAAACAGAAGGAACGCCGAAGATTCTCGATACCAGTGTGATAATTGACGGGCGAATAGCTGAGATAATGAAGACCGGCTTCATAGAGGGGCAGATCGTGATTCCTGAGTTTGTCCTTGTGGAGCTTAGACATATTGCGGATTCTTCAGATTCTTTGAAGAGGGTGAGAGGCCGCAGAGGTCTTGATATACTCAACAAAATACAGACGGAGTACGGGATTGAAATCTACAATACCGACTCCGAAAAGTCCATCAAGGAAATTCCTGAGGTGGATGTTAAATTGCTTAAGCTTGCCCAGATTTTGGGAGGTAAAGTTGTCACCAACGACTTTAATCTAAACAAGGTTGCTGCTATCAACGGAGTGGAAGTTCTCAATATCAACGAACTTGCCAACACTCTGAAACCTGTAGTAATACCGGGAGAAGATATGACAGTTAGCCTTGTTAAACAGGGCAAAGACAGCAGTCAAGCGATCGGCTATCTGGATGATGGAACTATGATAGTGGTTGAGGACGGAAGACCTAAGATAGGGCAGACGGTGGATATCGGCGTTACAAGCGTCCTTCAAACTTCCGCAGGTAGAATGATTTTCGGCAGACTCAAGAGATAGGTAAACACAGTTTGGAGTGACATTTTGCTTGAGTTGTTATCTAATTGCTTGAGTTGTTATCTAATTTGAAGCATTATCTAACTGGAAATGATATTAAGCTTGGAGTGACATTTAATGTTCAAGGACAAAAGGGTAATTTTGCTTATAGCTGCAGCCGGCAGCGGCACAAGGCTTGGGGCAGATATTCCCAAACAATTCATAAAGATGGAGGGCCTAGGCGGGCTCTCCCCTCTGCAAAAATCCATAGTTACAGCAGGTTCTGTTAAGGAGATAGACAGGGTAATAGTCATTACCAACCCCGAATACATGAACTCCGGGAAAGAACAGATAGAAGAACTTGAAATGGATGGACCGGCTGTGGAGCTGATTCCGGGTGGAGAAACCCGCCAGGATAGCCTTGGAAGAGGAGTCAGGCACGCCCTAAATGACAATGATCCGTATAAACCTGAGGACACCCTTGTTCTGATCCACGATGCGGCAAGGCCAAATGCCTCTGTAGACTTGTATAACAGGGTTATCAGGAAAGCTTTTGACAAAGGCGCAGTTGTGCCGGGGGTTCCTGTAAAGGATACCATCAGGCATCTAGAGGAGGGGACTCTGGACAGGAGCAAACTCCTTAGTGTGCAGACACCTCAAGGGTTTTTGGGCAATGTCCTTCTTGAAGCCGTAGAACACGCCGAAGACAGCTGTTTTGTGGCAACGGACGAAGGGAGCCTTGTTGAAAACCTAGGATACCCGGTGGCAACGGTTTTGGGGTCCAACTCTAATACGAAGATAACAAATCCTGAGGATATGGGGAAGAATCTATGCGTGGGTACGGGCTACGATGTGCACGCCTTTGCAGAGGGTAGAAAACTTATCCTAGGGGGTGTGGAAATACCTTGGGAGAAAGGCCTTATGGGGCATTCCGATGCTGATGTTTTGACACACGCCTTTATGGACGGAATTCTTGGAGCCATGGGAGAAGGGGATATAGGACTTCATTTTCCTGACAGCGACTCTAAATATGAGGGGGTTTCCAGCCTTAAGCTTCTGGAGGAAGTGGGAGCTCTCATGAAGAAGAATTTTTACACCTTGGAGAATGCCGACATTACGGTGATTTGCCAAAAGCCGAAGATAAGACCTTTTGTTGAGAGTATGCGAGCAAACCTCATGGAAATAGTCCCTGCAAGGTATGGTATAAACATCAAGGGTACCACCACGGAGAGGCTGGGATTTGAAGGTCGGGGAGAAGGCATTGCAGTGCAGGCGACTGTTTTGTTGTCGAAGATGACTTGGGGCGAGTGATTGCGCCCCGTTTTAATGGATGAAAAGGACGGTAAGAAGGAGAAGAAACATATATGAGACTATCAGAAATGCATTTAAAGACATTGAGAGAAGTGCCAAGCGAGGCTGAACTTCCAAGCCATATACTGCTTTTGCGTACGGGAATGATAAGGAAACTCGTGTCGGGGGTATACGGTTTCATGAACATGGGCTACAGGTCCGTCAGGAAAATCGAAGAGATAATCAGACAGGAGATGGATGCGAAGGGCGGTCAGGAGATTTTAATGTCTGCAATTCAGCCGGCTGAGCTCTGGGAAGAGTCAGGAAGATGGTATGCCTACGGCCCTGAACTTTGGAGGCTGAAGGATAGGAACGGCAGAGAGTTTTGTCTCGGACCTACTCACGAAGAAATATTTACGGATATAGCAAGGGCGGATATCACTTCCCATAGGCAGCTACCTGTGAATCTTTATCAGATTCAAACAAAATACAGGGATGAGGCTAGGCCAAGGTTCGGTCTCATGAGGAGCCGTGAGTTCATAATGAAGGATGCATATTCCTTTGACAAGGATGAGGATGGTCTTGATGTGAGCTATCAGAAGATGTTTGCAGCCTATGAGAACATCTTTACAAGGTGTGGCCTGAAGTTTAGACCCGTTGAAGCAGACAGCGGGGCCATAGGAGGCAGTAATTCCCACGAATTCACAGCAATTTCCGAGGTTGGAGAGAGCGAAATCGCATATTGTGAGAACTGCAACATGGCTGCTACATTGGAAAGAGCCAAGGCTGTGGATGCTTCTGCAACGGGAAGCGAAGAAGACTTCCTCCCTATGGAAGATGTCAAAACTCCGGGCACCAAGACAATCGAAGAAGTGGCTAACTACCTTGGAATAACTCCGGACAAAACCATGAAGGCTCTTCTCTTTGTGACATACGATGAAGAGGGAAACGAAGATAAATACGTTGCGGCATTCGTAAGGGGAGATAGGGAGCTGAACATGACTAAGCTCATTAACGCCCTTGGAATTCCTGAGCATGCCATAGAATTTGCAGATGAGAAGAAGATGGGAGAAATCACCGGTTCCGTGGGAGGTTTCACAGGTCCTGTTGGACTTCACGACTGCCTCATCGTATGCGACAGCGAGCTTATGGGGCAGGTGAATCTGGTGGCAGGAGCTAACAAAGAGGATTACCACAAGAAGAATGTAAACTACGGCAGAGATTACAAAGCCGATATAATCGTTGATATCAAGATTCTCAAGGAGGGTGATCCTTGCCCTGAGTGCGGAAATCCTATAAAGGTTGCAAGGGGAATCGAGGTCGGTCAGGTGTTCAAGCTGGGCACCAAGTATTCCGAAGCCATGGGTGCCAACTACAAGGACGAGAATCAGAAGGAAAAGCCAATTTACATGGGTTGTTACGGCATCGGTGTTACAAGGACTCTTGCAGCGGTTGTGGAACAGCACCATGATGATGATGGAATAATTTGGCCTCTTGCAATCGCCCCATATCACTGCATCATAACCTTGGTAAATCCTAAGGACGAGACTCAGAAAGCCCTTGCAGAGCAGATTTACGAAAGCCTTCAGAACCTAGGTGTTGAGGTGCTTTTGGATGATCGTAAGGAGAGGCCGGGAGTGAAGTTTAAAGATGCGGATCTCCTTGGAATTCCAATCAGAATAACGGTGGGTAAACTTGCAGCTGACGGACAGGTGGAGTACAAACTCAGACGAGATCAGGACAAAACAGTTCTCTCCGCTAAGGAGGCTATTGCCGGTGCTGCACAGCTGGTAAATGAAGAGTCTGACGGCAGATGCTTCTTGATGGCGAATAAATGATTATTGAACTCTTTCTGACATTTCTGAAGCTGGGCCTTTTCACCATAGGTGGAGGGATGGCAATGATTCCTCTGCTGAAGGATGAAATGGTAAACAAGAAGAAGTGGCTAACTGAGGAGGAAATGCAGGACTGCCTAAGCGTAAGCCAGGGACTTCCGGGGGTCATTGCCGTCAATATGGCAACCTATATAGGGTACAGAAAGAGAGGAACTTTAGGAGCCGTAGTCTCCACTATAGGAGTCATAATCCCCAGTTTCGTTGCCATCATACTGGTCATAGAAATCCTGGAGCAGGTATCAACAAGCCCATATGTTAAGGGTGCCATTGCCGGAGTCAAAGCAGTGGCAACGGCCCTGATACTGCTGGCCACCTACCAGGTAGGTCGCCAGGCCCTCCGGGCACCCTTGCACTTCATCATGGCAGGAGTAACATTGGTAGCAGTGGGAATCCTGAGCATGAACGCAGTATATGCCATTTTGGCAGGATGTGCTGTAGGCATAGGTCTGGCATTCCTAAAGTCTGAAGAAGTTGAAGAAGTTAAGGATGAGGAGGGGCGAGATGACATTATGGATTAATCTTTTTCTTTCCTTTGCTAAAATAGGCCTGTTCGGATTCGGTGGGGGTCTTGCTATGCTCCCCATAATATTTCAGACTGCAAAAGTCTTTGGAATGGATGACCCCGGGGAGTTTGGCAATTTGGTTGCCATATCCCAGGTGACACCGGGGCCGCTTGCCATTAATGCGGCCACCTATGTGGGCTATTACACAGACTCCCTGCCGGGGGCCTTGGCAGCCACAATCGGAGTGGCAATCCCTTCCTTTGTCATGGTTCTTTTGGTCAGCTATTTTGTTGAGAAATTTAAAAAGAGCAGAATCGTGGCGGGGGCACTTGCAGGGGTGAGGCCTGTGACAGTGGGACTTGTTGGAGCGGCAGGGTACTTTATGCTAGGAGCAATGGCTAGGGACTGGAACTGGATTGCCGGGGGAATACTCCTTGGAACCATACTGCTCTCAGGTAAGTGGAAGGTAAATCCATTCTTGCTAATTGGAATTGCAGGGGTTATAGGAGCCTTCCTCATAAGGTGAGAATGGGAAGCTGTGGGACGGGGACTAGTCTAAGCACAGGATACTTGAAAAAGAATACTAATATCGAGAAATCGAGAATGAGAATAAAATCGAAAGGAAAAGAAGATGTGAAGAAGGTAATTATTGAAATGGAAGACGGCGGAATTATGAAGGGTGAACTCTATGAGGACGTTGCGCCTATTTCAGTTGAAAACTTTGAGAAACTGGCAAACGAGGGCTTTTATGACGGTCTGACCTTCCACAGGGTTATTCCCGGCTTTATGATTCAGGGCGGATGCCCACAGGGAAACGGAATGGGAGGCCCGGGGTACACAATCAAGGGTGAATTTGCCCAAAACGGGGTAAAAAATGACTTAAAGCATACTGAGGGTGTTCTTTCCATGGCCAGAGCGATGGATCCAAACTCTGCAGGTTCCCAGTTTTTCATCATGGTGGCTGACGCTCCTCACCTTGACGGTGGCTACGCTGCTTTCGGCAAGATCACAGAGGGAATGGATGAGGCTCAGAAGATTGCAGCTGTTCCTAGGAACGCCATGGATAAGCCAAATGAGGATGTTGTGATTAAGAGCATAAGGGTTACAGACTAGCTATAGACAGGTAATCAGATACAGATAGAGATCGGCGGGATAAAAGAAGACTAGATAGAAATATAGGAAATATAGAATGAAGTTTTTCAGGGAAGTTAGCGAGGATATAAAAGCAGTTATGACAAGAGACCCTGCGGCAAGGAGCAAGCTGGAGGTTCTTTTGTGTTACCCGGGAATATGGGCATTGATCTGGCATAGGCCTGCTCATTGGCTATATAACCACAGGTGCAAACTCCTTGCAAGAATCATTTCCCAGGCGGCAAGAAGCGCAACGGGGATAGAAATCCACCCCGGGGCAAAGATAGGCAGGAGATGTTTCATAGACCACGGTATGGCCGTTGTCATTGGAGAAACTGCGGAAGTTGGAGACGATGTTACCCTTTATCAGGGAGTGACTCTAGGAGGAACAGGTAAGGAAAAGGGAAAGAGGCATCCGACCATAGGCGATAGGGTTATAGTAAGCTCCGGGGCCAAAGTCTTGGGGCCGTTCACAGTTGGAGACGATGTAAAGATCGGTTCCGGATCGGTGGTTCTAAAGGCTGTGCCATCAGGCAGCACAGTTGTGGGAATCCCCGGGCAGATTGTGAAAAGATATGGATCCTCAACTTCCGACATGAACCAGATAAACCTACCTGACCCTATAGCCATAGAAATGGAAGCCTTGAGAAGGAGGATCAAATCCCTGGAAGGACAGCTCGGGGAACTTGAATGCATGGCCGTCGATGCTGTGCGAAAAAGCCAGGCATGCGTGAATCCATCCGGAATCAAAGAAAACTCGGAAAGTCCCCGGGAAGAAGGATTGAACACCAATCAGGAAGACAGCCCGGTAAGCTCGCAGAAATCGGAAACCCCGGAAAGGGAAAAGGAGGAAAAGTAATTGAAAATATACAACACCCTTACAAGACAAAAGGAAGAGTTCGTTCCGATTAAGGAAGGCCAAGTATCAATCTACGTGTGCGGCCCAACAGTATACAACTACTTCCACATAGGAAACGCAAGACCCTTTGTGGTATTTGACACCTTGAGAAACTACCTGGAATACAGAGGATACAAGGTTAAATTCGTCCAGAACTTTACCGATGTTGACGACAAAATAATTAACCGCGCCAGGGAGGAGGGTACAAGCGCTCCTGAGGTCAGCAAGAAGTACATAGCGGAATACTTTAAAGATGCCAAATCTCTGAACGTGAGGAAGGCTGATGTTCACCCGCAGGTTTCAGAACACATCTCACAAATAATAAAGTTCATCCAGACATTGATAGACAAGGGATTCGCATACGAAAGGGATGGAGATGTTTATTTCTCCACAAGGAAGTTCCCTGAATACGGCAAGCTTTCAGGACAGAATATCGATGACCTTGAATCCGGTGCAAGAATCGCAATCGGAGAAGTTAAGGATGATCCACTCGATTTCGCTCTGTGGAAGGCCAGAAAAACCGAGGATGAAATCGCATGGGAGTCTCCTTGGGGAATGGGGAGACCCGGTTGGCACATAGAGTGCTCCGTAATGTCAAAGACACACCTGGGTGACACAATAGATATTCACGCAGGTGGACAGGATCTTCAGTTCCCTCATCACGAGAACGAAATCGCCCAGTCGGAAAGCTGCAACGGTGTAACCTTCGCAAACTACTGGATGCACAACGGATACATCACCATAGATAACGAAAAGATGTCAAAATCAAAGGGAAACTTCTTCACAGTAAGGGATATTCTCAAAGATTACTCCGGTGAAGTCATAAGGTTCTTCCTGCTTTCCGGGCATTACAGAAGCCCTATCAATTTCAGCGACACATTGATGGAGCAGGCAAAGTCCGGCCTTGAGAGGCTTCACACCTGCAGAGAAAATCTGAATTTCCAAATCAAAGAAGGCAGCGAAGGGGAAATCACGCCTTTAGAGGAAGAGGCAATCAAGGAACTTGACATCTATGAGCAAGAGTTTGTCAAAGCCATGGACGATGACCTGAACACTGCCGATGGAATCTCAGAAGTATTCCAAATGGTTACAGTGATAAACAAAACAATTGCAAATGGTTCTACCAAGGCTTTCGCTAAGAAGGCTCTGGAAAAAATGATGTCCCTCTGCGGAGTTTTGGGCATACTTCAGGACGAAGAATCTCACGATTTCGGTGAGGAAATCATGGACCTTGTGAACCAGCGTCAGGAGGCCAGAAAGGCCAAGGACTTCGCAAAGGCAGATAAGATTCGTGATGAGCTTGCTGCCAAGGGTATAACTTTGAAGGATACCCCTCAGGGCGTTCAGATAATAAGGGAGACAGAGTAGGTGGAAATCAACAAGCCCAATCAGCCCTACGAAAACCTGAACGGTACAACCTTGGCATACATGGGTGACAGTGCCTACGAGCTTCACATCAGAAGGCACCTAATCGATATGGGGAAAACCAAGGTAGATAAACTTCATCATGCCGCCACAAAATACGTTTCTGCCAAGGCGCAATCAAACATAGTGAGGGATCTTCTCTCTAGGGGTTTTCTCACAGAGGAAGAAGAGGAAGTATACAGGAGGGGTAAAAACAGGAGGCCTAAAACCATCCCAAAGAATACTCCGCCTCAAGTATACAAGGAAGCTACAGGGTTTGAAGCTCTTGTGGGTTTTCTCTATCTCAAGGGAAGAAGTGAGCGCCTTGCCGAACTTGTTAACATGGCAATAGACATTGTAGAAGGGAAGATAAAATGAGCAAAGCTGATACTTTATTCATAAACATGTGCAACAAAATCCTGAAAGAGGGTTACTCCTCAGAGGGGCAGACTGTTAGGGCCAGATGGGAGGACGGAACACCTGCCCACACCATCAAAACCTTTGGGGTAGTCAACAGATATGACCTGAGCGAGGAATTCCCGGCCTTAACCTTGAGACCCACTCCTATCAAGCTGTGTGTGGACGAAATGCTTTGGATATGGCAAAAAAAATCCAACAATGTTAATGATCTGAACAGCAAGATTTGGGACCAGTGGGCTGACGAGACAGGGAGCATCGGCAAGGCCTACGGCTATCAGATGGCTCAAAAGTATAAGTTTTCTCAAGGGATCATGGATCAGGTAGACAACATTATATGGCAGCTGAAAAACACCCCTTACTCAAGGAGAATCATGACAAACATTTACAATTTTCAGGATCTCTCCGAGATGGGACTTGAGCCTTGCGCATACTCAATGACATTCAACGTGACAGGGGATAAGCTCAACGGAATTTTAAACCAGCGCTCTCAGGACATTCTTGCAGCCAACAACTGGAATGTGGTGCAGTACTCTGTGCTCCTTCACATGTTGGCTCAGGTTAGCGGTTTAAAGGCAGGAGAGCTGGTTCATGTAATTTCCGATGCACACATTTATGATAGACATGTTCCCCTGATCAAGGAACTAATTTCGAGGGAAAGTTTTCCGGCTCCAAAATTCAGCCTCAATCCTGATGTCAAGGATTTCTACGACTTTACAGTTGAAGACATCATCATTGAAGACTACCAAAAGGGTCCACAGATTACAGGGATCCCTATAGCAATTTAGGAGGAACAAAAAAATATGAATATAATTCTAGCGGCAGACCGTAACTGGGGAATCGGAAAGGACAACGACCTTCTGATACACCTCCCGGGAGACCTTGCATATTTCAAAAAAAGAACCGGCGGCAAGATTGTGGTGATGGGCCGAAAGACTTTAGAATCCCTTCCGGGGGGCAAACCTCTCCCAAACCGCAGAAACATAGTATTGACCCGAAACAAAGACTTCCACGCCGAGGGGACTGAGGTTGTACATTCCATAGATGAACTCATTGCACTCATCAAATCCCCCGGGCAGGAAATCGGCACAGAGGATGTTTTCATCATCGGAGGCGCAGACCTCTACAAACAGATGATCCCATACTGCGACAAGTTTTACATAACTAAAATCTACGCCGACCTCCCCGCAGACAGATATTTTGTTGACCTTGACAAAATGGAAGACCTCGAGGTAACATGGACCGCCCCGGAAGAGGAGTATAATGGCACAAAATATCAGTTTTTCCTCTACGAAAGGAAGGGTGGCGACGATGCCTAGGAGTAATGGGCTTAGGAAGCCCGGCAAGTCAGGCAGAGCTTCCGGTAGAGATGTAGGTGAGATCTTTGAAAAAAGTGACCTGATCTACGGACGAAATCCTGTAATCGAGGCATTGGAATCGGGACACGCCCTGGAAAAAGTTTTGGTTTTAGACGGGGGCACAGGATCCATCAGCAAAATAGTGGCCTTGGCTAGGGAGGCCGATGTGCGTGTTGAGTTTGTGGACAGGAAGGTGCTGGACAGGCTTTCCGGGGGGAAAAACAACCAAGGAGTTGTGGCTAAGGCCGAAACTTTCAAGTATTCAACAGTGGATGATATTTTGAAGCTTGCAGATGAGCGCAATGAGGATCCCTTTATCTTGCTCCTTGACGGTATAGAAGATCCCCATAATCTTGGAGCTATCCTGAGAACTGCTGAGTGTGCAGGAGTTCATGGGGTTGTTGTGCCGGAAAGGCGGTCGGCTTCTGTGAATCCGACGGTTATCAAGGTAGCTGCAGGTGCTTGCGAACACATGATGGTTGCAAGAGTTACCAATATGGCAAGGACAGTTGACGAGCTGAAAAATGCCGGAGTTTGGATTGCCGGACTGGATATGGGAGATAGCCTCTACTACAAACAAAATCTCACAGGTCCCATAGCCTTAGTTGTGGGAAATGAAGGAAAAGGTATCAGCAGACTGGTCAAGGAGAAATGTGACTATATCCTGTCAATTCCCCTAAAGGGGAAGGTGACATCTTTAAACGCCTCAAATGCCGCTGGAATTGCTGCATATGAGGTTGTCAGACAGCGAGAAAATACCTAAAAATCTATTGACAAGTTTTTAATTTTATAGTACTATAACTACGATTAGACGCCGGGCATAAGTGCCGGCTCTTTACAGGCTGTTGTAGCTCAGTAGGTAGAGCACTTCCTTGGTAAGGAAGAGGTTCGGCAGTTCAAGCCTGCTCAACAGCTCCAGAAATTTTTAATATTATGAATGAAAAAGGAGAATGACAAATGGCAAAGCAAAAGTTTGAGAGAACCAAACCGCATATTAACATCGGAACCATCGGTCACGTAGACCATGGAAAGACAACTCTGACAGCAGCTATCACAACAACTCTGCAGAACAGATACGGACTTGGAGAGAAGGTAGAATTTGACAAGATCGACAAGGCACCGGAAGAGAAGGAAAGAGGAATCACAATTTCCACATCCCACGTAGAGTATGAGACTCCAAACAGACACTACGCACACGTAGACTGCCCAGGTCACGCTGACTATGTAAAGAACATGATTACAGGAGCAGCTCAGATGGACGGAGCAATCCTAGTAGTAGCAGCAACAGATGGACCAATGCCACAGACAAGAGAGCACATCCTACTGTCAAGACAGGTAGGAGTACCATACATCGTAGTGTTCCTGAACAAGTGTGACATGGTAGATGACGAGGAGCTTCTAGATCTAGTAGAGATGGAAGTAAGAGAACTTCTATCAGAGTATGAGTTCCCAGGAGATGATACACCAATCATCAGAGGATCAGCTCTAAAGGCACTAGAGGATCCATCAAGCGAGTGGGGAGATAAGATTGTAGAGCTGTTTGAAGCAATCGACAGCTACATTCCTGAGCCAAAGAGAGCAAATGACAAGCCATTCCTAATGCCTGTAGAGGACGTATTCTCCATAACAGGAAGAGGAACAGTAGCAACAGGAAGAGTAGAGAGAGGAACTCTGAAGGTAGGAGATGAAGTAGAGATCATCGGACTTACAGAGGAGAAGAGAAAAGTAGTAGTAACAGGAATAGAGATGTTCAGGAAGTTACTGGATGAGGCAGAGACAGGAGATAACATCGGAGCACTTCTAAGAGGAGTACAGAGAGATGAGATCGAAAGAGGACAGGTACTAGCAGCACCAGGAACAATTCATCCACATACAAAGTTCAAGGGTGAGGTATACGTACTGAAGAAGGAAGAAGGTGGAAGACATACACCATTCTTCAACGGATACAGACCACAGTTCTACTTCAGAACAACAGACGTAACAGGAGATCTGAAGCTTCCTGAAGGAACAGAGATGTGTATGCCTGGAGATAACGTAACTATGGAAATCGACCTGATCACACCGATCGCAATCGAAGAGGGACTGAGATTCGCTATCAGAGAAGGTGGAAGAACAGTAGGTTCCGGAGTTGTTACTGAGATCATCGAGTAATCGTTGGCGGAATTTAGGTAACTATATTGAGTTAATTTTAAAGGAGCTCGCAAGAGCTCCTTTATTTCATAAAGGGGTATTATCTCATGAGTCGTGGTTCTGAGAGAAGTAATTTGGGAAGTATCGGATTTTTCAAGCAATTTACGCAATTTTGGGGAGCTCTTTTTACACTGGTTAGCGTTGCATTTATTGCAGCACTGGTTTATCTGGATGTTTTGCCGATTAAGCTTATGATCGGTGCATTTGCATTTGTGGCTGTTTTGTGGATTTTGACCTTCCCCGCTTTATATCTCATTAAGATTAAGAAATCAAGAAAAATCATTGCATTGTTTTTCTCATCTTTGATGATTTTTCTCTATGGCACAGGTATATACTACTTGACAGGCACGATGAGTTTTTTGAATGGTGTTACCATAGGAGAGAATCAGGAAAGAACCTTTGAAATCCTTGCAAGGGCAGATGATATGCGCTATAGCAAGCTCAAGGACATAGCTGACAGTACCGTATATACTGTTGATGGAGATTTTGAAGGAAAGGCAGAAGCAGAGGAAGAGCTGGGAGATAAATATCAGGCGAGTGTCGACTACTATGAAAGCCTTCCGGATCTTGGGACTGATCTTCTAAATAAGAGTTGCAACCTTATCATGCTAAGTGACCAAGGAAAGTCGGAAATGCTTGACATATCCCCGAATTTTGACAGGGAGACTAAGGTAGTAGGAAAGATAAAGGTTAAGGTTAAAGCAAAGGATATTGCTAAGAGAAAGAACGTAACCAAAGAATCCTACAATGTTCTCGTCAGTGGAATTGACAACGATAATAGAATCAGTGAAAATGGCAGGTCTGATGTAAACATGATTGTAACCGTAAACCCGGTCGCGAAAAATATTTTGTTGACTTCAATTCCTAGGGATTACAGGATTTATATGAAGAAATTCTCAGGTGCTTCGGACAAGCTGACGCATACGGGGTTGTATGGGGTTGATACTACAGCTGAGGCCGTTGAGGACCTTTTAGATTTGGATGTGAACTATTATGTCAAGGTAAATTATGCAACAGTTCGCCAGGTTGTTGATGCTATTGGGGGAGTGGAGGTTTACTCCGACAGATATTTGCACCTTGATGATGAGAGTGGCGACACCTATGTGTATAAGAAGGGGACGAACCTTCTGGGAGGAAACCAAGCTCTACGCTTTGCAAGAGAAAGGGAATCCTATGAGGAAGGGGATATCCATAGAAATGAGAATCAACAGGCGGTAATGAAGGCTATAATCGAGAAAGCTACAAGCAGTAAGACGATCCTTATGAACTACGGAAGTATACTTAGGGGCCTAGAAGGATACATGGCTACCAATATGAATGAGGATGAAATAAAATCGATCATCAAGAGTGAACTCACAGATTTTGGCGGATGGAAAATAGAGACCCAAAACCTGACGGGCGAAGGAAACTCAGATGTTTTGTACTCAACTCCGGGGGATTACGCCTATGTTATGGAGCAAGATGAGGATGTAATCCGTAAAGCCCGGGCAAAAATAATGAAGACAATGAAAAATTAGCGGTGTCAAGCGCAAATGAAAATGTCC
>JASBYX010000011.1 GCA_029983755.1 Anaerovoracaceae bacterium
TTCTACAGCTTGTAGCGATAATTGTCAAGGATAATTTTAGATTTTCTTGAAATAAATTTTACTTTTCCCAAACTCCACTCACTCAAGCCGCATTTATGAATCGATGAAAATCATAGCATAAATATCCATAACTGTCAAATGATTTTTTGTAGAAATATTAAATCCGACTTTACTTAAAAATCCTCAATCTTATTTCCCAATGTCCTAAGATTCTATAATTCAGACAATATAAGCATTAGTAGGATTCAACAAATCGAGAATCATTCCCATTAAATAAGAGCCGCACTCGTCATAAGTACAGCCCTTTAGCCCTTTCATTGACATAATTAACTTAATTTGCTATATTCGCTTCCTCACACTTATTTCAATGATGCACGCTACATTAGTGCGATACACCGCAATACCGCATCTCATTACATTATAGACAGATTCCTCGCCACATTGTATAAAAATCTCTGTTTCCAAATCTTATACATGACATCCGGAAACTCGCTCCCGGTATACCTGAGTTTGATATTCTTTAGAATCGGTTCCCTATAAATATCCGGAACTTCGTCAAGAGCATGCTTGATACTGTTGACCCTTGACCTGAGAGATAGATTCTCCACTGAACCATACTCCCCTCTCTCCTCCATTACCATAAGTTCATCTTCCATCCTCGGAAGGTCCCTAACTGCCCATAGAGTCTGATAGTACACCTCATCCGGCATCACATACTCCCTCTGCCTTCTCTGTTGCCATTCCCTTGCCATATCACTGATCTCCTTTCTCCTTTCATCACGAGGGACATTTACAGGCTACATAGGCATCCTCAGGATACCACAAGGCCAATCCCTCATCGTCTATAGTTTCTCTAACAAAATACTTGTCTTATATTTACCATAGCATTTTTCTGAGTTTATTGAAGAGAAAGGCCAACCGGTTGTAACAATTTAGTATGTTTATGTTCTTATATGGCATAAAGACGGCACGAATTTAGGTTTTCGTCTATAACATAGTATTATTGCAGTTTATCAAGCGAAGGCTATTTTTAGTTTATGATGAAAAAACTAGTGAATAACTTCTGTAGGATCCATGGGTTCATCCTTTGAAGCTAGGTATATACCGCCAATTGTCATTCCAAGGCCAAGTACCGTATACCACCCGAAGGGATCTCCTGCGAAAATTACGCCGGAAATAACCCCTACCGCTGTTGTGGAGTTTGCAATAAGGTTGCTGGCTGTTGCTGTGTTCATTTTTCCAAGCACATAATTAAATATTATATAGCATATACAGGAACAACACAGTCCCAAAAACAAAACTGCTCCGACGACCTTCAGGCTCCCTGTCTGAGCCAGCGCCCCGGTGAACCGGCCCCCGAGGGCCAGGTTCACCCCGTTGAAAAACGCGCCTCCCGACACGGCCATCACCAGGGTCATCTCCATGGCCGTGAACCTTCGGGAGGCGTGGGCGCTGGCGTGGCAGTACAAGGACCCCAGAAGCACTGCCACCATAACTATCAGGTACCCGAAGTACTTCCCCTCAAAGGAAAAGCCGTCGGAGAAAACGATACAGGTGGAAACTCCGGCGAGAGCCAGGATGATAGCAAAACCCGTCCGACGGCTGAAACTCCTTTTGTACAAAACCTTACCTGTAATGAGCACCATGAGAGGAATCGTTGCAATCAAAAGAGAAGACTCAGATGTGGTAGTTAAACCTATTCCCCAAGTCTCAAAAATAGAATAAAAACAAGGCTGAAACATAGCCACATAAATGGCACTTCTTATAGCCTTGCCTTTAAAATTCACCTTTACAATCCCTGTCAGGGCAAGAAGGATAAACACTGCTGCAGCGATTGACCATCTCAGTGCCAAAAGCTCCATTTCGGTTATGCCGGCATCTAGAGCCACCTTAGTAGCATAAAAGGAAAGACCCCATAAAGCCGAACACAGACCCACGAGAATACCCGTAGTCCATCTACCCTTCGTACCCTTTGCAGGAATATTATTTTGTTCTGTTAAATAAACTTTTTCCATCTACTCCTAGTGCTGGGCTCCATCGTACAGTTCTTCACCTTTTGCCCTATCCTCAAGAGCCACAGAAGCACCTAGATTCAAGGCTATCTGCTTCAGCTCTTGCGTATAATTATTTATATCATTAGCCTTCTTCGCAGAAACGTCCTTTGACATTACGTTGTCCACATTGCTCAAAATTGTGTCAAGATCCTTCCTGATCTCGCTGAGCTGAGATCTGAGATCCGCAACATCCTCCTTGTCAGCAAGAGGAATTTCGTTCTCACTGCTAAGCTGCTGAACCTGATCCTTTTCCAGCTCAAATTCCGAAATGCTTTCGACCACCTGAACGTCATAGCCGAACTTTTGTCTTACAAGGTCAGCGAATACTTTCTTGGATTCACCTTCACCGTGGACGATGAAGATTTTCTTAGGGGCCTCTTTGAAACCGCCTACCCAATTCATGAGGCCGTTCTGATCTGCGTGTCCTGAGAAACCTTCAAGGTTATGAATCTGTGCCTGAACTTTGATGGTTTCACCCATTATGCTAACTTCCTTGGCACCTTCTACAAGCCTTCTACCTAGGGTCCCTTCTGCCTGATATCCTACGAATACGACGCTGTTTCTGCTGTCCCAAAGGCCATGCTTTAGATGGTGTCTAATCCTCCCCGCTTCACACATTCCACTTGCGGATATTATAACTTTTGGTGTGTGATTTCCGTTAAGTGCCATTGAGTCCTGGGTGGAGCGAGTGAACCTAAGGTTAGGGAAGTCCAGTGGATTATCGCCCTTGAGTATAAATTCCTTGGTCTCTTCATCAAAGTCCTGGGCATTGTTTCTGAAAACTTCAGTTGCCATATTAGCCATTGGACTATCCACGTACACGAGAATGTTTTCGAGTTTTTTCTTTATTTCTCCGTCCTCTTGGAAAAATTTATTGAATTCATATATAAGTTCCTGGGTTCTTCCAACTGCAAATGAAGGAATGATTACAGTTCCGCCCCTCTTGGTAGTTTCCAAAACTATGTCTAAAAGCTGAGAGATTGAAGTGGAGTTTGCAGGATGATTCCTGCTTCCATATGTAGCCTCCATAATTACATAATCTGCCTTCTTTATGAAGGTTGGGTCGTGCAATATAGGTCTGTCAGTCATACCCAGATCTCCGGAGAACACTATTTTGCTCTCTCCATCACCTTCCCTTGCCCAAACTTCCACGATTGCTGATCCGAGAATGTGTCCCGCATCGTTAAACACAACCCTCATTTCCTCGTTAAGCTCAACCATTTGATTGTACAAAACGGGCTTGACCAGTTTAAGAGCAGCTTCTGCATCTTCGATTGTGTAAAGGGGATCCACATGCTTTCGACCTAAACGATCCGCCTTCTTGTTTTTCCATTCTGCCTCTTTTTCGTGGATGTATGCGCTATCTCTAAGCATTACTTCAAGAAGGTCTGCCGTGGCCTTTGTGGTATATATAGGTCCGTCATACCCTCTCTTCACAAGCAGAGGAAGCCTGCCGCAGTGATCGATGTGGGCGTGGCTCAAAACAACAGCTTCCACGTCATTTATTGCAAATGGAAAAGGCATGAAATTCATCTCGTCCTGTGCCTTGCCTCCCTGATACTGCCCGCAATCAAGAAGTATTTTGTGATTTTCTGTCGTTAGTAAATGGCAGGATCCCGTAACACCTTCTGCGGCTCCGCAAAACTTAATCTTCATAGCAAATCCTTTCTCCTATCAGTTGTCTACAGTTATCTGTCGACTTATCCGCTAAACCTCTGCATCCCAAAGGTCTACCTCTCCTGTTGAAACTACAGCAGCTCCTGCTTTCAAGGCAGCTCTGACTTCCTCAATGGTTTCCACGATTCCGCCGGCGATTATAGGCATCTCCACAACCTTAGAAAAAGCCTCGATTTTCTTAGTTACCACTCCCGGCATGATCTCGATTATGTCAGGCTTTGAAATCTTAATGGAGTCCAAAGAAGTGCCAACGGAGTGGGAGTCCACGACAAAAAACCTCTGTACCGTTATGAGTCCCAAGTCTTTTGCCATCTTTATTATCCCCGTCCTCGTGGTGAGAATCCCGTCCACACCCTGTTTTGCCAGAAATTCAAGTCCAGCTCGATCCTTACCTATACCTTCGGCGAAATCCACATGTATAAAGGCTTTCTTTCCGGCGCTGTGAATCTCCCTCACACAGGGTCTGACAGTGTTTATGCTGGCATGGAGCAGAAACACCATGTCAACCTGGGATCTGAGTGCAGCACTAAAATCCTTGTCCGTCCTGATTGCAGCTGCAATAGGTGCTTTAATAAAATCTACTTTCATCTCTCTTTCTCCTTCAATAGATTTTTAATAGTTAAGTTTTATTAAGTTTTATTAAGTTTTATATTGTAATTAAGTTTTTTATTATAGTTAAGCTTTAATAATTAATTATTATCTCGCCTCATATATCCCGCCTCATATGCCATGGTAATCTGAGCCTGATGTCACATGAAGCTTAAGTTTCTCAGCGATTTCTATAAGTTTTGCAGAATCCTCCTCATTTGCGGATGGATGATAGCATTCTAGGCCTCCAAGTCCCTCTTTTTTCAACCTTTTGAGGACTTCAAACAGCCAATCAAAGAAAAGTTCCTTAGCCAGAGCCATATCCCCCCGAGACTTATCTTCGGTATCCACAATAGGCTCGGTCTTAACCTTAGCTTCGGCCTTTTCCATAGCCCTATCAACAAAATAGCTTTCTTTCTCAAGTATTTCCATAGGGTGAGCGATTACGGCTGTTCCACCTGCACCCTTCACAAGTGCAATGGCTTCTTCCGTAGTGAGTTTTTCCTTCTTCACGGCCTTTATTTCCGGACTCTCTAGCAGTTTCCCCTTTTCAAATGCATCGTGATACTTCTCTATGTATCCTTTGTTGAGAAGTGCCTGAGCAATGTTCGGCTTTCCTACGTAAGTTTGATTTGGACTTTTAACAATATCATCATAGGAAATGTCATAGCCCATTTCATTCAGTTTTGCGAGAAGCTTTTCGTTTCTCCTCCTTCGAAATTCCTTTAACAATTTTAGTTTTTCCAGAAGATTCGCATCTTCCTCATTGAATCTGTATCCGAGAAGGTGGACATCCAGAGGCTCATCCTTAAAATCAGCCTTTAGATCCGTAGAGAGCTCAATGCCGGAAATAACCTGGATCCCAAGTGCCTCTCCTGCAATTTTAGCCTCTTTAACTCCGTCGATACCGTCATGATCTGTGAGTGCAATCTCATCATAACCGTTATCCTTATACCATTTCACCAAATCTGTTGGTTTCTTAGTTCCATCAGAGTATGTGGAATGGAAGTGATAGTCAACCTTGTATTCCATCAGTAAAAAATCCTTTCAGGTCTTGTAAGCTTATTATTTAAATATAGGGTGATGCAAATTATGACCATAGCTATTATGGTTGAAAACAACAGATAACTCTTGAAGAAAGGGTCCCCATACACTGCTACGATAAAGGAATCACTTGGAAGTTTCACCCCGATAAATTCGTTATAAAACCTCATTCTAATCCCCTTGATTGCCACCAGCACAATCCTTACAATCACCAGGAAAGCCCCTACAGGTATGGCAAATTTCATCCTATCCCTGATGGCTACCTTAAACCCCTTACTGTATAGATATTTGTAGAAAGCGAGGAAGACAGCTAAAGTCACCAAGCCTATTATCATCTCAATGGTTACAAGTCGCTTCCCCTTTCTCATGGCAAGCTGATCTTTTTTATCAAAAATCGGATCTTTGAATTTGCCGTTAACATCGTAAATCTGCAGATCATCACCTGACACATCAACAAAATATTTTGTTATCCCACGAGAGATTTCCTCCGGTTTAACAGGTGGCTGTGCCTTTTTAAATGCATCCCCGTCGTTAAAGTGGAAATTGTATGTTGTCTGCATGTGAAGAGCTAGTGTCGATGATATGGTTAAAGCTGAAATAAGAAAGCAAACAACTAGCAGAAAGGATATTATGTAGTTGACTTTCTTCATCAATATCTCCCTACCCTTCCAAATAGCTTATATATGGCAAATTTCTGAACTTCTGATCGTAATCCAGACCGTACCCGATTACAAACAGATCGTCAACAGTAAACCCTATATAGTCACCTTGAACATCTGCTTTGCGTCTTGAAGGCTTGTCAAGAAGCGTGCAGATTTTAATTGATTTGGGATTACGTTCTGCAATATAGTCTCTCAGATATTTAAGAGTTGTGCCTGTGTCAATTATGTCCTCAATTATAAGAACGTTTTTGTTAAAAAGATCCATGTGTATGTCTTTGGTAATCTTAACCACACCTGAACTCATGGTGCCTGAGCCGTAGCTTGATGCGGAAATAAAATCAATCTTCGTATCTAAAGTAAGGTTCTTCAATATATCGGACATCCACATTATTGCACCTTTTAATGTGCCGATTACAATAATTTCTTCTCCTTCGTAGTCTTTAGATATTTGATCACCCATTTCTTTGGCTCTTTCCCATATCTGTTCCTGCGTGAATAAAATCTTTCCCTTAATGGTTTCATCCCTATCCATCATCTACCACTCCTTAAACATCTAATCTACATAAATCTGCTCTATTCATTCCTATCTTTGTCGCATAGGCTAAATAGTGCTTCAATCAATGGCTCATGCCCCGTCTTCTTCAGAGAAGAAACCTGAAATATCTGATCCTCCGGTGCCATATCAAGTGTTTCTCTAATAATCTTCTTAGCCTTTTGGATTTGATTTCTTGATATTTTGTCCGCCTTTGTTGCGACGACGATTCCATCAAGTCCATAGTATTTCAAAAACTCATACATCTGGACATCCTGATTCGTAGGTTTATGGCGGATATCAACTAGCTGAACCACCTTGACAAGAGTTTGTCTGTTGATAAGGTAGTTCTCCATCATCTGTCCCCATTTCTCACTCTCAGACTTAGAGACTTTTGCATATCCGTAGCCTGGAAGATCAACAATTCTCAGCTCATCATCGTTGATTGAATAAAAATTAATCGTACGAGTTTTCCCGGGACTGCCGCTTATCTTTGCAAGCTTTCGTCTGCCTGTGAGCAGGTTAAGCAGAGAGGACTTTCCTACATTCGAGCGCCCTGCGAATGCTATCTCCACAGGACCTTCAGGTGGATACTGATCCTCTCTCACTGCTACAGCTATTATATCAGATTTTTTGATTTTGATATCCATTTAGACTAAATTCCCCTAAACTAGTGCTTCTTTGAGGGCGTCCTTTGCCTCATCTAAAAGCACAAACTTCAGTTTATTTCTGACGCTTTCAGGGATTTCTTCGATATCTCTTTCGTTTTCCCTTGGAAGAAGTACTTTCTTGATTCCTGCTCTGTGAGCAGCAAGGACTTTCTCCTTTATTCCTCCAACAGGTAAAATCTTGCCCCTTAGGGTTATCTCACCTGTCATAGAAACATCGTTTCTGATAGGTTTCTTAGTGAGGGCAGATACCACGGATGTAAACATGGTAACACCTGCAGAAGGGCCGTCCTTAGGAACTGCTCCCTCAGGTACGTGAATATGCATGTCCATATTCTTATAGAAATCTTCCTCTACTCCTATCTCCTCAGCAATGGATCTAATATAAGTTACAGCCGCCTTTGCAGACTCTTGCATAACATCTCCAAGGTTACCTGTGAGCTGTAGCTTGCCACTTCCCTTTACGCAAGAAGTTTCTATGGAAAGAGTATCTCCACCCACAGCAGTCCAGGCCATGCCGGTGGCAACACCTATCTGAGCCTTGTCAGAGATAGTGTCATATCTGAACTTTTTCTTGCCCAGATATTCTTCAAGATCAGATGGGCTGATTCTATAGCTTATGGTAGAAATGTCCTTTTCGTCTTCCCCTGTTCCTGCCTCGGTTACAACCTTCCTGGCAACTTTTCTGCAGAGGTTTGCAATCTCTCTTTCTAGATTTCTCACACCTGACTCTCTGGTGTAAAAGTTGATCAGATCAGAAATTGTCTTCTTGCTCAGCTTGAGATTATCCTTAGTTAAACCATGTTCCTTTAGTTTCTTAGGTATCAAATACTTCTGAGCTATCTTGATTTTTTCCTCTTCTGTATATCCTGAAACCTCAATAACTTCCATTCTGTCAAGGAGTGGTCTTGGAATAGTATCTATGGTATTTGCTGTTGTTATGAACATTATTTTTGACAAGTCAAAAGGCACATCCAGGAAATGATCCTTAAATGTGTTGTTCTGCTCCGGATCAAGCACCTCGAGAAGTGCATCTGCAGGGTCACCCTTAAAATCTGCCCCTATTTTGTCAACCTCGTCAAATAGGAATAGGGGATTATTGGTTCCCACATCCTTTAAGGAAGTAATTATTCTGCCGGGAATTGCACCTATGTAGGTTCTTCTATGGCCTCTTATCTCGGCTTCGTCACGAACGCCACCAAGGGACATTCTGACAAACTCCCTTCCCGTTGCACTTGCTATGGATCTTGCTATTGAAGTCTTACCAACCCCCGGTGGTCCTACCAAGCAGAGAATTGGCCCTTTGATGCCCTTAGACAAATGAACGACCGCCAAGTATTCAAGAATTCTCTCCTTCACTTTGGAAAGACCGTAGTGATCCCTTTCCAAAATTCTTTCGGCCTTTTTCAGGTCAGCGTTCCCCTTTGAAGAAGTGTTCCACGGAAGTTCCAGGATTGTTTCCACATAGTTTCGGATAACGGAGCTTTCCGGGGATGATGGAGGCATCTTTGAATATTTATCAATTTCTCTTTGAACCTTCTTAGTTATAGCCTCATCCAAGTTGAGTTTCTGAAGCTTTTCGGACCAGTTCTCACTTTCCTTGACCTCGTCACCGATCCCAAGCTCAGACTGGATAACTTTCATCTTCTCCCTAAGGACATATTCTTTCTGATTTTCATCCATGGACTTTTTCAGATCCTCGGAGATCTGATTTTCCATCTTTGCTATCTCAATCTCTTCGCCGAGAAGAGCTGTGATCTGTGCAAGTCTTTTGTGAAAATCGCTTTCCTCTAGAATCTTTTGTTTGCTGGTATAGGAAATATCCAACTGGTTGGCTACACAGTCAACTACGAATACCGGATCCTCCGAGGTGAAAACAAGTCTCGCGGAGTCAGGCTCTCTTAAAGTGAATATCTCTGCGTATTCCATAAATCTAGCTCTGAGGAGTCTGAGCATGGTCTTGTCCTCAAGAGATAGATCATCCATTGAAATATCAGTTTTAAGTTCATAAATGGTTGCCGCAAGGTATTCGTCTTCAGAAATTATCTCACCGACCTTTGCCCTTGTAACTCCTTCAACGAGGACTCTTGCAACGTCCCCATGCATTTTTAGTACCTGCTTAACGTACACCAAAGTACCTATCTCATACATGTCTGCAAAGGTAGGTATCTGAATATCTTCATCTGTTTGTGTGGCCACATACAGCAGCTTGTTTCCTTCAACTGCCTTGTCCAAAGCTCTGAGGGATTTTTCCCTCCCAACATCGAATGTTGTTATAGTGCCGGGAAAGGCTGTAACTCCTCTAAGAGCGATACAAGGAAAAACTAATTTGGTATCGTCTTTTTTCTGCATCTGTTACCCCTTTCTGTCTTAATTATTAATTCTTTATTTATTCTTTATTTATTCTCTCTTCACTCGCAGCAGCTTTCTTCTTATTGCTGCGTGGCTTTCTCTTCTTTATAATTTTAGGCTCTGCACCCTTTGTCACGGAAGCTTCAGTAATTACACACTCCTTCACGTCCTTCATAGATGGCAGATGGAACATTTGATTTCGCAAAATTCCCTCGAAAATGCTTCTGAGTCCTCTGGCTCCTGTCTTCCTGTCCATGGCTTTTCTTGCGATTGCCACAAGGGCGTCATCCTCCACAGTAAGCTTGACACCATCCATATCAAAGAGGCTCTCGTACTGCCTCAAAATAGCATTCTTCGGTTTTGTCATGATGCTGATTAGTGCTTCCTGATCCAGCTCCTCCAAAGGCACCATAACAGGCAGTCTGCCTATAAATTCTGGGATCAACCCAAAATGGAGCAAGTCCTCCGGCTCAACGTTTTGGAGGATTTCCTTATCGGACAAAATCCTCGTCTTCTTCTCCGTGTTAAAGCCGATTGTCTTGTCCCCCATCCTCTTCTTTATAACATCCTCAAGACCTGCAAAGGCACCTCCACATATGAACAAAACATTGGTAGTGTCAAACTGTATGAACTCCTGATGAGGATGCTTTCGTCCGCCCTGAGGTGGAACGTTCGCAACTGTACCCTCAAGAATTTTCAAAAGAGCTTGCTGCACCCCTTCTCCCGAGACATCCCTTGTGATAGACGGATTGTCACTCTTGCGAGCTATTTTGTCGATCTCGTCGACATAAATGATTCCCATCTGGGCCCTGTCGATATCGTAATCCGCCGCCTGTAAGAGTCGTAGTAGGATATTCTCCACGTCTTCTCCAACGTAACCGGCTTCCGTAAGTGCTGTGGCATCTGCGATTGCAAATGGCACGTCTAGGAGCCTAGCCAGGGTCTGAGCCAAAAGAGTTTTTCCGGATCCCGTCGGTCCGAACATGACGATGTTGCTCTTCTGGAGTTCAACCATGTCATTTCCTGAATTGTTTTCCATGTACAAAATACGTTTGTAGTGGTTGTAAACGGCTACGGCTAAGGTTTTCTTGGCCTCTTCCTGGCCTATGACATATTCGCTGAGAGCTTCAAAAATCTCCTCAGGAGTTTTAAGTTCCGGCCTTTCCTCGGCCTTAACTTCCATTCCGAGATGTACATATCCGTTTCCGGACCCTATATTTTGATTGTATTCTCCAAGTCCAATTGAACGGAAGAACTCTGCCATCTCAGGGTTCATCTCTCCAAATATATTTCCAGTCCCTCCGCCTTTGTTTGAAGCCCCGGCGTTCAATATGTTTGGATTTCTCCTGTGATCATACATGTAGTCAATGTCACCCGGTTCCAGCCCATCAATTAACGAATAATCATCATCGTATTCTTCATCATCGTCTTCAAAGTCGTCATCACCTTCATCCATGTTGTAGCTGTCTATGAATTTTCGATATTCTTCCATAGACCTTTTGTCGTATTCTTTGTCATCCAGTTCCTTGATTACTGCATCGTCATTTTCTCTTCCGGCCTTTATGGTGTCACCAAGACAACTAGAGCAAATATATGCATCTCCTCTTCCGTATAGGGCGTCAACCTCTTCCCTACGCTTCCCACAGAAGCTGCACACTTGCTCTTTGCTTTCTGATTTCATTTTTAAATCTTTTTCCTTCTTATCCTTGGAATCTGCCATTCTTCTCCTTATTTTCCAATTACCTTGTCGATTAGGCCATAGGCTTTAGCCTGTTCAGAATCCATGAAATTATCCCTGTCTGTATCTCTTTCTATAGTCTCAAGACTCTGCCCTGTGTTTGAGGCGAGGATTTGATTGAGCTTTTCCCTAGTTTTTAGGATCCAATCAGCATGTATCTTGATATCCTGCGCCTGCCCCCTAGCTCCTCCAAGTGGCTGGTGAATCATGATTTCCGCATTCGGTAGGGCATATCGCTTGCCTTTGGCTCCTGCAGAGAGGAGCACTGCACCCATGCTGGCAGCCATACCGATACAGATTGTTGACACATCAGGTTTGATGTAATTCATGGTATCATAAATTGCTAGCCCGGCTGTCACAGAACCGCCCGGGCTATTGATGTATAGTGATATATCTTTTTCAGGATCTTCTGCTTCAAGGTGAAGAAGCTGCATGGTCACAAGGCTTGCCACGTGATCATCAATCTCTTCCCCTAGGAAGATAATCCTATCTTTGAGCAGGCGGGAGTAGATGTCATATGACCTTTCTCCCTTCCCTGTCTGTTCAATTACATATGGTACTAAAGCCATTATTTATCCTCTTTTGCCTTTGCTTCTTTTTCATCCTTTGGCTTGTCAGACTTTTTTTCATCTTTAGATTCTTTTGCAACTTTAGAATCGTTTTTCTCCTCTGATTCTTTCTTTGCATCCTCAGCCTTGATTTCAACAGGATCGATCTTCTTCGGTTCAACTTCAGTAACCTTTGCCTTATCATATAGAAGGTCAACCACCTTGCTCAACTGAATATCTTTTTGGAAGTATGTCAGGTTCTCTACACCGATCATCTGTCTGATCTCCTCAACATCCTTCTTGTATGCATCTGCAATCTTCTTGAGTTCAGCCTCCATCTCCTCTTCAGAAACTTCAATTCCTTCCTTGTCGATGATTGACATGAGTACAATTCTTGTACCTACCTTGTTTGCAGCATCTTCTCTCAGATCCTTTCGGAACTCAGCCATGTCCTTACCCATGTACTGTAGATAGTTTTCTACTGTGAGACCCTGGTATGAAAGCTGCTGACCGATTTCCTGAATCATTCTGCTGATTTCATCCTCAACCATTACATCAGGAACATCTACAGGGTTGTTCTCATAAACCTTGGAGACAACCGCATCCTTGGCTCTACTTACTACCATATTCTTTGCATTCTCAAGCTGCTTGTTCTTAATATCGTCTTTTAGCTCATCCACTGTGTCAAATTCGCTTACATCTTTAACGAATTCATCATCCAGCTTAGGAAGCTCTTCTTCCTTAACCTCGTGAATTAGGCACTCGAATGTTGCATCCTTACCTGCCAGTTCCTCTGTGTATGCTTCAGGGAATGTAACTTCTACATTCTTGGATTCTCCAGCTTTCAGGCCCTCAAGCTGCTCTTCAAACCCTGGAATAAACATTCCTGATCCAAGTTTAAGCTCATGCCTTTCAGCTGTGCCCCCTTCAAACTGCTCTCCGTCAACAAAACCCTTGAAGTCGAAGATTACAGTATCTCCCTTCTTGGATGCTCTATCAACTGTAACCATTCTGGCGTTTCTCTTAAGCATGTTGTCGATTTCAGCTTGAACGCTCTCATCGCTCACCTGAGGCTTCTCCTGTTCCACTTCAACTCCCATGTAGTCCTTAACTTCAACTACAGGATATACAGGCACCGAAATGGTTATTGTCATAGGCTTACCCTTACCGATCTCACTGAATTCAGCAGCCGGACTGTCGATAATGTCAAGGTCAAGCTCTTCCACAGCCTTCAGATAGTTCTGCTGGAAAAGCTGGTTGACAGCTTCCTCAAAGAAAACACCCTCTCCATAATGCTTTTCAATTATGCTCCTTGGAGCCTTTCCCTTCCTGAAACCGTCTATTGAAAACTGATCCTTCGTAGCCTTGTATGCATCGATACAAGCCTGATCGAACTCTTCAGCTGTAAACTCCATTGTGAACTTAGCCACATTCTTTTCTTTTGATACTAGGTTTGCTTTCATTATTTAAATTTCCTCCCAAAATTAAGTCTAATTAATTATATCACCCGTCAAAGTCCCATATTTGCAAGGGCTGTTCGAGCATAGAATGCATATTATTATACAATTTTTGGCTCTAAAAGTAAAGTTCCATGCCCCTTTGATATTTGGAAATATCATTAGGTATCAAATCGAATTTCTTAGCAAGAAAATCCGCCACATATTTAAGATCATCCACATTGCCCTCTCTAAATTCAATTTCAACCTCAGAAATTTTGCGACTTGGATGGACTTGCTTAAGTATATCCATTGTAGTTGTATTCCCATCAGCCTCCGCAAATAGTTTGCTTATCTTTCTATCCTCTTCCCCGACAATTCCTTCATTTTTTACATAAAATCCATTGTCAAGGGATACTTCGATTGTGCTCATGCCATGGTCTACCAAAATGATTACCCTGTGGACAACGGTAACGAAAAGTTCCTCAAGTCCCTCTCTTTCAGCCTCTGCAAATCTTCTGTAGATGTCAGGATCAAGTTTATCGAAGGGAATAGGCCCATTTCCTAATTCAAATTCCACCTCAGATCTTGCATGAAGACCGCCCTCAGCATTGCCGCCCCATTTAAAGGACAGAATGTTCCTTCTGTGCCAAGATCCGTCCACGTTGTGAAACTCCAACCTGTCCCTAACAGCAATTTTCTCCTTACGAAGTGACCCGGTGATGCTGTCAAGGTATTTTGTGACAATATCCCTAAAAATAATTTCTGAAACCCTTATCTCTTTGTTGGCTTCCAGGGCATCCACGAAACTCCTGATATCGCTTTCTTCCACGCCATCTTTATACAAAAACTTGTATTCAACCTCCATGGGCTCTCCTTCCCTACACTTTTACAAGATCATATGATATAATTATACCACAAAAAAGCTTTTTCTATCATGAGTTGAAAGGAGTGGCTCCGGGCTCGCCGGGGCGAAATTGGACGATGAACGAACTGAAATTGAACGAACAGAAATTGAATAAATATTTTGACCATACACTTTTGAAGCCTGAGGCAACGCCTGACCAGATCGATGCTTTGTGCAGGGAAGCAATTGAAGGGGCCTTTTATTCCGTGTGCGTGAATTCATGCTATGTTCCAAGGGTTTCAAAGGCTCTCTCAGGAAGCGATGTTAAGACCTGTGCAGTTGTAGGGTTTCCTTTAGGAGCATGCTCCACTGAGACTAAGGTTTTCGAAACAAAATACGTTTGCCGCGAGGGTGCTCACGAGGTTGACATGGTTCTCAATGTGGGGATGCTGAGGGCGAAGGAATACGACTTCGTTGGTAATGATATTTCCGGGGTCGTAAAGGCTGCACATGATGCAGGTTCTAAGGTTAAGGTTATCCTGGAGACTTGTCTTCTTTCGAATGATGAGATCGTAAAGGCTTGCGAGCTTTCTAGGGAAGCCGGTGCTGACTTTGTGAAGACATCCACCGGTTTTAACTCAGGTGGAGCAACTGTGGAAGATGTTAAGCTGATGAAGGAGACAGTGGGAGATGCTTTGAAAGTTAAGGCTTCCGGCGGCATCAGGGATCTTAAAACAGTTATTGCTATGATCCAAGCAGGTGCCGATAGAATCGGAGCAAGTGCCGGCGTGAAAATTATGGAAGAGGCAAAACAGGAAGGTATCGCTACAGGAAGGGAACGTTAATGGATAAAAGGCAGATTCTGTATCACATTTCCCCTGAGAGTCTGGACAAAATGATCCCCTGCTTCAAGCCTGTCTATAAGAAGTACTTGGCAGGGGAAACTATTATTTCTTATACCTACGATCACGTGGGTCAAGTTGCTGTACTCAGAAAAGGGTCCGCAAAGTTGGAAATTCTGAACTCCGACGGAGAAACCTTTCTTCTGGAGCATTATTTCAGTGGTGATATTTTTGGTGAGTTTTTTTCACTTCCCATAGATAATTACGAATACCTTGTTACTGCCCTTGAGGATTCCGAGGTGGTTTACATCGATTACGAGCACATCATTAAGCCCTGTGAAAACCTATGCGAGCACCATAGCCAGCTCATCAGCAATCTCTTTATCATGAGTGCTCAAAAATCCCAGGAGCTTTCTCTTCACATTTCCATCCTCGGTCAATCCAGCACCAGAAGCAAACTCCTTGCCTATCTTAAGTACATCTCCGGGGTCTCTTCAGTTGACGCCGAGGGCTTTTTCACCATCCCAATGAAGCTCACTGATCTTGCAAAGTACCTTCACGTTGATAGGAGTGCCATGATGCGAGAAATCCGCCAGATGAAGGCTGACGGATTGATTGAAGGCAAAAATAGGAAGTTTAAGCTGAAGTAGATCTTACTATTTGAAAAACTCTTCAACTGAATTGACAACCTCAGCGATGTCTTCGTCCTCAAGATAAGGATGCATCGGCAAACTTAAAACAGTATCGCACAACTTCCTAGTCGTTTCTAAGTTGTCTATATATTCCATATCTCCTTTGAAGGCTAGTTGTGTGCTCATAGGCTTAGGATAATAAATCATAGAAGGAATATCCTTAGCTTTCAATGAAGCCTGCAGCTTGTCTCTAGTATCTTTATCTTTAAGTTTTAGTGTATACTGTGCCCAGCTGGAGTAAAATCCTTCAGGAACATGGGGAGTTCCAACACCGTTAACCTTCTCAAGTAGTTCTGTATATCTTCCTGCAGCTTTATTGACTGCCTTTAACTCATATTCTCTAAATGCATTTAACTTAACCTTAAGGACTGCTGCTTGAACTGTATCAAGTCTGGAATTTATGCCAATTCTCACATTATCATATTTATTATCACCTTTACCATGAACTCTATATGATTTGATAATATCAGCCCATTCATCGTTATCTGTGAAGATAGCTCCCCCGTCACCATAGCAACCTAAAGGCTTAGCAGGAAAGAAAGATGTGGTTCCAATGGCTGAAAGGCCACAAGCGACTTTATCTTTAATCCTACCCCCAAACCCTTGAGCGCCATCTTCAACAACCGTCAAGCCATATTTGTCAGCTATTTTGTTGATTGAAATAAAATCCGCTGGTAGGCCGAATAAATCTACAGCAATTATTGCTTTAGGCGTCAATTTTCCATCACTTATTACTTGCTCTATTCGATCCTCGAGTTTTTCCGGACTTAGATTGAAAGTCTTTTCGTCAACGTCAACAAATACAGGCGTGGCTCCCAGCAGAGATACGATCTCCCCTGATGCAAAGAATGTAAAGTCAGGTACGAAAACGGCATCGCCTTTTTTGAGATCAAGTGCCATACCTGTCAGCTGAAGTGCATCAGTCCCGTTACCACAGGATATGCAGTGCTTAACTCCCACATAGTCAGCAAGCTCATCTTCAAGCTCTTTAACCTGAGTCCCCATAATAAAATTAGCGTCATTCATTACCTTGATGACTTCTCTGTTCATGTCTTCTTTCAAATGCTGATATTGGTTTTTTAAATCTCTAAATTGCATAAATATCCCTCCTAAAGAATTCCTTCCTCGATTTCACATATCTTTCTGTCAAGTTCCTCTGCTGTATCAGCTGAAACAATGAAAAATGCCTCTCTGTCTCTACTGGATTTAACTTCTGATACATCTAATTTATTAATATACATTCTCTCCATTTTAGAAATAATATTTTTTGTAAGGTTGACATATTGATGAAAGGCAAAATATCTGATAGCGGAATGCCTTGACTGAAGAGATTTTGCTATAACCTCATATCCCAATGAACACAAAACTGCAGCATCCACCATATCGTAACCTGTCGAAAGCTCCACAAGATCTGTAGTAATGTAATCACCACCCAGCCTTGCACCTACCTCTACTATTTTTGCCCCTCCATCAGTGACTTTAACCTCCACATGGGCTGGGCCTGTATGTATTTTCAAAGCCTTAACTGCATCAATGGAAATCCTTTTTATTTGATCTTTTATGTCTTCAGGTAACCTTGATGGTTGTGTATGCCCCATCTCCACAAAATGAGGTTCTCCCGTTGTGATTTTATCTGTAATCTGAATTATCTGCACTTCTTCATGGGACACCATTATCTCTACACTCACCTCAGGTCCAACCATAAATTCCTCAATGAGTACAATCTCATCAGACGAATTTTCAGAAGCATATCTATATGCAGACTCCCACTCATCTGTTTGAGTCACAAGGGTAATCCCCCTGCTACCGGAGTTATCCGATGGTTTCACTATAAATGGCTTGGAGAAGTGTTCGGCTCTTTTTGAAAACTCCTCAAAATTCCTAATTATTCGAAATTCGGGAATCGGTACATGCTCTTCCTTCAAAGCCTTCCTCATAGCAGCTTTATTTGTTGCTAAGTATGCACTCTCCGGAGAAATTGCGTGAAGTCCAAGTTCCTTTGCAACTTTTGCAATCACTGTCATCGGCCTATCACTACAGATAGTCATTATTCCGTCAACACTTTTTTCTTTGGCTAGTGACAAAATACCTTTGTAGTCCAAGGTGCTGATGTTGTAGAAATGATCGGCATATTGTATTCCTGTAGCCTTTTCATCAAAATCAACCACATGGGTTATGATACCTCTTTTTTTAGCTGCAATTATGGCAGGCACCTGTAATTCACTTGCCCCAAGTATTAAAACTGATTTATCTGAAAAATTCTCCATTTTTTATTCTCCCAATCAGATCGAATTTCTTTATATAAATAGCAACACATACTACTAAAGCAATTAGGAAAAGACTCGTAATCAAGTAAGGAGTAAAGCCGTTCATGAAAGTATGTATTGCACAATTCACCAAAACAACTATATTTACAATTAGATAAATCTTCAGATCAAATTTGTGCCAAAGTTTCCTTGAAATCAGTGTCCTGCCCCAGAAGAACGCTATATACGAAAGGCCCGTGGCCATTGCAGCTCCGGCTCCGTTGAACACAGGAATTAACATGTAGTTCAGGGCAATGTTGCTGACTCCTGCAATTGAAGTTACAACTATATTGTATCCTGTTTTTCTCTTAAATCCAATCCCAATACCTGTAGTTTCTGATAAGGTGTATAGCACCGGAAACAGAAGGAGGAATGGGAATATATTTATAGCATCCCTGAAGCTTGATCCAAGTATTATTGCTACGACTTCTTTGAACAACAAAATACCAAGACAAACCGTTGTCATTAGAATCGCAACTATTTTGCTGACCATTTCGTATTGGCTTCCGGGTTTATCTTCTTGATACCATCTATACGCTACAGGCGTCCAGTAGAGTGTAAAGCATGCCTGCAAAACACTTAGGACAGAAACTATTTTAAATGCTGCTGAATATAAGCCTAGCTCATCATAAGTGCACATTGTCCTCAGCATGACCTTGTCCATCGATGTGAGAATCCATCCCACTGCAAAAGCCGGAACCAATGGTAATCCAAACTTTAGCATTTGGTACTGCAGTCCCCTGTCAAGGAGCATCCTTTGAAATCTATACTTTCGTATCACAGCAAAATACAGAACTGTTCCTGTCAGAATCTCTCCCAATGCTGCAGCATACACAACGCTTCTGAAGGACTTTTCGTAACCCAAGAAGAGAATTACAGTCAGCACAAGCACTATTGCCTTAAGGATTATTGTAAAAAGTGAATACAGAAGGCCTTTTTCTTCCATTCTAATCTTTAAAAGTGCAAAGGTTTCGATTACCATAAATGGAAACAAAAGCGCTAAAGCAAAAACAGCCATTTTCTCATTGTTGTTTCCAAACAATATATGGCTGACTTTATCCGACAGTATTACTGACCCAATTCCAACCAGCAGGGATAGAGACATTGGAACAATCATTGCGTTTAAGAGGAGTTTCTGTAAGTTATCTTTCATCAAATTAAACTCCCTTACAAATGACTGATCCATCCCAAGATAGATTACAGTAGAAACTGTGCTTTGGGCCAAGATAAACATGCTGGCTTTTCCATACTCATCAGGACTTATAAAATGGGTGATAATAGGAACTGTCAGAAAGCTCAGTATTGCTCCCACCATCGGGCCCAAGGAAAAACTTCCTATACTTTTAAAAAATTTCGTCATCAAACATCCTCATCCATTTTCGTTCCACCGCTTCCCATGAGTATTCATTATATAGTATTTCTCTGTTTTTTTCTCTATCTATCTTAATTATACCATCAAGGGTGAGTTTGAGTTTTGTAGTCAAATCTTCAAAATCTGTGTATTTAACGTAGTCAACACCGTCTTTATCAAACTTATCATATCTTATCCATGTTGGATTAAGAAGGACAGATCTGGAATAAACGGCCTCTCTTATGGATCCTGAAAGACCGTCACTGGTTTGTGCATGCAAAAATATATCTGTAGCTATTCTCATAACAGCAATTTCTTTGAGATCAAGCATCTCCTCTAAAATTAGGTAATCTAATCCGGAGTTTTTTAACTTTTCTTCTATCTGTTCTTTGTATCCCTTTTCAGTATTATAACCAATATGAATTAGTAGTTGTAATTTAGACTTATAATTCCTTGGCAGATTAGCAATAGCACCTATCGCTTCCAGATGCTGTTGTTCTCTACGTCCATTATACCCTACAGCAATTATAGTTTTGGACGAATCTAAACCAATTTCTTTTTTTGCATCACCCTTAGACATCTTGCAGTCACGTATATATGTTAATGCCGGGCCACCAAAGCCAACATAGGTGCATTTAGAATCAAATCGATTCCCATAGAATTCTCTAAGCTTATCATGCATATGCAAAGTACCAATATTTATCCATCTTGAAATCTTCAGTATTCTTTTAAGATGTTTTGCGCCTTTAGCACCTATTTGCAAAATATCTGATCCCCAGAATGTGACAATAATTCTTGTATTAGATGATTTGAATACATTATAAATTATGTCCGCCTGCCATGAATGGGGTGGACCTTGAATATCTATAATATCTAAATCAGATCCATGAACATCAAAAAAATTCTTAAAAACCCTATAGTACTTAAACATCCTTGTAAATTTTCCATTGGATTTCAAATCAACAAGGTTAACATTAATATATTTATAGAATATTTCGTCGTCTGGGCTGAGCTTATTATAACAGGTCACCCACACGGAATTTCCTTGTTTTATATGTATGTTTTTAATATATTCTTTTGTCCAAACCGAGCTTGCATTTCCAATAACAAGAACTTTTTTCACTTACGTCCTCCTAAAGTTTAGGATAGTTAAATAGATCCAAATATTTATCCTCGTCCATGTCCTTCTTGAAGTCTTCCATCATGCTTTTGAAGGTTTTATATTTGGGATCGTATCCAAAGTCTCGTTTTGCCTTATCTATAGAAAACTCATATGAAGGTCCATCATTTTTTATATCAGGATTATAAGAGATCTTAGACTTAGTCTCTTCATTCTTTGCAAAAACATCAACGATAACTTTTGCTTGTTCATCTAAAGTTACCGGATTTCCGCTAGTCATATTATATAGTCCTTCAGCCTTTTCATTGTCCATTGCCTTGCAAAACGCAGTAGCTACATCCTTAACATAGGCAACATCTCTCGACAAATTTTTATCCCCAAAGATAGTTATGTCCTCTCCTCGGCTGGCCTTCTCCATAAAAATCTGTATTCCTGACTTTTTCAATTCACCATTTACTCGGAGACTTCCGTGAGGACCGACACCATAGACGGTGGGTAATCTGAACCATAGATTCTTCATGCCATGTTGCTGATTATAGTACTCCATCACATCGCTGGCAGCATTTTTTGAAAATGCGTATACTGCGTGATCTCCGTGATAAAAATAATTTCTAGGCTCTTCCTCGGTAATTACATGTCCTTTTCCTAATGATGCAGCCACATCCGTATATGATACAGTAGAAATCAGTCGCTTAATATTATTCTTCCTACAGTACTCAAGCGTATTCACGGTTCCCAAAGTGTTTATCACAAAATAGTCCGCTGCATTTTCTTCATCTACCAAATTTGCTGTTGCGTTTGCCGGAAGCAATGCAGCAAGGAGTATTACGCCTTTTACTTCTTTTGTTGGCAAATTATTAAAATCATCAGGATTAGTTAAATCTAAATTATAGTACTTAACACCTTTAGACTCATAATAATCTCTGAATTTATCATTTCTACCGGTAACTGCTACTTCTTCACCTTTTTTTAAGAAGGCATCTACAGTATGAACCGCCAAAAAGCTTGTTGCTCCTATTATCAAAATCATAATAAAATCTCCTATTCTTTTTTAACTGTGAATTCAAATAACAAAAGCCAAAATAAGGTTGCTGTACAATATGTGTACAACATATAGCCACCTGATGTTAAAGATACTACGAAAAATCCTATCGAAGCTACTGTTGCATAAATCTTTTCAGGCTCAAATAACCTACCCTTCCAGTGATAGAAGAAATCAATGAAGCTATCCTTTATCACAAGAAGCATTAGAATTATCATAGATAAGCCTGCTATGATACCTGCTGAGTAAGCCATCTGCAAGTATACATTGTGTGCATTTGTACTCTTATATACCCTTCCCTTAAACGCTATATCTTTTCCCTCCTGAGGATGTCCTATGACACTTAAATCTGTATAAAAATCATTCCATATCGTTATCCTGCCTGATGTGAATGTATCTTTATTCTGTTTTTCTATTCCCTTGCCAAACCTGGACTCCGATAACTCTACTATTTTTTTCGTCGTTAAATCTGTATCTTCTGAATATACGGCTTTAATCTGCATGTTAGGTATAGCTTTGGCTATATCTTTTTTAACTGTGGTCATAGTGTAGTAAAAAGTAACAGTCATCAATAATGATGATAGACAAATAAGTAGTAGTAGTGATAAGAACTTTTTCCAAAAGTCTATTTGCTTTTTACTTTTTCTTATATAAACAGGTATCAAGGTAACTAAGGTGAATGTAACCTCTCCTAAAATTGCCAATAAAGAAGTCCTTGATTGGGCAAAAAAACACATGGCAATTGCAATTGACATACAAACTATTTCAAAGAAATATCTTTTTCCATTGAAACTTTTTCTGTAAATCATGTATAAGGACGATGCAACGACAATGCTCATGTAAACCCCAACAGTATTTGGATTTCTCACAAAGGCAGCATATTGATCAACCGATAAACCGGGCCCGAACAAAATAGCAATAATTGTAAATATCACAAATGACGTTAGGACTCCATTTGCAACATGTTTTAGCAATGAGCTTCTATCTCCCTTGCTGAATATAAGATGAAATCCCGGTACTACAAAGATAAACACAATTCCTATAGCCATATACCCTACAACTCTGAAATACAAACCATTCCCTAGGAAGGAGATTCCTATGATTAACATAATGACAAAATACAATCTGTTGAGTTTAAATTTGCTTTTCGTATCCGCCTGTGGTACAAAAATAAGCATAAGTAAGGTTAATAAAACTCCAACTGATACTGTTATCTTGAAGGAGTTAGGCCCTATAAATAACTGATTTATCCAACTAATACTGAACAAGATTACAGAAATTATATAGAATAAGGTGTAACAATACTTTTCAGGTATTTTCCTTGAAATCAAGCCTGTATACTTTTCTATAGAACTGTTCATAAATTCAACTTCTCCTATGTTATATTTGTAATCTTCCTGTACAAAACTGCAATCTTATCAACTTCTTTTTCCCAGTTATATTTTTCCTCAATAGCCCGCCTTCCTTCTCTGCCATATTCCTTAGCAGCTTCCGGATTTTTCAATAAAAAATCTATTGCCTCAGCTATCTTTTCAGGGTCTGTCGGATCTACAGTTAAAGCAAAGTTATATTCTTTTATTGCTTCTTTAGCCGAGGGTAAATATGATAAAATTACCGGCATGCTCATGGACATAAATTCATAAACCTTAGTTGGCAGGTTCCCTGCTTTAACATATTGACCAACAGGAAGAATAGTTGAAATTCCTATTTTGGAATCCATGTAATAGGAAAGTACCTTGTCCATGGTGCAGTATCCAACATAATCAACATCCCTAAGAAGACCTTGTCCACATAAACTATTCTTATAATCATCATCGGAAAAAATGCCTCCCATGAGGAGCGAACATTTCGCTATTTTTCTTCCTCTCAATAATTCAGTTATACCCCTTTCAGGTGTTAGACTTCCTATAGTGCAAATGTCATAATGTCTATCATAAGAATTATATTCTATTCTAGGCTTATCTGATAAAATGGGATAATTATCAACAAAAACAGTTTCTCTACTCCTGCCTTCGAACCAGTTTTTCCCATCATATAAACATGGAACAATAACCGCATCTATCTGATTTGAAACTCTAGTTTCTTTTCTATAGTATAAATCAGAAATAAGATTCCTTAGAAAACCTGGAATATACTTTTTAATCTTAATCTGTTCACTTGTTATCTCGTGGCTGTCAAAAACCACACATTTGCCCATTTTTTTTAATTTTAGGCCAACGTTTAAAAGCTCAGGATCGTGAAAATGATATATATCCGCATTAATATCGATTGCAATTTTCAATGCTTTTTTCGTAAAAAACATCATTCTTTTAAATCGGCTTAAAGGCTTTTCCCCTAGTCCCACAACTTGAACATTTTTCTCTTTTCTAGAGGGACCGGGTGCTATCAGAAAAACATCAAAATCCTTTTCTTTAGCCAAAAAAACACATTCTTTTTGAAAAATTCTAGTGTCATCGCTATCGTGAGCAGTTGTAATGTGACAAACTTTTATTGACATTTAGAATTCGCCCTTCATATCTGTGCTGGCAAAATTGGTAAGTGGAAATTTAACAGGCTCCCCTGTCTTCTGGCTCTTATATATCGAGAGAACCAATTCAAGAGCATTTCGCCCTGCATATGCATCTACATAAGGCTTTCTGTCATTTTTTATCGCATCAATGACGTCTGCAAACAAGGAGGTGTGGCCGTTTCCATACACGTTGCTGGTTTCTTCTTGAAGACCCTTGTTCTTATGGTCATCCTCAGTCTCGTCTGCGAAATTCCACACATCGATATTATTAGTAGATGTTCCCCCAATTTTTACGGTTCCATTTTCCCCGAAAATGTATAGGGTTTCTTCAAGGTTTTTAGGGTAAACATTAGTCGTTCCCTCTATTGTACCAATAGCGCCGTTCTTAAACTTGACTACGGCCATCCCCAGATCCTCTGCTTCAAGGTAATCGTGAAACTGCTGTCTGGTAGCACCATAAACCTCTCCTATCTCGTCTCCCATCATCCATCTTAGAAGATCAATCCCATGTATACACTGATTCATGAGCGCACCACCATCTTGAGCCCATGTTCCCCTCCAAGATGCCTGGTCGTAATATCCGTGATCTCTGTTCCATCTAACATGAATAGAGCCGTGGGACAGTTTTCCAAACCTGCCATCTTCCACAGCTTTTCTGAGTTCCTGTATAGCGACATTAAATCTATTCTGGTGGCATGCAGAAACCTTAACACCCTTTTCTTCAGAAGCATCTATAATTCGGTTAGCATCCTCAATGCTCATAGCCATAGGCTTCTCAATTATTAAATTGACACCGTTTTCTATACAAAACAGTGCTATCTCCGCATGGTTTCCGCTTTCAGTGGCTATGCTCACAAGTTCAGGCTTTTCTTCCTTTACCATTTCTTTGTAATCAGCGTATCTTTTTATACTTTTATCTCCTTCAAGCCCATGCTTTTCAAGGAGTTTTTCCATTTTATCAGAAACGATATCGCATACAGCTACAATTTCAAGATCGTTATTTAACGCAGCCTTCATGTGATTTGTTGCAATCCTACCACAACCTATAAGAGCATACTTCATCCTATTTTTCTCCTTTCATCTTTTCTATGAATTTCCTATGATTTATAGCAAAATTTCCTGATACACCCTCGTTTGAACCTACATCCTTTGTCACCACAGATCCCATATTCGCTCTGGAATTATTTCCAAGCTTTAGGCCATTCCTGATAGCCGCACCTATCCCAATCCATGAATTATCGCCAATCTTGCAGCGTCCGCCGATAGTTGCTCCTGCAGCAATCATCACATTTTTTCCAAGTCTGACCCCGTGTGCGATATGTACTAAATTATCTATTTTTGAATTAGTACCAATAACCGTATTATCCCAAGGGTATATGGCCCTGTCTACACAAGTATTATATTGTATTTCTACATCGTCTTCTATGACAACTCCTCCTATATGTTCGACCCTATAGGTTTCTTCGTCTAGAGTTTTAAATTCAAATCCCTCTGATCCTATCGTGGATCCTGCACGAATAATTACATTATCACCGATAACGGTGTTCTCTCTTACAACTACGAATTCTTCGATTATAGTGTTCTTACCTATTATGACATTGTTTGGCGAAATGGATGAAAGCTGGCTGATCTTTGCACTATCATCAAATTTGGATTTAAAAATTCCTCTCTTGTATAGAGGATTTTGTGTAAGGTAATTGTGAAGCTTGAAGAAACAATTTCTAGGATCTTTAACTATTATTAAACCGATATCTCTTCTAGTTTTCCATATATTATCAGCAATTTCTCTAGTAGTTATGATCAGTTTTATGTTACTTGGAAAGTCGCAAATATATTTCGATTTCTCTACAAATGTAGCAATTGAATGGGAATTGTCGTCATTATATCCTATCAATCCAAGAGAATCGATTTCTTCTTCGGCCACCGCCTCAAAATCAATATTTTGTTCATTTAAAATTTTTGATATAAGCATATTTACATTGACCTATTCACATATTCTCTATATTACAAGACGTCTATATTTGATCTGTCAGCAATATTTTTCATTGAGTTCTTGGTATCGAATATTGCTTTTGCATTCTCCTGAATCATATCATAGTCGATATTGCTATGATTAGCCGTTATCATCACAAGATCATAACTTGCTAAAACCTCCGGAGAAATCGAATCTATGCCCTTGTACATTTCTCCGTCATGCTTGTACTCAGGAATGTATGGATCATAATAGTCTGTATCAGCACCCATTTCTTTTAGTATATTTATAACATCAATTGCAGGGCTTTCTCTATAATCATCTATATCTGCCTTATAGGCGACTCCAAGAACCAAGACATTTGAGGAACTAAGTGCTTTACCATGTTTGTTTAAAATTCTGCTTGCTCTCTCCACACAGTACTCAGGCATTTTGTCATTTATTATCATTGAATTTTCTATCATAGATGTATGAAATCCATATTCTCTAGCTTTCCATGATAGATAATACGGATCGAGTGGAATGCAGTGTCCTCCAAGGCCTGGGCCTGGATAAAAGGCCTGAAAACCATATGGCTTGGTGCTTGCTGCCTCAACAACTTCCCAATAGTTAATCCCCATTCTATCACACAGCATTGCCATTTCGTTAGCTAATCCTATATTAATATTCCTGTAAGTGTTTTCGAGGATTTTTTCCATTTCTGCAATAGCCGGCGAGCTTACTTCATGGACATCTCCATCCAGAACAGCTCGGTACATCGCCGCAATGACCTCAGTTGCATCTTTACCAATAGCTCCTACTACCTTCGGAGTGTTTTTAGTCTTGAATTCCTTGTTGCCGGGGTCTACTCTCTCCGGAGAGAAGCCAAGATAGAAATCTTCCCCACATTTCAATCCGGATCCTTCTTCAAGAATCGGCTTTAACAGTTCTTCTGTTGTACCTGGATAAGTAGTGGATTCAAGTACAACTATTGTGCCCTTTGTCATGTATGTTGCAATCTGTTCTGCAGATGATCTAACATAGCTGATATCCGGCTGTTGATGCTTATCAAGTGGTGTTGGAACACATATAGCAATAAAATCCACGTTTTTAACAAATGAAAAATCTGTAGTTGCGGAAAGAAGGCCTTCATCTACTAGTGTCTTCAGATCATCATCTACAATATCGCCAATATAATTCTTTCCTTCATTTACCATAGAAACCTTTGCATCTTGAACGTCAAAACCTATGGTCTTAAATCCAGCTCTAGCTTTTTCAACCGCCAATGGAAGCCCCACATAGCCAAGTCCCACAACCCCAACCTTAATCTCTCTGTTTTCTATTTTCTTTAAAAGTTCTTCTTTCATTTCTAACACCTTGCTTTCGTACCTTTGGTTAATGTGGAAAGAGCAGCTATTTTACTCGCTGTTTCAACTCTTCCATGAATTTGTCATGATCTATTGCAAAATTCCCTGTAACAGATTCGTTATCCTTAACACTTTTTGTAACTATAGCTCCCATATTTACACGAGCATTATTTCCGATGGTAATTCCATTTCTTATTATGCAACCATATCCCAGCCAGCACCTCTTGCCTACTACGGTTCTCCCCCCGATTCCACTTAAGGCAACCACCATAGTTTCAGCACCAATTTTAACACCATGGGATATATTACAGAGCATATCTATCTTAACATGTCTTTCTATTATGGTATCATCCCAAGGATACAAAGCTTTGTTTACCCCGGTATTGGCAAGAATTTCAACATCGTTTTCGATTACAACGCCACCACAGTGAGTTACCCCGAAAATTTCATGTCCTTCACGTTTAAATTCAAAATCTGAGTCTCCTATTACGACTCCGGAATGAATTATAGTATTATCACCTATGGTGACATTATCCTTAATTATTACATAAGGATCAATTCTAACATTGTCTCCAATAACAACATTTTCATCTGAAACAATGGCAGTAGTATGTATGTTGCAGTTCTTTCCTATTTTCGTTTTAAATCTGGGTCTTGCATAGGGTTCTACATTTGCCAAAGCATTGTGGAGTTTAAAGAAAACAACCCTTGGATTTTCTACAATGCAAAGGCCTATATTATCTCCTTGTATTTTGGGGGCAATCTCCTCAGTTGTAATAACCATAGCAACATCTCCCCCTAAGGCTTGACTAAACTCCGGGCGATCTATAAATGTACACTTGCTTTTTCCTGTGTCCGAGCCCACCAGTCCCAGAGTTTGAAATTCTTCTTCATTGACAACAGAAAAGCTGTACTCCGGAAGATATTTCGGCAAAAGCTCACTGATATTCATATTACTGCACTCCTTTTAATTCATTTAAAATGTTAAGTAGTTTCAAGCTTAGCTTCTCGTAGTCAAAATCTTCAGCAGCTTTCTTTGACTGGTTGCACATGCGGCTATATTCCTTGTTACTTGAAGTTTTAATACTTAAAATACCATCTGCAATGGATTCTGCACTATTACTTTGAACTATAATTCCACAACCATACTTTCTTATATTGTCATATCCCGATTCAATGTTTGACAATATGGGCTTCCCTGATGCCATGTAGTCAAATAGCTTGTTGAGACTTAAACCATACTTGTTCATAGCATCGTCTTGGCCAACGAAAATATTTAAATCTGACTTTGATAGTATGTATGGAATATACTTCTTATCAACTCTATTTTTAAATACTATATTGGTTAAATTTAGTTCTTTGGCTTTATTGACAAGATCTTCTTTTTCAGTGCCATCTCCAAAAATTATAATGGAAACGTCATCTACGGCATTTTCCTTCAGCACTTTTGCAGCATCAACCAAGAGTCCAATGGAGTTTACCTTTCGGACGGATCCGGTATACACAACTTTGAACTTATCGGACAGCAGATCAGAGTCTTCTATAGTGAATTCTTTTGCATATTGGTCGATTTTTTTCACCTCAACTCCATTATTAATATATCGGAATTTTTCAAGATCAATAGTCCCTCCGCTATCCTTATTCCATTTTTTCATTTTTATATAATCTGTGCCACCTTCAAAGGTGAATACTACCCGACTAGCATTTTCGTATATCCATTTCTCCAATCTATATAAAACTTTTATAACTGGATTATTTCTAGTTAATTTCGTATACTCAACTACACTCTCCGGCCAAAGATCACGTATCTCAACAACGGTGGGTATATCATGCTTAAGTCCAAACTTCAAAGCAACAGCTGTTGAAAACAGCTCCGGAGATGAAGCATATATAACATCCGGCTTCTCATTTTTAAATAAAATTTTTAAAGTTTTAAGGCAATTATACGGAAATTGTATAAAAGAAAATATTCTACCAAAACCATTCCCTGTATAATCGGAAGTTTTGATAAATGTGTATTCGACCCCATCTACATTTTTCACAGTATACAAATCTCCAGCATTAAAATTTACTTCGGAATTATGTATCTTGCTCGACGAAAGTATCCGAGTGTGGACTCCATTGTATTTTAGATATTTGCTGAAATAATAGTGCCTGTTTAATCCTCCAAGTGACGGAGGAATTGCGTAATGATTAACTATCCAAAGTTTCAATTCTTCACCTTATAACTGCTAATGCAGTTTTAAAAATCAATATTATATCTTTACCTATGCTACATTCATTAAGTGCTTCGAGGTTATAACTCATTTTCTTCGGTAAAACCTCATTGACGTATACCTCATCAGGTTCACTAGCACCATCCAAAATTTTTGCCTCATTCCTAAACTCTATGCTTGCAAGGGATGTAACCCCTGCAGGTAAAAGTAGTGTAGCCTTCATCTCATCCGTGTAGTGGTCAACGTATTTTGTTGCTTCCGGACGTGTCCCAACGAAAGTCATTTCTCCTGACAAAATATTAAATAATTGTGGCAGTTCATCAAGCCTGAACTTTCTTATTATCTTACCCACATTGGTAATTCTTCTATCATTTTTAACGGTAATATGGGTGCCAATTTTATCTGCATTGACTACCATTGATCGAAATTTGAATATTCTAAACTTCCTACCATATTGAGTGACTCTTTCCTGTCTATAGAAAATAGGGCCCGGCGAATCCAGCTTAATTATAAGGGCTAGCAATAATAGCAGCGGCGATAGAATAATCACTAAAATGAACGACAGCACAACATCACCCACCCGCTTAAACATAAGATAGGTTCCTTTGTGGGATAGTTTATCGTAGTATTCCTTTACATGATCATTTTTAATCTCTACCGGTAGTTCTGACCATTTTTTTAACCGCATTTTCAAAATAGCCTCATATGCTCAGTTATTTCAAGCAAGTTTTCTATTATATACTCTACTTCTTCGTCGGATAACTTAGTATGAAGGGGTAAGGTTATCTCGTTCTCATACATATGATATGCATTGGGATAATCAGAAATATCAAATCCAAGGTTCTTGTATGCAGTCATCATAGGTAAAGGTTTGTAGTGAACGTTCGTTGCAACTCCCCTTTCAGCCATTTCTGTGATTATTTGATTTCTCTGTTCCACACCTATTCCCGGAATTCTTAGAAGGTAAAGATGGCCACTGGAACTGCTGTCGGAAGTGAAGTGAGTTAGTGGTTTAAAACCTTTTTCAGTAAAGCTTCTATCGTATCTGTCTATTATCTCTCGTCTTCGGTTTATGAGTTCCTCATATCGTTCTAATTGTTTGAGACCTATTGCGGCATTAATATCTGTCATATTGCACTTATAGGCTGGGTAAACTATGTCATATTCCCATGCGCCAAGCTTTGTTTTAGCAAGAGCATCTTTGCTCTGTCCGTGAAGGGATGCGAGCATAAACTCATTATAGAGCCATTCATTGTCTATTCCGGACATGTCTTTCCATACTACTGCGCCTCCTTCGGCAGTGGTTAAATTCTTTACCGCATGGAAACTAAAGGTTGTAAAATCAGCAAAATTGCCGCTGACACTTCCCTTGTACTTTGCACCAAATCCATGGGCTGAATCCGCAACAATTGCAATTCGATTAATTGAATTCTGTATTTCCGTCTCAGGAGAAAATATCGCTGATTTTCTATCGACGATTTTTTTAATTCTGTCGTAATCGCATAGTTTTCCTCCGATGTCTACCGGGATCACAACTTTAGTCTTGGATGTTATCGCATCTTCCAACTTGTCGTAATCCATTTCGAATGTTTCACCATCTGTATCAATTAGTACAAGCTTTGCACCTATATGCTCCACGACAGATGCACTTGCAGTATATGTGTATGCTGAAGTTATGACCTCATCTCCAGGCTTAACTCCAATTATTCTCAAAGTTAGCTCAAGCGCAGCCGTAGCAGAGTTTAAGCAAACAGCCTTACTTGCTCCAATGTAACTTGCAATTCGATTTTCGAACTCTTTAGTCCTAGGACCTGTTGTTATCCATCCGGATTTCAAAGCATCAATTACTTCTTGAATTTCCAATTCAGTAATATCTGGTGGTGAAAATGGTATATTCATCTTAAATCTTCCCCCTATATGTTGGTACAATATCTTTGATGGCCTTTCTTATACCATCTTTCTCACTGTAAGCAATTCTATATAGCTTTCTAAGCCCTGTCTCAAAATGCTTTTTATCAAATTCTATTGGCTTGCCTATGTGAATGAGTTCGTTCTCTGTTCTTTCAAGACCCTCTTCGTCCATCAATAACTCTTCATAGAGCTTCTCTCCCGGTCTCAGCCCTGTGAAAACGATTTCAATATCTGTTCCCACCTCATGGCCACTTAATCTGATCATGTTTTTAGCAAGATCCAGTATCTTGACCGGTTCTCCCATGTCCAAAACAAAAATCTCTCCTCCGTTTGCGCTGGCTCCCGCTTTCAAAACAAGAGAAACGGCCTCGGGTATAGTCATAAAATAGCGGATTATATCAGGATGCGTTACAGTTACAGGGCCTCCTTCTGCAATCTGCTTCTTAAAATAAGGAATTACACTTCCGTTACTGCCAAGAACATTGCCAAATCGAACTGCGACAAAACTCGTGTCACTTTTTTCATTATAGTACTGAACAAGCATTTCACAGATTCGTTTAGAAGCACCCATAACATTTGTTGGATTCACAGCCTTATCAGTGGATATTAGGACAAATTTTTCGGCACCGTATTTATCAGCAGCTTTGCAAAGCTCCATAGTACCGAAAACATTATTTTTGATAGCCTCATTCGGACTATCTTCCATTAGAGGTACATGCTTGTGTGCTGCGGCATGAAAAATCAAGTCAGGTTTATATTCCTTAAAGATATGAGATAATCTTGACCTGTTTCTTACAGATCCTACAAGTGTAACTAAATTTAAGTTGGGAAAATTCTTTTCAAGTTCACGTTCTATGTCGTATAAACTGTTCTCATATATGTCTAGCAAAACGAGCTGTCTAGGATAATTGGCTGCAATTTGTCGTGAAAGTTCACTGCCTATAGATCCGCCTGCCCCGGTTACAAGTACAGTCTTCTCAGCAACATAAACTCCGATTTCCATTGAATTTGCCTTTATTGAATCTCTGCCCAATAAATCTTCTATCTCAATATCCCTAAGTTTAGATATCTCAACCTCTCCACTTACCAATTGATACATGCCAGGAAGAATCTTCACTTTACAATTTGTCTCTTGGCATCGGTTAACAATATCTTTAATCTCGCTCTTTGAAACGCTTGGCATGGCAACAATTATTTCATCGATATTGTACTGTTTTGCAAGTTCGGGTATCCTGTCTCTGCCACCGCAAACCCTAAGGCCTTGAATATAGGTTCCATGTTTTCTCTTATCATCATCCACAACGCAGACAACCTGAGATTCTAATTGGTTACTGATTTCAAGTTCTCTTATTACCAAGTTTCCCGCATCTCCGGCTCCAACAATCATTATATTCTTCTTTGGGCCATTAAAAAAAAACTTTCTATAAATCGTCCTTACAAACCTATAAGAAAATCGTCCGACAAATAAGAAAGAAAACAAGATTAAGAAATATAAAGGGAAATAAGATCTAAAAATTGGAATTGAAAATCCAAAGTAAACCATAAAATTTGCGACTGTTGAAATCAAAGTAGCAACTGCAATGTAGAATATTTCCTTTAGACTAGCAAATCTCCATATGCTATTATACAGTCTACAAAAATATATGACTATTATAGTAAATACAATGTTGTAAATTGCCATGCCTTTAATGGCATCATAATAAACATCAGGAATACCTGATATTGATGCGTTAAACCTAGCCATCATAGCCAATATAGAGCTTAGATAGATGGCAGCAATGTCAAACATCAGAAGAAATACTCGGAAAATCCTTGAGCTGTCCCATTTATTCAAAAAAATTCTATCAACATTTATTTTCATATCCATAATCACTTAATTCTATATCAAAAGCCCCGAATTGTCAATATTCGATGATTTTCATAATATTAGATACTTTAATACAATTTATATATTATTATCAATTATTAAAAGTGTTTAATCGAGTCATGATTTTGAAAGATTAGTTGTGAAAAAGAGCTATAAAGGTAGAAGAAGTTTTTTTTAAAAACTATTTCATATATAGCTATTTGTGGTCATCTATGGTGTAATATTATCTGTTTATAGATAAAAAATGAAATTAGTAAATGTAGATAGTAAGAATTCACCGGTAATTATCAAATAATAATGTCAGGACTTGCTGACTTATCTGAATTTAGCTGATATGATTAATGTAAAATAGTAATAACATCATATTAAGAACCGTTCTGATGCAGAACGGTTCTTAACTCTTTTAATTGTAATAATTTAAAGTACTTTCTCTTTTCGTAAATTATGCTGAATTCACCGTATACCTCCCCCAGTTTCTAATCGGTTGAGTCCACTTTTTTGTAGCCTGAATGGTAGATAAAAGGGATTTAAGCAATACTTTATCGCTTGGAAACACCGTTCTCTGTCTGTTAAGTCCCATGACGCCCTATTCTTCAGATTTCTTTCTCCTAATTAGAGTTGACGCAACAAGTGCTGAAGCCATAAGACTCAGTGAGCCAAATCCTTCTAAGTCCTGAGAGTCCCCCGTTTTAACGGATCCCTTTGAGGTGGTCTTTCCTCGAGACCTAAGCCTATCATATTCAGCCTGTGCCTTTTCAAGATCTTTCTTTGCTTTCTGGTATTTTGCGAAAGCCTTGTCCACTTCATACTCAGAAACAAATACGTCGGTCTTTAGCGTTTGAATTAATTTATCCAGCTTTTCAACTTCCTGTGCTGCATTATCTTTTTTAGCTACCAAATCATTCAAAGCTTTATTGTCAGCATATGTGGACTTGTCTAATAAAGATACGATTGGAGTTTTTTCCAGGTCCGCAAGTTTTGCTTTAGCAGCGCTTAGGGCATCTTCTGTGGATTTGAGATTTTCCAATGCTTTCTTTGCATTTATTTCAGCATTTTTCAGGAGATTCTCCTTGTTAAGCAAATCATCCTTGATGTCTTTCAAAGTTTTCCCATTTTGATCTACTTTGATAGTACTAATGAAGTTATCAATGGCTTTGTTTGCCCTATCAAAGTCAGTCTCATCTGTCTTAATGTCTGATTCCAGTTTCTTAATACCTTCGTTACTTTCAAGAATTTCTTTTTTAATGGTTGCTTCACTATCTTTGATTTTCTCCAGCTTAGATTTTTCCGTAGCAAGCTCTGCTCTAAGAACATTGAGATCTTTGATTATTGGTTTGGTCTCTGCAGTGAGCTGATCCCTCTCTTTTGTTGCCTTCTCAAGCTCTACTTTTAGATTCTCCATGCTATTCTTTAGCTTTTCTATTTCAGCAGACTTTGAGGAAACCTCAGTCTCTGTGCTCTTAAACTCTTTTTCTGCAGCGTTTAATTTGGCTTCCTTGGCTGCAACTTCATCCTGAAGTTTACTGATTTCTTTTAGCTCAGGGTGATCTTTCAAATATTTGTCATATGCAGTGTTTGCACTTTCCAGATTTTTGTTTAGACCGGCCAATTTGCCATCTGCATTTTGCTTTTCTTTCTGTGCTATTGCAACATTCTTAACAGCTTCTTCAAGATCTGCCTTTGCTTTATTGATTCTGGCAATATTTTTTCCTTCATAGCCTTTTTTCTTAGCATTTTCGAGATTTGCTTTTGCTGTATTTAAGGTCTTCTCGGTCTCTACAATCTTGGACTTTTCTTTTTCAAGGTCATTTCCTTTTTTTAGTTTTTCTGATTCAGCGATAAGGGCTTTTTTCTTGTCTAAAATATTTTTTGAATTCAGCCCTAACTTCTTCTACAGTGCCTGTTTTTAAGGCTCTGTCCTCTCTTACATAATCTGCTAAAATACTGTTTGAGAAGATCTGACCTGTTGTTAGTGATAGAGGATTGCTGTAGTCTTTAATATCTATATATGCTACACCGGTATACTTATAATCGCCGATAATATTATCGTAATGCCCATGGCCATCTTTATTATTTAGGAAAAGTTCTTTCTCTTCGTAGTACCACCCTTTCACTGGATTTTGCGAATCTTTAATTTGTTCCGGTTTTTCATCCCCAACACTATAACCCCATGCAAGATTTTCTGCCAAATCATTCATTTTCATATAAATAAAATCAAACCCGTAATGTCCAGGTCTCAAGTTCATGCTATCAAATGAACTGGATATAGCAGTTGAAAATATATCCAAAACCATAAGATCACAACTGATCTTAATAGGTTGTAGAGACGGACTCTCTTCATGTTCTCTAACCCAATTGATTTGTTCCGCCATTTTGAGTGACTTATTAAAATTTTCAACAGTCAATGCTGCACCAAGTGATCTCAATATTGTATTATAGGCGTCCTTATTATCAATAAATGATTTTAATGGAATTTGTTTCATTGAACCATTTTTATAAAACACCATTACTTTACTGCTTGTGTTTTTTAGTTCATTCAATATATTGTCAAATTTTACATCATCAACAACATGATAATCTAGGAAATTCTTTACAAGGTCTTTTTCTTTCTTTTCAATCTCTGCTAGTGCCTTCTGATTCTCGGCGATTTTGTCATTCCTTTGTTTTTCAGCTTGCTTATATGCATCATTTGCTGCATTATACTTTTTCTCTGCTTCGGAAACCTTGTTTTGCAAATCTTCAATCTTCTTATCGAAGGCGGCCTTCTTCTCCTTGTCGGAAGCGTTTTCTTCTGCCACTATTTTGTCGTATTCTGCCTGTTTCTTATCTTTGTCTGACTGAGCATTTTTCAGTGATGCAGCTTTGCTGTCAGCCTCGGCCTTCGCTGCTTTTATTTCTTTCTTGTAGTTTTCTATTTTTGCAGCCAAATTATTGTACTCCGTCTGGCCCTGTGCAGCTTTATTTAGGTTGTCCTTTGCTGTTTTTAATTCGGTTTTTGCCTTGTCTAGGAGATTTTTCTTTTCAGCCAGTGTACTTTTGAGGGAATCGAGCTCACTTGTTTTTTGTGATATTTGATCCTGGTACTTATCTTTATCAAGGCTTTTGATTTTTGAATCCAGCTCGCCGATTTTACTTTGAAGAGCAGCAAGATCCTTTTCTTTTGATGATACATCAGCTGAAAGGGTCTTCACCTTGTCTTCACTTGCCTTTTTATCTGCCGTTATCTTCTCTATGTTTTTCTCAAGTTCGGCTTTTTTTGAGGTCAAATTTTCAAGTGAGGTCTTATCGTCCTCTAGCTTTTTCTTCGCATTTTCGTATTCCGACTGGAGCTTTTCAATTTCCTCTTTGTGAGTAGCTTTTGCTTCCTCTAGACCCTTATCATATTCGGCTTTTGCCTTATCCAGCTCAGCTTTTGCATTGTTTAGAGCCTCTTCTGCTTCGGATTTTTTGGATGACAATGCTTCTACATCTTTTTCCATGCGAGCTATATCATCTTTGGTTGATGAAATGTTATTTGCCCTTGTGGTGTTGATTTCGTCAATAGTTTTGTTAATCTCTGCTTCTAGACTCTTAGCAAGCTTTTCAGTTTCTTCTTTGCTCTGTTTTGCCTGTTTAAATGCTTGAGACTTTCCGGCGTGTTCTTTTTTCTTTGCCTGAAGTTCTGCCTCTGCTCTTTGCTCAGCTTCCTTGGTTTCTTTTAAGCGTATCTCTGGATTCTTTACAGGCTGGTTTTGAGATTGGGTTACCTCTTGATTTCCTCTCTGGGTGTCTGCCATCGCCTGTTGCGGCAAAACCGATCCGCTTGACATGCCTGTTCCAATTACTAGGCCTGCTGCTACAACAATCGAAATTAGTTGTTTCTTTTTCATTTTCTCCTCCTGTAGTTCTAGAAAACTACATTGTAACAAATAGCAATATATATATATATATATAAACATAGAAGAGAAAATATGTCAATATGCATGGTGTGATTCTGTTGTTATTCTGCCTTAGAATATATGAAAATTTCTAAATCACTTTAAATCTAGGTTCATATTTAACCTAGATTGCACCAACAAGATCTATCCCCGGTTTCAGTGTCTTTTCTCCCGGTTTCCATCTAGCAGGGCAAACTTCATCACCATATTCATATACAAACTGGCAAGCCTGTAGCTTCCTGAAAAGCTCTTCTGCATTTCTTCCCACATTGCCAGAGGTAACTTCATATACAACAATCTTGCCTTCAGGATTTACAATGAAACTTCCCCTTTCTGCAACACCGTCATCCTCTACCAAAACATCAAAATCCCTTGCTAGCTTATGAGTTGGATCTGCCAGCATAGGATACTCAATCTTCTTGATGCTATCAGATGTGTCATGCCATGCTTTGTGAGTATAATGTGTGTCTGCAGAGACAGAGTAAATTTCACAATTTGCTTCCTCAAATTTGTCATAAATAGCCTGTAGATCCTCTAGTTCTGTTGGGCAAACAAATGTGAAGTCAGCCGGGTAAAAAAAGAATATTGACCACTTCCCCATTATGTCATCCTTCGATACTGTTATAAACTGTCCTTTGTGGTAACCATTTGCCTTAAAATCCGATACTTCTTTGTTAATAAGTGACATTTTGACCCTCCTTTTAAAAAACTCTGATTCAGGTTGAAATTAAAATGGAGTTAGATTGAAGTTAGTTAGTAAGTCAGTTAGTAAGCTGTTATAAAGTTAGTCTAATCTAACACCGTCGCTATAAAGATACCCCCTATTTGTGAAAAATAACACATGGGGGCTATCTAAAATTTGGTTTTAATAATTTTTAATCATCTCTGTTGCCAGTTCAAGCATCTGTATGGAAATGAGATGATTTTCAAATATAAGATCGTAAACCAGATCCTCTGACAAAACACCTCTTTTCAAGTCTGCCGGAAGTTTTCCTCTCTCGTCATCGTCCACATCTTGCATGAACTCATCGCTTACATAATACTCCCTCAATTCTCTGTAAGCCCTTTGATTTTTTGCGAACTTTTCAAGCGCTTCCTTGAATTCTTCCGAAGCCTTAGTTTGCTCATACAAAATACTTTCCATACGCTCTATGCGTTTTATTTGCTCTGTTTTGTTTGTTTTAGCATTCTCATCCAGCTTGTTTGACATACGACACCTCCTCTGGCATGTTCCCCCTCTTCATTTGAGGTAGCAAATTGTTTGCTTATTTGTTTGCTCATTCTTCTCTAGTTCATTATACAACACGTGGTTACTCATCCTTGTTTAGTTCATTATACAATGAAATAGCTGCAATTAGACTTGCAATCGATAATCCTAGCCTAATCAGACTTAAAACTATTGATACTTTTTTCATTTTTTACCTCCTTGGTTGATTGAATATTATAGTTGTGATAATTATTGTCGTTGATTTATTTAGCGCAAATTGAAAGACTTAGAGAATTGTTGTTTTCTTTTGTTGCTAATCCTTGCATTACTCGCAACTCCCTATTTATTATATATAAATTAGAATTTCCAATCTGATCACCCATAAAGGATGCCATTAGTTCAATTTAAAAGGTTGTTTCACCTTTACAATATATTTTAATCCATGCACCACTAATGAGTGCGACACATATCGAAGGAATAGAGCAATTAGTTTTTCTAAATTTCAATCCACGCACCCATAAAGGGTGCGACTCATTCAAAGCGGCATCGCTAGCTACCATTCTGCCATTTCAATCCACGCATCCGTAAAGGGAGCGACCGGTACAACAGTTGATGCGCTTGTTAGCCTTAACGATTTCAATCCACGCACCCGTAAAGGGTGCGACAACCATCTGAATATCGTGATAAGTCCATGTCTCAGATTTCAATCCACGCACCCGTAAAGGGTGCGACCGCTAGGTGTACACTTTAGCCATCTATGAGATGAGATTTCAATCCACGCACCCGTAAAGGGTGCGACGACCACTCAGCAGGCTGTACTTCTTGCACAGATACATTTCAATCCACGCACCCGTAAAGGGTGCGACTCAAACCAATAATTTCCCCTTCTAGGTGCGCCCTGAATTTCAATCCACGCACCCCTAAAGGGTGCGACTTTTGGTTATCTCTTCCGTAACCGCTTCCGCGGTATTTCAATCCACGCACCCGTAAAGGGTGCGACGGTAGGCTCCACAACACCACCGGGCTATCTTATAATTTCAATCCACGCACCCGTAAAGGGTGCGACAGCTATATATAGGAAATACGTAC
>JASBYX010000012.1 GCA_029983755.1 Anaerovoracaceae bacterium
TGATTAATTTCGCAGCTGTTTTACTTTGTTTTTGCTTGACAAGGGGATAGAAATACGGTAAATTAGTTTAGTAAAACTAAACTCTGTGTTTATTATATGATGGATATGAGTATAGGAAAGAGAATCAAAGAAATTAGAATTATAAACGGTCTTACCCAAGAAGAGCTCGCAGATCGGGCTGAGCTGTCAAAGGGGTTTATATCCCAAGTTGAAAGAGATCTGACTTCCCCGTCAATAGCAACACTGGAGGACATACTACAGTGTCTGGGAGTTGACATAGCTGATTTTTTCGCAAAAGCTGAGCCCGTACAGACAGTGTTCGGGGAAAAAGACTATTTTGTGAAAGAAGAAAAAGAAACAGGTGTAACGATAGAGTGGATAGTTCCCAACGCACAGAAGAATTCCATGGAGCCCATAAGGGTGACAATTGATCCGGGTGGTGAGACCATGATGGATGCCCCCCACGAAGGGGAAGAGTTCGGGTACGTACTTGAAGGATCAGTGGAGATTCTGTGGGAAGACAAATCTTATACGGCAAATGCAGGAGAGACATTTTACTATAAGGCAGATAAGGGCCATAGGATACGATCTGAAAAGGGAGCAAAGCTTATTTGGATATCTACGCCACCAAATTTTTAGGCATTAATTGAGATTGAAAGATTTTATTAGGAGGTTTTGATGGCAAACACACCAATCATTGAACTGAAGAACATTTACAAAAGCTTCGGAGAAACGGAGGTATTGACAGACTTTAATCTAGAAGTAGGGGAGAAGGAATTCATTACTCTCCTCGGTCCCTCAGGCTGCGGAAAGACTACGATACTGAGAATTGTAGGAGGATTCGAAACACCAGATAGGGGAAGTGTAATATTTCAGGGAAAGGATATTACAGATGTTCCTCCAAACAAAAGAGAAATAAATACGGTATTCCAAAAGTATGCACTATTTCCCCATATGAATGTTCAGGACAATATTGCCTTTGGTCTTAAAATCAGTGGGAAAACCGATCAGTATATTAAAGACAAAATACAGTATGCCCTTAAGTTGGTGAATTTGGATGGCTATGAAACCCGAAGCATACAGAGCCTGTCTGGAGGTCAGCAGCAGAGAATTGCCATGGCAAGGGCTATTGTTAACGAACCTAAGGTTCTGCTTCTGGATGAGCCCCTTGGAGCTCTCGATCTCAAACTCAGACAGGACATGGAGTATGAGTTAATAAGACTTAATAATGAGCTTGGTATAACTTTTATCTATGTCACCCATGATCAAGAAGAAGCGTTGACAATGAGTGATAAAGTCGTTGTAATGAACATGGGACATATACAACAGATGGGAACGCCTGAAGAGATATATAACGAACCTGAAAACGCCTTTGTTGCTGACTTTATCGGAGACAGTAACATAATAGACGGTGTCATGGAAGAGGATAGGCTTGTAAGAATCTGTGGTGAAAAATGGCCTTGTGTAGATGAAGGGTTTGGCAGGAACAAGCCCGTAGATGTGGTCATAAGGCCAGAGGATATCATCATTAGAGAGCCTGGAGAAGGAAGGCTTGACGGTGAGGTTGTGCACAATGTGTTCATAGGCGTTCACTATGAGATGGAAATTATGGCAGGCGGTTTCACTTGGCTTGCCCAAAACACCACAAATTTCGAGGTGGGCTCCCAGGTGTCCATTGATGTCACCCCTTCGAATATACAGATAATGCACAAGCCACAATCAATAGAAGAGGAGGCGATGGAAATTGACACTTAAGAAACAGTCTTTGTGGTCGGCTCCCTTCATCATTTGGATTTTGATAGGGACAATCATTCCACTTCTCGCAATATGTTACTATGGATTTACAACCAGAGATGGAGATTGGACTTTTAGCAATATAATAGCTATAGGTAAAGCTGAGCACGCACGTGCTCTTTGGTTAGCCCTTGCCCTTGCAGTAGCCAGCACATTTATGTGTTTTGTGCTGGCATACCCAATAGCATTGATTCTCAGAGCATCTAAGTTGGGAGAAAGAGGTTTCATAGTTTTTCTTTTCATTTTACCTATGTGGATGAATTTTCTCTTGAGGACCATGGCCTGGCAGGTCATTTTGGAAAAGGGAGGCCTGATCAACAGCCTTATAACCGGAGCAGGACTACCTGCACTTGAAATCATAAATACACCTTGGGCAGTAATTTTGGGCATGGTTTACGATTTCTTGCCGTTTATGATCCTGCCGATTTACAACACCCTGATAAAAATCGACAGTCAGATCATAGAGGCGGCATACGATCTTGGTGCTTCGTGGTTTACTGTTAATTTCAAGGTCATTCTACCTTTATGTATACCTGGAATTGCCAGTGGGGTGACGATGGTTTTTGTCCCATCTCTGACCACCTTCGTAATTTCAAACATGTTGGGCGGTGGCAAGATAAATCTAATTGGAAACATTATAGAGCAAGAGTTTACCACATCAGCAAACTGGAATCTAGGTTCCGGGCTGTCCCTTGTGATGATGGTTTTCATAGTAGTTTCCATGATGCTGCTTTCAAAACTTGATAAGAACAAGGAGGGGAATTTCATATGATTAAAGATTTGAAAAAGCCCCTGGGCTATATTTATCTCGGCATAATAGTTGTATTCTTATATGCACCCATATTGACTTTGGTAGTCCTATCTTTCAACAGGAGCAGATCCATGGCAGTTTGGATGGGCTTTTCTGTAGATTGGTATCGAAGAATGATCGCTGATCCGATGATACTAGAGGCAATTTGGAATACCTTCTCAATAGCCCTCGTATCAGCGGTGATTGCAACTATAATCGGAACCCTCGGGGCTATAGGAATAACGGCCATGAAAAAGTCACGACAGACAGCTATTTTGGCCTTTAATAACATCCCGCTTTTAAATGCGGATATCGTGATAGGAATTTCCTTGATGCTGACCTACCTGATATTTGGAATCAGCTTGAGCTGGGGCACCGTTTTGCTATCTCATATAACATTCAGCCTGCCTTACGTTATTTTGTCCGTAATGCCAAAGCTGAAGCAAACGGCAAGAATGAACTATGAGGCGGCTCTTGACCTTGGGGCGACACCTATTCACGCATTCACTAAGGTTGTGCTGCCGGATGTTTTCCCGGGAATTATCAGCGGATTCCTGCTGGCATTCACAATGTCAGTAGATGATTTTGTTGTAACCCACTTCACAAGAGGAGCAGGTATAAATACAATCTCGACCCTGATATACAGTCAGGCCAAAGTCGGCATCAAGCCTACGCTTTTCGCCCTTTCCACTATTATCTTCGTGGTGGTCCTTGTGGTTTTAACGGTGAGCAACATTATCAGCAACAGAAAGAGCGTTGCATAAACGTGAATATGATGGAGGTATTTTGATTTGAAAAAAATCCCAAAGCTAATATTGATCACGCTAATTTTGATGTTTTGCGTTTTCGCAGGGACAGCTCTCAGCGGATGCGGCAACAAAACAGGTGAGAAGGTTTCAGTTTACTGCTTCGGCGACTACATAGATCCAATTTTGATTCGTGACTTCGAGAAGGAAACGGGAATCAAGGTGGTGTATAGCACCTTTGATACAAATGAGGAGCTTTATCCGGTTATCAAGAACAACGGTGCAGACTATGATGTCATCTGTGCTTCAGACTACATGATTGAGAAGCTTCGGGAAGAGGGGCATCTGAGTGAACTTGACAAGAATGAAATACCGAACCTAAAAAATGTTTTGCCTGAGTTCATGAAGAAGGTAGAGGTTTTCGATCCGGGGAATAAATATGCTGTACCTCACACCTGGGGCACCATGGGAATTATGTACAACAAAAAATCCATAGGTAAAAATGTGAAAATTCAAAGTTGGAGTGATCTCTGGCAGAAGAAGTACAAAGGAAAGGTTGTAATGCCTGATTCCATGCGTGATACCATAGGAATTGGATTGAAGAAAAACGGATATTCATTGAATACCAAGGATGTTCACCAGCTCTTAGCCGCTCAGTACGACCTGATACAGCAGAAACCTCTTGTGTATAAATATGTAAACGATTCTGCTAGAGATCTGATAATTGGCGGTTCGGCCGATCTTGCAGTTGTATGGAATGGTGAATTTCTATACAGCAAAGCCGAAAACAAAGATGTTGACTTCGTGGTGCCTAAGGAGGGTTCTGAGGAATTCATAGATGCGTGGGCTATAACAGCTAAGGGTAAGAACCAAAAAAATGCCAACAAGTGGATAAATTTCATGCTTTCAAAGAAGGCTTCCATAACGAATTTCAATTATCTGACCTATACAATTCCCAATAAATATGTCTATGACAACATGGATAAACTCATCGCTGATCTGGATGAGCAAGCCTATAATGGTAAGGGCATCATCAAAAATAACGGCGTGGTGTTTCCGGAGGAGGAAGTCCTAGAAAGATGTGAGATTCTAAGAAATCTGGGTCCCGATGGAGATGACCTGTATACAGATATATGGAAGAAATTCAAGGCAGACTAGGTGCCGTAAATGTATGGGGAAGTTGAATAATTATAAAGGACGGTTTTCCCTGAGGCACTCGGTTCCGTGAATGTATGGGGAAGTTGAATAATTATAAAGGACGGTGGGGGATAAATGAGTAAAATGAAGGCTGTTTTTGTAACCGGTGGTAGCCGGGGTATAGGAAGAGCTTGCACAAAATACCTTGTTGGCATGGGTTACAAGGTTGCATTCACATATTTCCAAAGCGAAAAGGAGGCAAAGGATCTTGTGCTTAGCCTTGGGGATGGCGGTGCCAATGTCTGTGCTGTTTTTGCAGACGTCCGAGATCCGGATGCCGTGTCTGAGGCTGTGTCTGAGGGGGCTAGGATTCTTGGTGTTCCGGGGTTTGATGGGGTCGTGCTTGCAGCGGGCGTCAGTTACATCGAGCCTTTCGACTTGTCGAAAGGCGATCACTGGAATGATGTTTTGGAAACAAATGTGACAGGATGCGCCAATGTCATTTGGGAGATCATACCTCACATGATTGCTGAGAAAAACGGAGCAGCTGTTTTGTTGTCATCGATTTGGGGCTCTGTGGGTGCATCTTGCGAGGTCGCATATTCAGCCAGTAAGGGAGCGGTTGAATCCTTGTGCAAGGCTTTGTCAAAGGAACTGGGGCCGTCCAATATAAGGGTGAATTGTGTGGCGCCGGGAATCATAGATACGGATATGAACTGCGAATTATCGGAGTGCGATATTGCGGCTTTCCTGGACGGGGTGTCGCTAGGGAGAATGGGAACTCCTGAGGATGTGGCATCTGTTGTGGAGTTTCTCTTATCCGAGAAGAGTGCCTATATGACGGGGCAAATATTAAGGGTAGATGGCGGGCTGTAAAGCCCGTTTTTGCTTGTTTTTGACAATTCTGGAGGGTGGAAAATAAATGTAAAATAATGGAAGTTATCGTTGCATTAGTTTGGGGATTTTGGTATAATTTAGGATATATTTAGTTAGCTTTGACAATTGAATCTTAAAGTAATTTAGGATTGCGTTGTCAGTAGTGGAAACGAGGGACGATTTGGCGGAATTTTTTGCTAGTGTCAAAGATGTAATACAGGGATGGTTCACAAGTCTATATGATGTGTGGAACATGCAAGATAGAGAGGCTGTTCTTTTCACTGCCCTTGCCAGATGGATTTTTATCATTCTGGCTGTATATATTTTGTTGCGATGCTTTCTAAGTTTGTTGTTCAGCAAGAATCCAAGCGAAGTGTGGGCATATTTTCACATTGAGGGAAGGCACGATGAAGATGATGGTGTGAGCATTCCGATAACCCACTGGGAGAATGTAGTGGGCAGAGGAAAGAGTAGCGATATAAGCGTTGACGATTTGGGAGTTTCCAGGACTCATGGAACACTTTGTCGTGATGACGACAATAGGTGGACCTATATGGACTTTGGCTCCAAAAATGGAGCTACAATCAACGGCCGAACTGTCCTCCCCAATAACCCTGTTAGTATTGTGCCCGGGGATGAACTCGTGCTCGGAAAACGCAGGTGTACATTATTTCCTATAAGCATTGAAGAGAAGAATAATAACCGGGCTATGAGGATGGAGGACACGAGGTTTTCATCTCCATGGAGTATTCTAATAGCTTTGACAATCTTCCAAATCCTTACATTGATGCAGCTAAGGATCGCTCTGGGAGATGAGTTTAAACCTAATATTGTAATAGCCTTCGTCGGAATGATTGCCCTTGTTTGGGGATATGTTATTTTCATGAAGGGCCTTAAAAGAAAAGCTTTTGAAATGGAATTTATAGCATTTTTCCTTTCAACACTGAGCCTTTCCGTGACGGCAACCAAGTATCCAGGGGCGGTGTTTAAGCAATTCATTGCTGTTGCTTTGGGATTTGCACTATTTTTTACAATGTGCTTGTATTTGAGAGATCTGACCCGTGTAAAGAAAGTTAAACCTTTTTTGATAATAGGTGCAGGAATTTTTCTGATAATAAACTTGGTATTTGCGAAAGCTACATTTGGTGCACAGAACTGGATAAGCATTGGCGGCTTTTCTGTTCAACCTTCAGAACTTGTTAAGCTTGCATATATATGGGTAGGAGCAGAGAGCCTGAACTATCTTGTAAACAAGAGGGACAACCTAATATTCATGGGCTTCTCAGCGTTTTGCTTTATATGCTTGGCCCTGATGAATGACTTTGGAACAGCGATAATCTTTTTCGTTAGTTTTCTGATCATCTCATTCCTTCGAAGTGGAGATTTCACCAAGCTTATCGTACTTGTTGGCGTAGCGTTTGTGGGTGGGCTTATGGTTCTAAAGTTTAAGAGCTATGTTGCTGCCAGATTTGCTACATGGAGACATGTGTGGGATTTTGCAGATACGACGGGGTTCCAGCAGACCAGAGCTTTATCTGCCACAGCTAGTGGGGGTATGGTGGGTGTGGGAGCCGGAAAAGGATGGTTGAGCGAAATTCCCGCATCTGATACAGATATGGTATTCCCGCTGATCTCTGAAGAATGGGGAGTAATTATCGCTACCCTTGCAGTGCTTGCTATAATAACACTCTCTATCTTTGCGGTTAGGTCCATATTAGCAGGTAGGTCAACATTCTATACGATAGCTGCATGTTCTGCCACATCCATGTTCTTATTTCAGACCGGACTAAATGTTTTTGGATCAGTAGATATACTACCATTTACCGGAGTAACTTTTCCGTTCGTATCTAATGGTGGAACCAGTATGATATCCTGTTGGGGGTTGTTGGCATTCTTAAAAGCAGCAGATACTAGACAAAACGCTAGCTTTGCCGTCAGTCTAAAGGATAAGTCCAAGGGAGATGAGGTAGAGATTTCCGATGATGAGAATTTCGATGAACCTTTAATAGGAGAAGACGATTCTAAATACGATGACAGATCTCTTATAGAGGACACGTCCTATACAGATGAAGAGCTTGAGGCTATAGCTAAGGGTGAGTTTTTCGGGGAGGATAAGTAATGAGAAAATTGGAAGCTCGTGCATATATCTGTATCCTCATGGTGGCTTGCCTAGTTTTAGGAATGGTAATTTTCATATTCCAACTGTCAAGAGATGGCGGAAAGTGGGCTACATTTTATGCTAATAAGCACATTTACTCCCAAGGTCAACTTGCCGTTGGCAATATATATGACAGGAACGGCAAAGTCCTCGAGGAGAATCAGAATGGCAATATTGTTTTTAACGATGATTATTGGGCGAGAAGAGGAACTGTTCACGTAGTTGGGGATAGAAATGGAAATATCGCTACTTCTGCCGAGGTTGTATACCGTAAGGATATAGTAGGGTACAATTGGCTTACAGGCACCTATTCGGTAAGTGGAAAAGGCAGAGATATTAAGCTGACTATAGATGCAGACATGAGTAGTGCTGCTGCAGAGGCTCTTGGAGAACGACATGGAGTTGTAGTCATATATAACTACAAGACAGGGGATATACTTACAATGGTGAGTGGACCTAATTTCGATCCAACTGAACCACCGGAGGAGACGACTGATGAATCCGGTCTGTTCGTCAACAGGGCATTGTCAAGTAAAATTGTGCCGGGATCAATATTCAAGGTTGTGACTTCAGCTGCAGCCATTGAGAATGTCCCTGATATAGAAGATTTTAATTACTACTGTGGCGGATCGTACAGGATAGGAACTGAGTCAGTGAATTGTTACTCCGCTCATGGGCCTGTAAATTTTGAAACTTCTCTTGTTGAGTCCTGCAATGGTGCCTTTGCGCAAATTGCAAATATGTGCGGTTCAAATGTGATGAAGGAATATGTGAAGAAACTGGGATTGACAAGGAGCTACGATATTGATGGTATTAAGAATATCGGTGGAAGTTTCCAATTTCCAAGCGACAATGAATATAATTTGGGATGGGCAGGTATAGGTCAATATAATGACTTGGTTAATCCACTAAGTATGACCGTATTTTTAGGAGCCATAGCAGGAGATGGAAGAGCCGCAGAACCTTCTCTTTTGCGCACTCCATTTAAGTCTCCTGATTTGACTGAACAGATGATAAAGCCCGAGACTGCAAGGAAACTTCAAGAGATGCTGAGAGCGGACGTAACTGATGGATATGGAGACTGGAGATTTCCGGGTCTGGAGGTTTACGCTAAGACGGGGACTGCAGAGGTTATCGGTAAGACATCTCACGCTTGGCTTACAGGCTTTCTAAAGGATGAAGATCATCCATATGCCTTCACTATTTTGGTTGAAAACGGGGGCTTTGGAATCGACGCTTGTCCTGATATACTAAATGCGGCAATGAGTGCGGTGACAGGTGAAGTCGATGAGTAAGGTGATTAAATCAAGAACCAAAATATCAATCTAAAACTAAAACGAGTAAAGAGGATAAGCTTAGAATTAATGAAGAATATATATATATCAGATTTGCAAGAAGGTCAGGAATTTATTGACTTTTTCATAGTTAGAGCTTCAGGCATCAAGATTGGGGCTAACGGAAAGAAGTACCTAGACATTAGTTTAGGGGACCGAACGGGAGATTTGACAGCAAAGAAGTGGGATGTCTCTCCAAGTGAAGAACCGGCTTTAGAGGGGATTAAACCGGGGGATATTGTAAAGATTAAGGCTTCTGTGACAGTCTACAGAGATGCTAAACAGCTTAGGGTTACCCGAATCAGACAGGTTAAACCTGAAGATGGTGTAAATGCAATGGATCTTGTGAAGAGTGCTCCTGAATCCGGGGAAGATATGTATGAATACATACTCAGCAGAGCGGAGAAAATGCATGACGAAGATCTCAAAGCTATGAGTACAACTGTTTTGATGCGAAATAAGGACAGATTGCTTTACTATCCTGCTGCTATGAGGAATCACCACGCTGAACTTTCAGGACTTTTGTGGCATATGAAACGCATGATTATGCATGCAGAAGTTTTAGTGGATGTTTATACGATTTTAAACAGGGATCTGCTTGTTGCCGGAGTAATTTTTCATGATATCGAAAAACTTACGGAGATCAATTCAAACAAGCTGGGTGTCAGTGATGGATATACTTTTGAGGGGAAACTGCTAGGACATCTTGTTCAAGGAGTGAAGGTAATCGATTCACTTGCCAAGGAGCTTGGAGTCAGCGAAGAGAAATCTATAATGCTTCAACACATGTCTATATCTCATCATTACGAGGCTGACTTTGGAAGTCCCAAGAAGCCACTCTTCCCTGAGGCGGAGATGCTTCACTATTTGGATATCATGGATGCGAAGATGTACGATATGGAAGATGCACTCTCAAAGACGAAGCCTGGAGAGTTCAGCGATAGAATATGGTCTATGGATAATAGAACGATGTACAAGGCTAGTTTTGAACCTGGGACCAAGAAGGTAACTGACTTAAGAGTTTCAGCAGAAACAAAGCTAGCTCCTTCAACAGAAAGAAATGAGCACTCCGAAGAAGATGTTGACCATAAGGAAGAGTCCATGGAAAATCAACAGGTACTATGGAACTTATAAAAGGCGAGATAAGGAAAATTATATATGGAAACAGAGGGGACTTTGTAATCGCTTCTTTTTCTGAAGAGAATGGAAGGGGATTTGTAGTTAAGGGCGTGCTACCCGGAGCGAGAGCTGGAGGGAAGTATAAACTTGAAGGGAGTTTTGTCGAGGACCCTAGATATGGAATGCAATTCCAGATTTCAAAGAGAGTATACTCCGAGGATGAAATCGATATTCCTGAAATTTTCGGGATGATTTCGGCGATACTTTTGGATGCTTCAAAGAATGGGCATACCTTCTTATCATATGAGGAAGTTCTGTCATCCCTTAGAGAAAGATATGGAATTGGGAAGGAACTTTTAGATATTGCCATTTCAGACAAAAGGATTACAGAATCATCATTGATGATCGACTGGCAGCAAGACAAGGAGGAAGATGGCTCAGAAGGTGGCGATAATATTGACTGTACATCAAATCCAAGAATCTACCTAAAGGACCTATATAGGTGGGAAGTAATGGTTTGCGATGACCTGAAAAGACTTAAGACTACAGGGGAGCAAGATGAAGAAAGCGCATTCGATATAGATTTCGAAAAGATACAGAAGAGAATGGGTCTTGAACTCTCCGATGAACAAAAAGAGGCCATTACAGGGGCGATAAACAACGGAGTTACTGTAATTACAGGGGGCCCGGGTACAGGAAAGACGACAATACTCAGAGGAATAGCCATTGTCCTTAGGGAGATGGACTATTTTGTTGCGATGGCTGCTCCGACAGGGCGTGCAGCAAAGAGAATAAAGGAGTCAACAGGATACAGAGGTCACACTATACACAGGCTGCTAGAGGCAAGTCTTGATGAGAAAAAAGACGAAGTAGTGTTTCGAAGAGATAGAGAGAACCCTCTAGAGGTTGATGCTGTCGTGGTGGACGAGGCATCTATGATAGATGTGGAGCTTATGGGAAGACTGCTATCGGCATGCCAGGATGGGACGAAACTTATTTTAGTAGGGGATGTTGACCAATTGCCTCCTGTGGGGCCCGGAAGTGTACTTAAGGATGTAATCGAAAGCGAATACATTCATACCGTTTGTCTAAACTCAATCTTCAGGCAGGCAGGAGAGAGCAAAATAGTTGTCACTGCTCACCAAATAAACAGGGGTGAAGAGCCGGATTTGGAGTATAGAGAAGGGGACGATCTGATATTTCTCCCTAAACAAACATACAGGGAAGTTCAAGAAGAACTCACACGCTTAGCCGCATATGAAGAGGCTCAAGTGATCACCCCGACTAAAAGAGGGGAACTTGGAACAGTAACATTGAACAGAATGCTTCAACAGACTCTTAACCCACCTGAAGAATGGAAGCAAGAGATAAGCTTAACGATGCCGGTAGATAGGGAGGATAGCCCTTCAAAATCCACTTCAAAGGAAGGAAGGCGAGGAGGAGATTTTCTTAGAATTGGTGATAGGGTTATGCAGATAAAGAATAATTATAGCAAGCCTTGGGAAATTGTCGGATCAGGTATTGAAGGAAGTGGACTTTTCAATGGAGATATGGGAGTTATAGTGGAAGTTGATCCTGTGGAAGACTTTGTTGCCGTAAAATTTGATGAGGGCAAGGTGGCGTTTTATGAGAGAAAGGAATTTCCGGAACTGATGCTAGCCTATGCCATTACAGTACACAAGAGTCAGGGATCAGAATTTTCGATGGTCATAATGCCTATAACAAATGTTGGACCTGTTCTGGGTACCAAGAATATGCTGTATACGGCAATCACAAGGGGTAAGGATAATGTGGTACTTATGGGAAGCGAAAAAGCGCTCATAAGGATGATTCACAGCAATTCAACAAGGGATAGGAATTCCGGGATGAAGGATAGGCTCATGGGATTTTTAAATTAAGCTTAGGAGAGAATCCAGGTAACAGTTAAAGTCAATAGGGAACTTAAATAAACGAGCTAACCAAAATAATGTGCAAATATAAGTAATGAGTTAATATGCAGGGGATTATCAGAAAAATACAGAAGTGAGTCAAGAGAGACTGATTAGTTTAAGAAAACAGACTTCGGCTGTTGTAAAACCTATACTAGATTTGATTTATCCGCCGGGGCTATACTGCATTATATGCGGGAACTTGATTGACGCATCAAGGCCTTATGAGCTCTGTGATCACTGTAGAGAACATATAGATTGGAAACTCAACGGGAACACTTCTATCAGGGGGACCGAATGTCTGAGCTGCTGTGGTTACGGCATGTACGAAAGACGTCTTATTTTCCGTCTCAAGTATAACAAGAAAAAGTCTACTGCTAAAGTCATCGGAGAAATAATGACAGACAGAATCAAAAAGGCTGATTTACAGTTCGACCTTATTATTCCTGTGCCGATGGAGAAGTCAAAGGAAAAGAAGCGAGGATTTAACCATGCATACCTAATAGCACAAGAGGTGGGAAAGAACCTGGGGAAACCTGTTTTGGAGCATGGACTTGTAAGGATTAAAAAGACTAAAGCCATGAGGGGATTAGGCCCTAGCGAACGAAGGGAGAATATATCAGGAGCTTTCATATTAGGTAGGAGTGCACAAAATATCAGTGGCAAAAATGTTCTTTTACTTGATGATATTTCTACAACTTTTGCCACAGGGGAAGAGTGTGTCAAAGTTCTTCGGAGTGGAAACCCCAGAGAAGTTTGTTTTGTGGCATTCGCCGCCAGAAATTTTTAAAGAAACTAGTGCAATTATTGTGAAAAGATGTTAAAGTATTAGATGTTAAACAATGATATACTTTCTTGTAGGTCTGTGGTTGAAAATCCAAGCCAGTTGCGGGCAAAGGGATCCACGTAAGCTATCGCAGGGCGATAGTGATCATGGCGCAGCTTAGAAGTAAGTCCTCGGAGAAACTCCGGATAAGGCAAGTGTGGGGGCAAAGACCAGGTCAGCTACAGGAGGGCATATCAATTCCTTTGGAGGATAATAGATGAAGGAAAGGGACAGAAACCGTCAGATTAAGAAAGAAGCCGCTATTAGCCTTGGGCTATATGCAGCCTTTTTTATTTGGTGGTATTTCACCGGATACGGGATTGCAGAGATAGGAACACCGGAAACTTACACTTATGTATGGGGACTACCGTTGTGGTTCTTTTTAAGCTGTATATTAGGGTATATTTTGTTTTGTGCTGCAACAGTTCTCGTTGTGAAACTCTTATTTAAAGACATGAGTCTAGATGATTTGGAGGATGGAGAAGATTGAATAACCCTAGTGAATATACACCTATATTGATTGCTGTATTGGTAGTGTACGTGGGGATAAACCTCTTTCTGGGGCTTTACATATCTAAGAAGCATTCCCAGTCTGAAGAAGGCAAGAAGAATTCCTTCATCAATAACTATTTCATCGGCGGAAGATCTATGGGTGGGATTGTCCTTGCCATGACCCTTGTAGCAACCTTCACCAGTGCATCAAGCTTTATCGGTGGGCCTGGAGTTGCCTTTGAAAAAGGGTTAGTATGGGTTTACCTTTCCATGATACAAGTGCCGACGGCGTTTATTATACTTGGAGTTTTAGGGAAGAAATTTGCTATAATCAGCAGGAAAACAGGAGCCGTTACTGTTAACGAATACCTGATGGCAAGGTACGACAGCAAGCCTGTGCTTTGGATAAGCTCAGTATGTTTGGTTCTCTTTTTCATAGCTCAGATGATGAGCCAGTTCATCGGAGGGGCTGTACTTTTTCAGACCATTACAGGACTTCCTTATATTTATGGATTGGCACTGTTTGGGGTTGTAGTTATTTTGTACACCTCTGTTGGAGGATTTAAGGCTGTAGTAACCACAGATACAATCCAGGGCATAATCATGGTTATCGGTGGAATAATTATAATGTATACGATAATCAGAGAAGCAGGTGGCCCGGATGCCATGATTGAAAAGCTAAATCAGGCTAACCCTAAGTGGGCTGATATCACTGCCGGGGGGAGTGTATCAAAGAGCTTTGTTATGTCCTTTTGGGTTCTGGTGGGGCTGGGAGTTTTGGGTCTTCCTCAAACCGCAGTTAGGGGGATGGGATTTAAAGATACTAAGGCTCTTCACAGCGCAATGATTTACGGAACCATAGTGGTTGGATTTTTGATGCTCATCATGCACATTTCCGGCGTATTTGCTCCTGCAATTTTACAGGGTGAACACCTTGAAACAACAGATTACGTAATACCTGCAGTGGTTTTGAAATACATGAATCCTGTAGTGGCTGGACTTTTTGTTGCTGCACCTTTGGCTGCGGTAATGTCGACAGTATCAAGTCTTCTGATACTGGCATCTGCAACCATTGTCAAGGATCTGTATCTGACCTACAGAGGCGAGGGAAAATCCTTAGGTGATGAGCCCCGTGGGGAAAGGAATATTGCATTCCTGTCAATCTTCACCACGCTGATTATCGGGATCGTCGTATTTGTATTCACTATATATCCACCGGACATTATAGTTTGGATTAACTTGTTTGCCATGGGCGGTCTGGAATGCGCTTTTTTTGCGCCAATAATACTTGGACTTTATTGGAAGCGAGCAAATGCTTTGGGGGCTGTGGCCTCTGCTGTGTTCGGGGTAGCTTCTTTTCTGATAATTAGCAATTCAGGATTCAGTATTGGGGGAACTACTGCCATAGTTCCATCGATTCTTATTTCAATAATTGCTTTCTTAGTGGGCACAGTTTTGGGAAAGCCTACGAAAATAGAAATTTTGGAGAAATTCTTTTAAATGAAAACTTATGATGTGATTATAATAGGTGCCGGCGCTGCCGGCATGGCTGGCGCTATAGCCGCAAAACAGGAGAATCCGAAACTTAAACTTGCGGTTTTGGAGAAGATGGATAGGCCGGGGCTTAAGGTAGCTGCTTCCGGGAACGGGAGATGCAATATTACAAATACCAGCTGTCCGGATTATTTAGGTACGATGAAATTTTTCCAGTCTATTGGGATAATGACAAGAGACGATGGGAGAGGATGGATTTATCCATATAACGAAGAGGCAAAGTCTGTTGTATCCGTGCTTAAAGAGACAATGAAGAAGCAGGGGACAGAACTGTTTTGTGGAAAGAGAGTTACGGCAGTTTCCCATATTGACTATGAGGAGACTTCAAAAGTAAGAGGCGATAAGGATGGCATGTTTGAAATCTTGGTGGAAGGGGAGGAAGAGAGTTATAAAGCGAAGAGAATTCTCCTGTCCACCGGGGGGAAGTCAGGACCGAAGCTTGGGACTACCGGGGATGGATTCATTCTTGCACGAAACCTAGGACATATGATCCGAACTTTGGTTCCATCTCTTACTACGATAGAGACCCACGAGGATGTGAGATATCTGTCAGGAGTAAGGGCGAAAGCTAGGGTAACTCTGTATTTTGAGGGCATACCAGTTGCAGCCGAGGACGGGGAAGTTCAATTCACTGAAAAGGGGATTTCCGGCATATGCGTGTATAATCTTACAAGATATATGACTGAGCTGCCACTTGATTCATACGGAGTGAGAATTGACTTCCTTCCTGATGTGTGGAACATTGAAGAACTCCTTATAGACAGGGAGAACCTGATGGGAAAAGAAGACATGCTTTTGACAATGGTGAAAAGGCCTCTCAGAAAACTCATAGAAGATGAAGCTGGCGGAGACCTTCACGTGATGGCAAATCTCGTGAAGGAGTTTCCGCTAAGCGTGAAAAATCTTGGGGGATGGCGCCAGGCGCAGGTTACTCGGGGAGGGGTTGATCTCTCCCAGGTAAGTCATGAAACTCAAGAGTCCACAATAGTAAAGGGGCTGTTTATTGCAGGCGAAGTTCTCGATTATGACGGACCATGTGGAGGATTTAACCTAAACAATGCTTGGCAGACAGGCATCAAAGCCGGAAGAGCCATGGCGACCCTGTAAAACTGAAATATATGCAGTTTATACAACACGAAAAAAGTCGTTGTGCAAAATAATTAAAAACGCTGAGCAATATGATTAAAGTCGCTGGCAGAGGCCTAGAACCAGTGCCTCGAAATCACCGGATACCTTGTCGGCGGTTTCCTGAACTTCAGCGTGGGTGAGAGGCTGATCCAATATTCCCGCGGCCATATTAGAAACGCAGGAGATACCGCAAACCTCAAGACCCATGTGCCTTGCAGCTATAGCTTCACATGCTGTGCTCATACCCACCGCATCTGCGCCTAAAGTCCGTAGCATCTTTATATCTGCAGGAGTTTCGAAGCTGGGACCTGTGCACTGAGCATACACTCCCTGTCTAAGGGTTATTCCCGCTTCATTAGCCACATCCTTGAGAATATCCCCTAGACGGCTCGAAAATATTTTGCTCATGTCCGGAAATCTGGTGCCAAGCTCCTCAATGTTGGGACCAACTAGCGGGTTAGGTATAAATACAGAAATTATATCCTCGATCATCATGAGATTTCCAGGCTCAAAATCCAGGTTAATCCCCCCGGCAGCATTTGTCAGCACAAGGGTTTCAGCACCTAGGAGCCCCATTGTTCTAACCGGCGCTACCACCTCTGACATGTGATAACCTTCGTAGTAGTGGACTCTTCCATTCATTGCAATTATCGGCAGTCTGTTTTCACCAATGTATCCGAATATGAAGCTACCGTTGTGACCCTCCACTGTGGATACAGGAAACCCGGGAATTTCAGAATAAGGGATTTCCATGACCTTTTCAATTTTTTTCGAAAATCCTCCGAGGCCGGATCCCAGTACCAATCCTACCTTAGGAGCAAAATCTGTATTTGACCTTATATAATCTGTGATTTTCTGTAGATCTGAATAATTTAGCATTTTAATTCTCCTGTTTCATAAATGTTTTTACATAGGCTGCTGTTTGAGAAATGAATTTGTCCGCATCTATATCAGGATTTCCAAGGGTTTCGTGTAGTAAAAGTCCATCGGATAAAACGAGTAGAAACCACGCCAAATAGTCGGGATCCAAATGTCGTGCCCTACCCGGGATCTGCTCAGCAATAGCCCCGGCAAAATTCTTATAGCGCTTCAGCATTTCTTTTTTCAGCATATCATTTCCCTTGATAGCCTCCATGAGAAGATGAATCCTGATGGAAATATCCACAGTATCCCTTTCAAGAATATACATTATAAACCTGTGAAGGGATGTGTCCTTGGACTCGTTTCCTATCCAGAGCTTGAACTGATCCCATTGTGAATGCAGATACTTATCCATCAGTCCGAGCAAAATAGCATCTTTGCTTGGGAAATGGTAGTAGAGTGTACCTTTCGAAATTTCCGCCTCTTTAGCAATGTCAGCTAGGGAAATCTCTCCGGCATCTCTTGATTTTAAAAGTGCTTCTGTGCTTTCCAATATATGTGCTTTGGTGTCATTCTTTCTAGGTGCAGCCATTAACCATACCTTCCTTTTAAGTCTTAAGTCGAGCTGAAAAGATTGGCTTTTCTCAAACTTTAACGTATCTTTATACTTCCTAATGATAACATATTGTTCCCTATTCTTCAATTGCAGCAAGACATTGTATTTCGCCGCATTTTATCCATGCACTATCCCTATGATGTCTATAATTTCAAATCCACATAAGTATATGATGGTTTAATGATTTCATATTTTTAATTGACTTTGATCCGGAAGGGTGGTATCTTTTAATCATAGAGTCGTTCGCTCGACCGACTCTATGAAATTCGCATATTCACCGATGGATAAGGACATAGGGCTCAGGATTAGAGAGTTTAAAGATATGAGGATCGAGAATTTGCAAGGGAAACTCAATAGGATTTTTGGGGAAAACCGCATAAAAGTCACAGAGGATGAGGATGCCATCAGGCTTAGCGGCGAGTTGGACAGTTGGCAGGACATTGTAAATGCCTGCACGCTCTGCGTGCAAAAGCATGAGAAGATTCTGCTACCTCTGGATAGTTTTCGCCCTGAAGGGATTGATAGCAACGACCATTTTCATGGATTTAAAGATCAGAAGAAATCCAAAGAATACATGATGAAACCCAAGCATGTTGTTAACGACATTAGATTAAAGGATTCCCCAGCTGATATACCTATGAGAATACCGGAGCTAAAAGATGAATCCCTGGAAGGGGAAAGACCGGATGTGTTGATAATAGGTGGGGGTATCTCAGGGGTTACCATAGCAAGGGAACTTGTGAGGTGGAAGCTAAAAGTACTTCTTGTTGAGAAAGAATCCGACTTAGCACTCCATGCTTCCGGTAGAAACGACGGAGAAGTTCATCCCGGCATTGACCTGGGAAAAGGAAGTCTCAAACAGCACTATGTGGTCAAGGGCAATGAATATATGGAGAAGGTGTGCAAAGAACTGAATGTTCCATTTAATAGATGTGGACAAGTTGTAGGATTCTTTGACAAAAAACTAAGACCCATAATCAGTGCCTACGTTGCTGAGAGACGAATTCTGAACGGAATAACCGGTGCAAAGATAATAAGCCCTAAAAAAATAGAGGAGCTTGAGCCTAATCTAAATCATGATTTCGCATTTGGGCTATATAATCCTACTGCTGCCACCGTATGTCCTTACTGCCTAACCATAGCTTATGGGGAAAATGCAGTAGAAAACGGAGCGAAAGTTAGCCTGAATACTGCTGTTTTGGGAATGAGAATTGTAGATAGAGAAATTTTAGAAGTGTCCACAAATCGTGGACACATTTCCCCAAAGCTTGTGATAAATGCGGCCGGTGTGTTTGCTGAAGATATTGCGAAGATGGCAGAGGACAGGTTCTTCAGCATTCATCCCCGAAGGGGAACTAACAGCATAGTGGATCGTAAGAAAGGCTATTTGGTTAAGTCCATAGGAAGCTGGAAGGGCTTGCACAGCCACGAAAACAATTCCAAGGGTGGGGGTATACTCCACACTGTTTCAGATAATCTTTTGGTGGGACCTGATGCAGTTGAAACTAGGGAAAAAGAGAATTTCGAAACCAGCAGAGAATCCATAGAAAATGTTTTCACAAAGCACAGGCTGACTGCCCCGAATCTAAGTCAAAGGGATATCATCACATACTTTACAGGTGTCAGAGCTGCGACATTTGAGGAAGACTACATAATTGAAGCCGGTCGAAATACTCACAACATAGTACATGTTGCAGGTATTCAGTCACCTGGACTTACGACAGCACCCGTAGTGGCCATTGACGTAGCAAAACTAGCCGTAAAAATGCTGGAAAACAGGTGTTTTGTTGAAAAAACAGCCAAAATGTCAGGAGAAGGGGTTAGGGTTTCCACAAAAGAGAACCTCATAGAACAAAACGAGAACTTTAATCCCATAAGAAATGGGATACCGTCCCCTAAATATATGTCTCTTAATGAAAGGGATAAGCTTATCAGGGAACATCCTGAATTCGGAGAAATTATATGCAGATGTGAGGAAATAAGCAAGGGTGAAATTCTTGCCGCCATAAGGTCTTCCATTTCCGTTCCGACAATTGACGGAATCAAAAAGAGAGTTAGGCCGGGTATGGGAAGGTGTCAAGGGGGATTTTGTATGCCCCTTGTAGCCAAAATTATCAGTGAGGAACTGAATATACCCCTTGAGGATGTTTTGAGAACGAATACCAGGTCGAGGATAACATTTGGAAGAACCAAGAAACCGGTGGAGGAGATTTCTCAAAGGGATGGCTTGGATGCTCTTCCCGAAGATTTGGGGGTTTCTTCATCTGACGGAAACATCAGTTCCAAGGGAATCAATGTACATAAGAACATCAATAGTCAATATGCAATTTCCCATGAGACTGTGGTGGATGTTCTCGTAATCGGGGGAGGACCTGCAGGACTTTCTGCCGCCATAAGCGCAGATGAAGAAGGTGCAAGGGTTCTGCTTGTGGAGAGAGAGGACAGACTCGGGGGAATCCTCAAACAGTGCATACATGATGGTTTCGGCTTGGTAAAGTTTGGGGAAAAACTCACAGGTCCTGAGTACGGGGACAGATTTATTAAAACACTGATAGATAAGGGCATTCACTATCTAACGAAAACTTTTGTAACGAAGATCGAAGGGACAGGCGACGACCTTTTCAGGATACATATGATCACAACCGGCGGAATCAAAACTGTTGAAACAAAGACGATAGTCTTATCCACAGGCTGTAGAGAAAGGACAGCAAAACAGGTTGCTATTCACGGCACACGACCTTCTGGAGTTTTTACGGCAGGCACGGCGCAACATCTTGTCAACCTTCTCGGACAGATGCCAACAAAGAGATGTGTGATATTAGGTAGCGGTGATATAGGGCTGATAATGGCAAGACGATTGACCTTGGAGGGGGCAGAAGTTTTGGGAGTTTATGAGATTAAGCCTGAGCCTTCAGGTCTAACCAGGAACATATCTCAGTGTCTTGAGGACTACGATATACCTCTTTATCTATCTCATACAGTAACAAGGGTCATGGGACATGACAGGGTTAAAGGTGTTGAAATTGCTAAGGTGGATCAGGATATGAACCCGATCCCGGGAACAGAAATTAAGGTAGAATGCGATGCCCTGATATTGTCGGTTGGTCTTATTCCCGAAAATGAAATTGCAGAAGAAGTTGGTGTAACCTTAGATTCGAAGACCGGTGGACCAAGGGTGGACGAAAACTTGATGACAGATGTTCCGGGAGTGTTTTCCTGTGGTAACTCCCTCCACGTTTACGACCTTGTGGACTATGTATCAGACAGTGGAGAACTAGCTGGTAAGAATGCAGCTAGATTTGCTTTGGGAAGAAGAATGCAATCTGAAAAGAGTATTAACACCCGAGGAACGCGGAGAAACGAAAAAGAGAAAGCGTACGGGGGTGCTACTTCAGGAGTGGAAAGAAATACGGAAATTATTCCACAAGTGAAAATGCTGAATTCAGATGGGTTCATTAATAGAGGCGTCTCATTTAGAGAAATGACTTGCATAGTATGCCCAAACAGCTGTAAGCTTAAAGTATGGCACAAACCTGTCGAGCCCGGCGAGGAGAAATTACCAATAAGAACGGTATCGAAAACAAAGACGGAATCGCAATTTAAATCGGAATTGCAAATCAAATCGGATTCGCCGAGAAAATCAGAATCACCAATAAGGGTTGAAGGGAATAAATGCCCTAGAGGAGTGAAATTTGCTATAGAGGAACTGACATCCCCAAAGAGAAGCATATCTTCAACGGTAGCAACCTGTTTTGTTGATATGCCCGTAGTACCTGTAAAAACATCCATAGACATCCCCAAAGAAAGGATTTTCGATGTTATGAGGGAGATAAACAGCACAAGAATTGATAGGGAAATGAAAGCCGGAGATGTTGTTATTCCAAATGTTTTGGGGCTGGGAGCAGATGTTGTTTTGACTAGGGATATTTCGAGAGGAGGCGCAATGTGAGCACGAAACCGTACAAAGGATTTGAGCCCAAGTGGGTGAAGGAGGCCGCACCGGCAAAAAGCTATCGATCTATTTTCAGGTGGGGGGATCCGGAATATGTGAAGTATCCAAAGGAGAGTCTTTTCAAGCTGATGAAAGAAAAGTTCAAGATGACCGATGAGGATTTTCAGCACTACGACGGAGACATCGGAATGGATGAGGTGGAGCTTCCCCATATGCCTTCAAAGATTCAGCCGGAGCACCTGGAGGCGCTTAGGGAAATCGTTGGAGAAGATTTTGTTACCACGGAGGATTATCCGAGACTTGCAGTAGCCTACGGGAAAACCGGATACGATGCTCTAAGGCTCAGGGCTAGGCGAATCGACTCTTTGCCGGATGTGGTTGTGTATCCAGGGAGTACCGAAGAAGTTGAGCGCATCGTCAAATACGTTACAGAGCACAAAATACCTCTCTACGTTTACGGCGGCGGTAGTAGTGTCACTCGTGGTGTAGAACCTATACAGGGAGGCATTTCCCTAGACATGAGAAAAAGGTTCAACAAGGTTTTGTCATTCTGTGAGGTGGATCAGACCATAACTGTCCAACCGGGGATCTCCGGACCTCAGCTTGAAGAGGCTTTAAATGATGCTGTGAAGAGATTTGGAGCAAAGAGAACTTATACATGTGGTCATTTCCCACAATCCTTCGAATACAGCAGTGTAGGCGGATGGGTTGTCACCCGTGGAGCAGGGCAGAATTCCACATACTACGGCACCATATCGGACATCGTTCTGAGTCAGAAATATGCAACCCCACTCGGTACTTTTGAAACTTCCCACTATCCTAGGGAAGCAACAGGTCCTGATCTCAATCAGCTCATGATGGGCAGCGAAGGAGCCTTTGGGATTCTCACGGAGGTAACATTGAAGGTTTTCAGATATCAGCCGGAGAATAGAGTAAGGTTTTCATATATATTCAAAGATTGGGAGACAGCCATGGCTGCAGCCCGTGAGATGATGCAGTGCGAATGCGGTATGCCTTCCGTATTCAGGCTTTCAGATCCTGAAGAGACCAACCTCATGTTGAGGCTTTATAACGTGGACGACACACCTGTTTGGAATATACTTGAAAAGAGAGGCTATAGGGATATGGAAAGATGCCTCTTCCTTGGATTCACTGATGGAGAAAAGGGGTTTTCTAAGAATATAGCCAAAAATATAAAGAAGATTGCCAAGGGTTCAGGAGGGATGAGCCTTACAGGAATGGTAACCAAAAACTGGGAGAAGGGTAGATTTACAGATCCTTATCTCAGGGATACCATGTTGGATTTCGGAGTCATGACGGACACCATCGAATGCTCGGTGAACTGGTCAAACATGGCGAAAGTCCACAAGGAGGTAAGAGAGGTTTGTCACGCCTTGCCAAATACAATCGTTACTACACATATGTCCCACTGTTATCCACAGGGCGCAAACCTTTATTTTATTTTCATAACAAGGATGGACGATGCAGACAGGTTCAAGGCATACCACGCTTCGATCCTTGATGCTATCCAGAAATCAGGGGCATCAATGAGCCATCACCATGGAATAGGCAAGATGTTTGGACCATGGCTTGAAGGCCAGCTTGGACATATTGAATACGGAGCAATAAGAGCTCTTAAAGAATACTTCGATAAGGATTATAATTTGAATCCGGGAGGAACGCTGGGGTTGGATTTACCTGAATCTGAGAAGAGGTTCCTAAGAGAAGATAAGAAATAAATTTGCAATACACTAAAGTAATACTATTTTTGCTTTGCCAAAGGATGAACGAGGAGCTATAATATTCTTAACGATGTATGGAATTTACATCTTTTTTGGAAATTGATAACATTCCTTTTATTTAGAATCGCTTCCCACATATGGCTCCTCGCACCTAGGCAAAGAACCCTCAGATGAAGCTGATTTTAATAGGGCAGTTCACGACTGACTTTAAGAAGGAGGCTTTGAAAATGAAGGATAAACATAATGTAAATGAACCTGTAGTTTTGGTGTTTGACGTGGGAACACAGAGCGCGAGAACTATGCTCGTTGATAGTTACGGAAATATATTAGCAATTGACAAGAAAAGTTACGAGAAACCGTATTTTGCTGAAAACCTTGATTGGGCAGAGCAGGATGCGGATTTTTACTATGACTGTATATGTGAAACATGCAGAAATGTGAAGGAAGCAAATCCGGAAGCCTTTGCCAGGGTTCAAGGTGTCTCAATAACAACAATTAGAGATACGACGGTTTGTGTGGACGAAGAGGGTAGACCCCTGAGAAGAGCAGTACTTTGGCTCGATAAGAGGCGAGCAGCCGGTAAGCCCGACTTTCCTGCAACTTCAAGACTTGCCCTCAAAGCTGTGGGAATGGAGGAGATGTGCAACCTTCAGTTCTCGAAAAGCGTCTGCAACTGGATAATGCAAAATCAGCCGGAGATCTGGGAAAAGACCCATAAATTCCTCCTGCTCAGCGGCTATCTTGTTTTCAAGATGACCGGTAACATGGTGGATGCAAGGCCGAGCACAATTGCCCACCTACCATTTGACAACAAAACAAGAGATTGGATGAAGGACAACGCCTTTATTAGGCCAATCTTTCCTGTTGAGAGAGAAAAGCTTTGCGACCTTGTGGAGAGCGGAGAAGTTATGGGGCATATCACAAAACAGATGTCTTTAGACAGTGGTCTAGCTGAAGGGTTACCCGTGTTTGCAGCGGCAACGGACAAGGCATGTGAAATTCTAGGACTTGGGTGTGCAGATGAGCAGACTGCAGCCATAGGCCTTGGCACAACTGCTACCATATCATACTTATCGGATAAGTATGTGGAAATCGAGAAATATATTCCTGCCTATGCAGCATTGGTGCCGGGGAAGTGGAATCCTGAATATGAGATATACAGAGGTTATTGGCTTATAAGCTGGTTTAAGAAAGAGTTCGCAACCAAGGAAGTTGCAAGAGCCAAAGAGCTTGGTATATCTCCTGAGGAGCTTTTGAACCGAACCTTGGCAAGCATTCCGGCAGGATGTGAAGGACTTTTGTTTCAGCCATATTTCACCCCGAATGTAACAATGCCGTCAGCACGAGGCGCCATGATTGGGTTTTCAGATGTGCACACCAGACATCACATTTATCGTGCAATTGTGGAGGGCATAAACTTTGCCTTGATGGACGGATTGAAAATGATGGAAAAGAGAGCCGGTGTTAACTTCCATCAAATTGCTGTGGGAGGGGGAGGATCTCAAAGCAACGAAATATGTCAGATAACGGCAAATATGTTCGGACTTCCTGTGGTAAGACCGGAATCCTTTGAGGCTACAGGAATGGGTTGCGCCATTGCAGCCTTTGTGGGACTTGGGAGTTTTGGAAGCTATGAGGAAGGTGTAAAGTCCATGATAAAAATCCAGGCGCGATTTGAGCCGGATGAAGAGGAACACAAAAAATATCAGGAGCTTTACGAGACAGTATACAAGAATATTTACGGTGATCTAAAGCCCCTGTACCAGAAGTTACATGATATATATCATAGGAAATAAATCTGATCCTCAGATTCTCAAATTCTCAAAAGATTCTCAAAAGATTCTCAAAAGATCAAACCATTTAAAACCTGCTCAATCAGCAGTAGAGCACCTGTAAGACCAAGGTGTGTCTTTGGAATCACATTTATATAACCCATGGTCGGCAAGGAGTTTTCTATTCCGGAAAACTCCTTATTTAATAGTTTTAGTTTAGCAATAGTGCTCCCATCGGCAATTGCAATATCAAAATCCTCATCATAAAAATCTTTATGGATTATACTTCCCATATGGCGCTCTTCCAGGAGCGAATTCAAATCTTCCTTCAGATAATCTACGTTAGGGTCATCAACAAGGAATGCTCTTGGTATCATACCTAGATATTTTATGAGAAAATTGCTATAACTAAAGCACTGATTATAACTGCCCTTCACAGCAAAGCCAACTCCACGGGGAAGCCCGGTGAGGGAGTTAAGCCTTGAAAGCTGGATGTATGCCATAGCCCTTGATCGCTCCGCCTCTTTTGTAAAGACATCGTCGCTGCAATCCAGGATTCTGCAAATTGATCTTATAAATTTTTCTGTCTCTTCAAAACCTATTGGCAGGCAAGGAGCTACAAAATACTTTGCTCCGGTGTGGCGATGAAGCCATTTTGCAGTTTTTTCTCCGAACTCTTTATCCACAACAATGTTTAAATCTGAGTCTTTTAAATTCCTGATGTCCTCTAAAGAACAGTCAGAGCAAAGTGAGGAAGCAACCTTGATTCCACACATTTTTAATAATCTCTTGATTTCCTTTACATCTCCCTCATAATAATTCTTGTAAATTGGAAGCCCAATGAGATTTACAACCGGCTCTTGAGGTTTTGTGCTGTTGGAAAACAAAGGAGTTGTCATTTCCTCTGAAGAACAGCCCTCACTGTCGTAAGAGAGGAAACCCTCTGGGGAAGAGTGGTTTTCTCCATCGCTTTGAGGAATATCGTTGCCTAGAATTTTCTCTAGGATTGCCATCACTGCGTATTCGTATCCTGAGGACAGATTTTCGCTGAAGCCAGGAGTTTGAATTGTCAGGTATGGAGTGCGCTTGATCGCAGTGGAAAGAATACCCTCAAGGTCATCTCCGATAAGAGCAGCTCCGGGAGAGTTGACAACGCATATCATCTCGTAATCAAAATTCTTCTCAATATACTCTATAGCCATGATAAGTTTGTCACGACTACCGTAAACATAATCTCTTTTGTCCAAATAAGTTGAAGGGATGCGAGGCTGTCCAAAGAAAAATTCTTCGTGATGGTTCATAGGATCCAGCTCATGCTGAAAAATCCGCTGGTTGTCGGATATGGCACTGTGGTAAAACTTACAACCGGTAGGGCCGTTAAGCAGGGTACAGATTTTGTCCACCCCTTCTAGGGCAAACAAAATACCGCTTAAGCTATCTGGAGTAATATTTGTCGTAGTAAGATTCATCTTTTTTCCAGTCTCCTTCTAAATTCATGTCCATCAGGCCTGCCCAGTTTTCGAGGATTTTAAGACCTGAGAAAAATCCCACATCCGGGCAGAGGGGGATGGTGGAGGTGAGGCAGTCATAGTCAAGGTTTGAGTCATAGTTTGTAAGATAGATGTCAGGGTCGTATTTAAGTAAGTCCTCATCTCGATTTTCTCTATTATATTCCATTTCGATGGGTAGTTTAACTCCAAGGTTGCTCACGAAATTATCATCCTGAGAGAAGTTTAAAATGCCAATTTTTACTATTTCTATGCCACAGTCCGTGCAGGTTTCAAGTATCCAATCCAAGTTATGATTGTAGGTTATGATCATGAGCTTTTTTCCTTCAAGGATTGGTTTTATCCTTTCAAGTCGTCTTTTGTATTCAACCTTGTTTACATCTATTATTGATTCTATGTCCGGGTTAGATTCTCCACAGCTATATACAGAAGATCGTTTATCCTCAGTGTTATTTTTACCGGAGTTGGATTCCTTAACCCATTTCTTCATGTATTTTAACCAAGTTACTGTTTGAGAAAAGCCGACAGGAAAATCAAGATCGCTAAATTTTGAATTAAATTCTTTTTCGAAGAAATTTCGAAGGATTTTTCCGGTGTAATCATCATATGCCAAAATATTCAGGTCTGCTTTTTGGAAATTTCTGAGGCTTTCGTAACTTGTATTGTAAAGAAATCTACAGTTGACTTTAACTCCAAGCTTATCAAAGAAGCCCTTCATTGTTTGGAAGTTGGATTCTGTATTTTTGGCTATCACTTTCTCGAAGATGATGTTAACTACAAGTGGATCAGAAGCTACACTTTTGTCTATAACTTGTTTTGCAAGCTCCATATAGGTGGTCAGCATACCTTGGAGATAATCTCCTGTAAGGTTCCCGTCGGCTTTTATGGTGAGGATTTTGGTGTTTGGTGTCGACATGGATTTGATTCTGTCTATATCGTCTCCTATAATGCCTGCAGGGCAGGAGCTGACCACCAATATGGCCGGCGGCTCCTTTTCAAGGAGCCGCTCCACTGCTGCCGTCAGGGTGTCCATACCGCCGAACACCATGTCCGACTGGTCCATCATGGTGGACACAAGGTTCGGCGCAATGGGTGCCGGCAGCAGGGAGCCCCGCTCGAAGAGCGGGCGCCGGCCGGAAGAGGTGATCGCCTGATTCGAAATATGTATGCAGGATTTAGGACTGTGAGCAACTACAGGAATATCCATAAGATGAATACCTGTAAACAGAGCACCGTTAAAAGCACAGCCATGAAGGGGTTCATCATATAGCAAATTCTTTGAGAGCACAGGAGCATCACTCCCATCTGTGGACAGAGCTGAATCTCCGGCAGGAGTTGAATCCTCCCCCGAGATTGAGTTTGATGTCCCAGTAGTGTGCGATGTGGCAGTAGAATTTGAGGCAAGAGTTGAATCTAAATTCCGCCCAGGATTCGATAATGGTGCTGAGGTCGGACTCGACTTGATTAAATCCTTTGAATATCCCGGCATCATGAGCATCTCAAGCATTTCGTCCTCGAGTGGCACTGCCTTGTGTAGATGAATCCCAGTAACGATAGAATCCCCAAGGCTGGCAAATATTTTGTTTATATTCTCATCACCATATTCAACTGCGGTAACATTATGCTCCTCAGCATCTGCAAAAGCTTGGCTGCGAGGCACATAAGCCACGATTGGAAGATTTACATTCTCTGCAAAGAGCTTAACTCTATCGTATTCATACTTGAGACCTCTTGCGTTGAATATGATACCGGCAACACGAGGCTCATGTCCATCATAATTTTTTATCCCTTTAAGAATATTGTTGGCAGCGTATAGGGACATGAATTCCCCGGACGTTACGATGAATATTATATCAGCGTACTCCCTTCTGATTGGGACGGCAAAGCCCCCGCAAACCACATCACCAAGAACATCGTATATCACAACATCATACTGTTGTTTTGTCTGGAATTGATCAAGAAGTTCAAAAGCACTGATTATCCCTCTGCCTGCACAGCCTACACCCGGCTTTGGTCCCCCTGCCTCTACGCAACCGATGCCGTTATAACCTGTGAATAGAACTTGATTTATGTCGTAGTCAACGGGCTTTACTTCTCGCATATAATCGAGGATTGTTTTTATATTTTTCCCATGCATGAGAAGTTTCGTTGAGTCGTGTTTCGGGTCACAACCCACCTGTAAAACCTTGACATTAAGTTTTGACAAGGAGGCCGAAATATTAGCACTAATTGTGGATTTTCCGATTCCGCCTTTTCCGTATATTGCAATTTCTGTTGGTTTGCTTTTATTTTTTCCCATATAGTTGTCTCCTTATAACCTGTGATTAAAGTATATCCTAAAACTTCCCCATATAGCAAAACAATTTCTGAATTTGTAAAGCAATTATTACTTAAACGAAGCTATTTCTACTTTAAACAAAGCAATTTCTACTTAAAGAAAGCCATTTTCGTTTCAGGAAAAAATTTTGCTTCTTTGAGATAATAATTTTACCAAAAAACTTCAAACAACCTATTGACATGAACAAAAGCAGAGCATATAATAAAAAAATATATATAGAATTTTTATATATAGTTTAAAAAACTACATATTGCAGAGGCAGGTTCATTAAAACGGAAGGTAAAGAAAAGGAGGAAGAATGTTTTCATTATCCGGAACAATAATTGAACTTCTGATACTTTCCATCGTCAAACGTAGCGATTCTTATGGCTATGACATCTCTCAAAAAATTAAGATGGTTTCTGATATAAAGGAGTCCACCTTGTACCCAATCTTAAAGAAACTGAATAAGAGTGGATATCTTGAGAGCTATCTTGAGAATTACAACGGGAGAGCTAGGAAGTATTACAGAATTACCCAAGATGGCAAGGAGCATCTTGAGGAAATGGAAAAAGAGTGGGACAGATTTGTCTCTACCATTAATATGATCGGAGGTAGAAATGAATAATCCATTGGACAGCAGAATAAATGGAGACATGCCTGAAACTGTAGCTCCACACCAATCGAACAGTCAATCAGAAAATAAATTCGAAAGTCAATCAGACAATCAATCAGACAATAAAACAGAAAGTCAATCAAAAGAACAATACGAAAAACAATTTAAAAATCAAGGGAAAAACCATTCAAAATACGAATCAGCAGGAAAGGAACCTGAGCCCAAGAATCCTAATCCGTTTAAAAACCCTGCAAAAGAGAAGTATTTGAGCGAGTTGAAAGGCCGAATTGTCAAATTGCCCCACGAGGAATACGAGGACGCAGTAAACTATTTTGCTGAATACATAGAGGATGCAGGACTTGAAACCTATGAGGATATTTGCAAGGAACTAGGAACTCCTAAGGCAGCTGCCAATGAACTCCTTGTTGGAATGCTTAATAAAAAGGAAGTAGCCTCAAAGAATCCGGCAATCGTTATAATTGCTATACTGGCAATTCTCAGTGCCCCGGTGTCAATACCGTTAGCTTTTGCTATGATTTTGCTTTTTATTGCGGGAGCAGGTCTTGTTGGAGGCCTACTGCTAGCACTGATAGCAGGAATAGCAGGCGCAGCAGTTATAGGCGTTAAGGCCCTCATAGTTGGAGTAACCGCCATAGGAGGGGGTCTTGCAGGAGGTGCAATTTACTCAATTGGAGCTGGACTTCTGATTCTGGGGGTTGGACTCTTTGTGGCAGTGGCAATCGTCAAGCTGATAGAACTGGTCATCTATCTCGTTGGAAGATTGTATTACAGAGTAAGCAGGAGGTAGCGAGATGAAAAAAGTGATGAAAATAGCCTTTATAACATCTCTGGTGTTCATACTTCTAGGTGGCGGTCTGATGCTGGGAGGATGGCTTCTTGGAGGTCATAGAAGTTTTGAAGACGTCGATTTGAATACAATGGAAAAGTATCATACCATCAAAAAATCCTTAGATGAAGACATCAAAAACATCGAAGTGGATGTATATAGATATCCTGTATCCTTTGAAATGAGCAAAGATAGTAAAGTTCACTACAGAGCAAGGCTTGTAAAAGACGAAGATGTGGAATTTACGCAGGATGGGGGAACTCTTAAGATTACGGAAAAAGGGTCAACAAAGGGGCACGTAGAAACGGATCTTAACTTGATAGGAGAAATTTTCTCAGTGCGCAAGAATGCAGAAATAGTTGTGTATCTTCCTGAGAAAGACTATGAGAATTTCCAAATTAACGGAGCAGGTGCTGATATATACATGAATAAAGTGAGCATCAAAAACCTTAAAATAGATATTTCTGCAGGGGATATTAATATTGACAAATCTAAGATTGCAGGAGGGGAAATAAACGCCGATGCAGGTGAGGTTAATATTGAAGGAAGCATACTGTCCGATGTTATAATCGGAACGTCGGCAGGCGACATTGACGTTGAAAAAGGCCAGCTGAAAAATGTGAAGCTGAAAACCGAAATGGGGGACATAAATCTTGAAAGACTGGAATATGACGGCGGAAGTGTCTACGTTAACATGGGAGACCTAAACGAAGATAATGTCAAATACATCTCACCGGTAAAGAAAGATGTTCCTTCGGATGATGATTATTAATACGCAATAGGATTCACAGAACCCATAATCAAGGTACAACAAAATAGCAAAAACCCCGCACTTTCACGGAGCCCATACAAGGCTCACCGCTTCACGGCGAGCCCCGGCAAAACCCGAAAGAGCGGGGTTTTATTTAATCCATTTTTTAAGCTCAGTCAGATTGAGCAATACGCCGTCAGCCCCGGCATCAAAGTATTTCTTTCTGGCCACATCCAGCAGGTGCCAACGCTCATCTTCTGTGAGAACCTTGTACTCATCCTCGGAAAGACCCATAAGACTGCTTCCCTCAAGAACACCTAAAGTGGTTACCCCGGCATTCTTTCCCTCCTTGATGTCGGAAATTGTATCTCCGACCTTAATTACACTTTTCACAGAATCTATGGAAAACTTCCTCATGTTCTCGAAAATCATGTATGGGAAAGGGCGGCCAAGACCTCCCACGCTGTCAGGGGAAAACCAGGCATCCGGAGAGTAGCCTTCATCTTCAGCGCCCTTCACAACGATTTCCATCATGGAATCGGTGTAACCTGTGGTAGACCCGATGAAAATCCCGTGAGATCTTAGCCATTCTACCATGATGAGGGCATCTTTTTTCGGCTTTGCATACTCAGACAGGCTTTCCATGAGAGATGTCTCGAAATTTCGATAAATCTCATCGATAGCCTTTTGCCCCGGGAGACTGTTGTTTTGTTCCTGCCAGAGATTTTTGATGCGCTCCTCCTCAAGCATGGACCCGATATGATCTCTTTTGAGCATCCCCATAGGTTTTCTGATTTCTTCTACCGTAGGTGTGATGCCCACTTTTTCGAAGGCTAGTTTAAAAGCGTTCACAGGGGCAAAACAACCGTAGTCTACAGTCGTGCCTGCCCAATCAAGTATTACCATTTTCGTTCTCATCTTACTCAAGACCCCACTTTCCATAAGCTCTGCTGTTTAGAAAATCGCTCATTATCTTTGACAGCTTTTCAATGTCCTCAGGATAGATTTCTCCGATGTTACCAACTCGGAATGTATCCGCTTCCATTACTTTTCCCGGATAGAGGACGAAACCTCTCTCTTTGATGTAGTCGTACATTTCTCTGAATGTGAAGTTGTATCCCTTAGGGTATGAGAATGTGGTGATTATAGGGCTCTGAATGGACTTATCAAGATAAGGCTTAAATCCGATAGCGTTGAGTTTTTCCGAAATCAGTCGCTGGTTTTCCTCATACCTTTTATTTCTAGCTTTAATGCCACCTTCTTCCTCAAGTTCCGCAAGAGCCTGCCTGAAAGCTAAAACCACATGGGTAGGGGAGGTGAATCTCCATTTACCGTCCACGTTCATGGTTTTCCACTGATCATACAAATCTAAGGCAAGGGAAGGGGCTTGGTTTTCACAAGCAGAGAGGGCACTTGTCCTTGAAATGATGAAGGAAAATCCCGGAACTCCCTGAATGCACTTATTTGCACTGGATATGAGGAAGTCTATGTTCCATTTTGTGATGGGAATTTCTACGCCCCCAAAGCTTGACATGCAGTCGGCTATGAATATAAGTCCCTCAGATTTAGCGATTTTTCCCACACCTTCTATGTCGTTTAAGATTCCGCTGGTGGTTTCGCAGTGAACCATTGCAATATGGGTGAGGTCGGAGGATTCCTTTATCAATCTTTTAATTTCATCAAGGTCAGGCCTTTTTCGGTTATCCACAAGGTACAAAATATATTGCAGGCCGGCGTGCTGGCATATATCCACCATTCGCATACCGTAGGCACCGTTGGCTATTATAAGGATTTTGTTCTCAGAGCTTACAGAGCTTGTGATTACAGATTCCACACCGAAGCTGCCGCTTCCTTGCATCAGGACAGTGGTATATTCAGGGGAAGAAACTCCGGCTAGCGCCAGGAGTTTCTCCCTTATATCCTGAGTAATTGCTTTGTATTCATCATCCCAGGTACAGTGATCCACAAGCATTTCTGCTTTTACAGTATCTGTAGTTGTTAAAGGCCCCGGGGTTAACAGTTTATATTTATTCATTTATAAATTCTCCTATTTTGCTGAATCGGAAATTTCCTGATGATGCTTGTAAAGTTCAAACGTGAGAGGTTCCTTGAAAATCTTAGGGTTTGCCGACTTGTTTTTCGCATCTGTGCTCTCCCCGTTGTACAGTGGATTAGGATAGTACTTCTGAAGCCCCTTCCTGCCTTTCTCTATTATGCATTTAGCAATCTCCATAGCAAGGGGGTTTGACTTATCGCCTTTATCTAGGACTGCAACTGATTCCGTAAGGGAGAAATTACCTTCTGTAGGATCCACAAAATCTATAGGAAGACCTTCTTCCTTTGCGGCAACAGCCTGATGCCTTAGACCAAAGCCAATGGCAACCTCACCGGATTCGCAGAGCTTTAGAGGAGCTGAGCCGGAAGTTTCCAGATGATCCCCAGCGTTTTTGTATATGTTCCCCAGAATGCTCTTTGCCTCATCTTCCCCATACTCGGAGATTAGAGCTTGTATGAGGAGCCATGCAGTAGAAGATGACTTCACATCTGTAACTGCTAAAGCATCTTTGTATTCAGGTTTTGCTAAATCTCGGATACTCTTTGGAGCATCGAGCTTTTTTTCTTTGAGAAGGTCGGTGTTTATGATGATTGACCCTTCCTGAGATGTTATAGGAGCTGTGAACGCAGGAATCTGCTCCAAGGTATCAGGCTTAAAGTCAAGATCTGCAAACATTTTGTTCTGCTCCTGAGCACTCTTTAGGTAGAAGGTGCTCATGGTCACCATATCAGCCTCCATGTTCTTTCCCTCTGCCAAAATCTTTCCCCCAAGCTCGGATGTTCCGAAAGTTTCAAAAGCGTACTTACCTTTGAAACCGTTGTTATCAAGAGCTTCGGACATGGCTTGAACGGCTTCATCGTCGGCATTTGAGTATATGACAACCTTTTCTCCGGACTTTGAATCCCCCTTAGAATCTTCTTTTTTTCCATCCTTGCCACAACCTGCAAGGAGGCATGCGGACAATCCTAAAACTAAAATCAGTACTAACGACAAAATTTCTTTTCGATTCATTTCTAAAATTCCTTTCTTCCTTTTGAAATATCTCGGACTTTGGTGGCCTTTGATTTTTTTCCACCATTATTTTTCCGAGTTTTGTTATATGCAAGCCCGGCGAGCAGGGCCTTTGCAACTAGATTTGTGAACAAAATAAGCATGGACAGCACGAACACTTCGTTATATTTGTTGAAATACTGCAGCTGCTTAATCTTGGTTGTCAAAACCATAGTATCGGTTCCAACTATGAATATCAGTGCGCTTATGGTAACCATAGCGTTTATAAAGTAATAACTGAAAACCGATAATAGGCTTCCGGCGGCGTTTGGAGTGATCACCCTTACAATGGTCTTTCCCCAGCTGTCCCCCATGAGCATGCCCGTGGTCTCCCACCCGGCGTTCATCTTTGAGAGAGAATTATTCATCATGAGGTAGGGAGTGGAAAAATAATGTATAACATTGCATACTACCATCAAATAGAAGGTGTTCTGGAGAAAGCTGCCGCTGAAACAAAACAGATAAGCAAGGCCCAGAACCATTCCGGGTATGGTGTTAGTGATAAGAGCGAGGGAATCAACACCGGCCTTGAAAAATTTCGGCAGGTGACTCCTTGCAGAAACAAGGGCTGCTCCATAGGCCACAAGGGTTCCCACAAGTGCTGTGGAAAAAGCCATGATCAAAGTGTTCAAATATACCCCGGTCAAATTATCATCTGCAAAGACCGAAGAAACATGATCCATAGTGAAACTAAGCTGATATGGCCAATGCTTGATAAGAGGCAGTGCGAAAATTACAGCGAAGATAGACAGTGCCACCAGTATTAAAAGCGAACTTGAGAAACCCCAAAGAGAGTCAGCTGTTTTGTTGTATCTGTGCTGAGCGAGACTTATTCTGTCGTATCTTATGTTGTATTTTTCCAGAGCGTGTAGAAGTAGGATGCTTCCTGCTGATGGAAGGAGTATGACCACGGCTACCACGGCGCCCCTGTTGAAATCGGGGATTCCTCCCAGCATCTCGTTGTAGAGCAGGGTGGCGATGACATGGTACTTTCCCCCTACGGAAGCCGGTATACCAAAGTCCGTGAAGGAAAGGAAGAAGCTCTGTATGAAGGCTCCTGCAAAGGTACCCATTAGGGGACGCAAAACAGCTATCCACATGGTTTGGAAATAGTTGTCACCCATGATTTTTGAAACGATTATGGTTTTCTTGTCCACGTAGCTCATGGTGTTGGAAATCAGCAAGAATGCTACGGGGAGGGTGTAAATTGAGTAGCCCAGAAGGAGGCCCCAGAATCCGTATATGTCAAAGAGTTTTCTTCCCAGAAGTTTTGTCAAAAGTCCTTGGTTGCCCAGAGAATATATGATTGCAAAACCGTATGCGATGGTGGGAAGGAGCATGGGCAGAGTTGCTGTAACCTGAATGACTTTTTTAAACCAGGTAGGTGCTCCTGTGTAATTTATAGTATAGGCTATTACGAATGCTGCGATAGATGCCAAAACACCGGCTATGGCAGCAATTTTGAAGCTGTTTCCAAGGGCTGTGAGAAAGTCTCTCCTGCCGAATACGGATTTATAAAATTCCAGTGTAATGCCTTCTCCACCTAGAAAGGATTTCAGAATTATTCCTATCATCGGTGCGAAGAGGAAGGCAAGAAAAAGGGCTCCTATTCCGAAGAATATGAGCCTGAGTTCAAAATCTTTTTTCCTAAGGGTCATATTTTCCTCATAAACCGCTGCCGGATTTAAGCAGCAACTCCTTTCCCTTTCCCGAAGAGAGCGAAGATGTTGTTTCTCTTTATCTCCAGCTGATTTAAAATGAAGTGACGAACAAAATCGTTTTCCGGCTGATTAACTATTTCTCCAGGGCAGCCGTATTGGGCAATCTTTCCTTGATCGATAATAAGGACTCTGTCTGAAAGGGTCAGTGCCTCTTCCGGGTCATGGGTTACGATAATGGTTGTAAGATTGAATTCTCTGGCCACGGTTTTGATTCTGTCTTTAATGGATTCCTTGATTACTCCGTCAAGGGCAGAGAGGGGCTCGTCCAGGAGCAAAATATTTGGCTTCATCACCATTGTCCTTGCGAGGGCAACTCTCTGTTTTTGGCCACCCGAAAGCTGATCTATGGATTTGTCAAGGTGTTCTCTAAGCTCAAGGAGATCGATAAGATCTGATACCTCAGATTCCGTTGAGATTCCCGGTTTATTCTTAAGTCCGTAAGTTATGTTCTTCATTACGTTTAGATTTGGAAAAAGAGCATAATCTTGGAATACGATGTTGAAGCCTCTTTTCTCCATGGGTTTCTTTGTGAAGTCCTCACCGTCATATATGATTTCGCCCTGGTCAGGGTCGGTTATTCCAAGGATGAGGTTGAGAAGGGTGGTCTTACCACAGCCTGAAGGACCGAGGATTGATACGATTTCTCCATCGTTTATCTTCAGGCTTATATCCTTTAGAACAGTGGAGCCATCAAATGATTTCTGAATGTGATTTAGTTCCAGCATTTTATTTTCCTTTCTGTTGAATTTTGTCCAAGTTTTAAGTTTACCCCGCCGAGGGTCCGGAGGTAGAGCAATGAGTTTACTGGACGTGTCGACAGGGTAATTCTTGTTTGCCAATGTTTCTTAGCTATTCTCGTTCTGTCGTTATTTTGATACTTTTGAAACTTTGAATAAAACTATGAAAGTAATGTTGGCTATTAACTTGGAAATTTTAAGAAGTTTTCTACGCGCAAGAGGGGAGGACGGGTCGTCTAACTACCCCTCGCCATGGAGTATAGTATATTTATGTATAACAGAACAATCATGAAGGAGTCAAAAAACCGTAAAGAAATTGTAAAACAGGTGGGAGCTTGACGCCTCCCATGTTTACATAAATTTATCAATATATTTACGGGAACAGAATAGTATATTTAAAATTGTTAAACTATAATACAGTTGATAATAGAAATTAGGACAGACAGTAGTAGATAGCAATTGATAGTAATGGTAGGTAACAGTCAATAGGCATTGATATTGAGCCAAAGTCAAGGTTAAGTTATTCACTGATACGATGAGGAGGAAATGATATGACTAAGAATTTATTGAGACTTGCTGCAGTTTTAGAAATACTGGCAGGCATAGTAATGGGAATCTCCACGAAAGAATTGGTAATAGCTTCATTGTTTATTGCATCGGGAGTAATGTTCTTGATAACGGGAATCTTCTATACAAGTGAAGAGGAAAAGAAGTAAAAATATACTATAAAGAAAGCTCAAATAGGAATGAATCTGTGGACTCAGTTATTAGCATAATGAAACGTGCCAATATTGATCTTATCATAATAGATGAAGAACACAGAGACATACTCGAACTCATTAGAGAAGTTGGCTTGGTGGATATGATAAAGGTGATGTTTTTTTCATTACAGCCATTACAAAGATATGGGGATTTATTAAAAGATGGCAAGGCTGCTCTTTCAAATCAGAATTAACATGTCTGGTTGTGGTTTTATCTCTAATGAATCTATGTTTTCTAATTTCTTTAGAAATTGTACTGATATTTCTATCCAGGATATTAGCAATTTGGGTTAAGGAACGACCATTTGATAATCCATCTTCAATTTCATGTCTTTCTTCATAATTTAGATGTTTGTTTTTCATATTTAAAGCTCCTAATGTTATGCCATGAAGCTTCTCATATTAAATTCTACCATAAATCCATTTTCCACACTAAATTCTACTTCCCACAATTTACTAGAACTTACTTTGCGAATTAAGGAATATGAAAATTATGTATGGCTAGTAGGGATATAAT
>JASBYX010000013.1 GCA_029983755.1 Anaerovoracaceae bacterium
GTGGCTCCTCCCACTGCCGGGGTGGCCATTTCTGTTATCGGGGTGGCCATTACATGACTCGTTTACGGTAGGATGAAGTTCCCTAGATTGCCAATTAGTTTGAGATGACATCGATATCTTCCCCCTTTTCTCCTACAACTTCAACCACCACCTGATTAGGCAAACATATGATTGCTTGAGATGTTCCGGAAATTGCCCCTTGATGGACACAGTTTTGGTTGCGGCAATCAGAAAAAACCATTGAAACCTTTCCATCCTTTATGGTAACATTGTTTTGATGACCTTGAAATCTTACCTTGATTGTTTGATTCTTAGATAGGTCGTATGTACCGTATATCTCTCCACCGGCTTTGATAACCACCTTTTTACCGGGGTCTGATTCTCCTGCAATCAAAATGGTTGCCGCAATTCCAAGAATTATTAAAAGCAAAAATAAAGCCAGATCGGCTTTCTTTAAAATCGAGGTATTTATGAAAAAATCTTTAATTCTTTTCCTGCTCATAATCACCATAATTATATCACAGACGGCATGCTCGGTAAAGCCCGGCTTGCAAGAGGAAAGAGATCCTGATCCCGTTGCAAAGGAGGGATTTTTCTTCGATACTGTTTGCACAATTTCCATCTATGATATGAGGGATATGAGTAAGGCAAATGCCGGAAAAGCCATAGATTCAGCTTTTAAGGAAGCAGAAAAATACGAGAGAATTTTTTCAAAGCAGATAGAAGGTACTGAGCTGTGGAAGCTGAACCATGAGGGAAGCAAAGAGGTATCAAGGGAACTCTTTAAAAATATAGAGACGGGCATTAAGTTCGGAGATATATCAGGCGGAAAGTTTGACATAACTATGGGGGGAGTCTTGGATCTGTGGGATTTTCACAATTCTGAATCACCATATCTGCCATCCCAAAGGGACATAGAGAAGGAACTTCAGACAGTTGGATATAAGGGGATAACCATAGAGAAAAATGATGACGGTACCGGAACTGTCACCCTTGGAAAAGATGGACAAGAAATTGACCTTGGCGGCATAGCTAAGGGCTATATTTGCGATAGAATTTCACAGTACCTCAAGGATGAGGGGGTTAAGTCAGCTATTGTAAATCTTGGTGGTAATATTACAGTCATCGGTGGAAAAACCAAGGATAAGCCATTTAAGGTGGGGGTCGAAAAGCCTTATTCAGAGAGAAAAGAAATCATCGGGACAATAGATATGAGAGATCAAACTATTGTAACTTCCGGTATATATGAGAGATATGTAGAAGTGGATGGTAAGAAGTATCATCACATCTTGGATCCGGCAACAGGCTGGCCTATAGACACGGACGTCAGCAGCGTGACTATTTTGTCGAAGCTTGGAAATTCAATGGATTGTGATGCCATGTCCACTACTACACTTCTGCTTGGGTCGAAAAAAGGTCTTGAACTCGTTGAAAAGACACCGAATATGGAGGCACTATTTCAGCTTAAGGACGGCAGCAAGATAACAACTTCCGGCTTTAAATATGAGGAAAGATAAGGAAATTTTGATTTTTAATCACAATGGCTATTGTAAAATCATGTTAATGGTATGGAAATGAAGCCGGGAAAGTGATAAAATATTTTTGTTCAATCAAGAGAAGTGGAGGAGATTAAAATGGACTTAATCAAGGAAATTACTGAGAAACTCAAAGGGAAGAATGCGAGAATCGTTTTTCCTGAGGGAGAGGACAAGAGAATCTTGGGAGCTTGTGCCAGACTTTCTGAGGAAGGCATCATAACTCCTGTTGTTCTTGGAAAGAGAAGCGAAGTTGAAGCTACAGCGAAGGAAATCGGCGTAGATTTATCCAAGCTGGAGTTTGTAGATATTGAAACTTCCGACAAGTTCGACGAGCTTGTGGAGGCATTTGTTGAGAGGAGAAAGGGAAAGGCAACCCTTGAGGATGCTCAGAAGATTTTGAAAACTCCTAACTACTTCGGTACTATGATGGTTTTCAAAGGGTATGCTGACGGACTTGTTTCCGGTGCTGTTGGAACTACCGCAGATACTGTTAGACCGGCACTTCAGATTATCAAGACTGTTCCCGGCATGTCTAAGACGAGTGGAGCTTTCTTCATGGTTAGAGGGGATGAGATGTATCTCATGGCTGACTGTGCTATAAACATCGATCCGAATGCAGATGATCTTGCTGAAATTGCTGTTGCCTCTGACAAGACTGCAAGACAGTTTGGAATGGATCCAAAGATTGCAATGCTTTCCTTCTCAACTAAGGGAAGCGCAAGTCATGAGCTTGTTGATAAGGTTGCCCAGGCTACAGAAAAGGCTCACGAAATGAATCCTGATATGGAGCTTGATGGAGAGTTGCAGTTCGATGCTGCCTTTGTTCCTTCTGTTGGAGAGAAAAAGGCTCCGGGTTCTAAGGTTGCAGGACATGCAAATGTGTTCGTATTCCCATCACTTGAGGCCGGAAACATAGGCTACAAGATCGGTCAGAGATTCGGTGGTTTTGATGCCATAGGTCCTGTGCTACAGGGTCTTAACAGCCCGGTTAATGACCTGTCAAGAGGTTGCAACGAGGACGAAGTTGTTTCCCTTGCAAAGGTTACTGCGGCTCAGGCTAAACTATAAACTGTTAGATTATTCAGCGGGCGGCTTTGCCGCTCGTTTTTGCTAGGCATAATTTTTCGCAAGAATGTTTCTATTTTTACTGATTATTTCTGTCGGGTTACCGGTTTAATTAAATGTGAAAATTTAAAGGATGGTGCACCATGAAGCCATTTACAATTGAGCTTAAGCGTGGAGATAGGAGAGACCCACTTTACCTACAGCTTTACGAGTATATAAGATCTGAAATCGTATCAGGAAGCCTCCCAAAAGGCACGAAGTTACCTGCACTTCGGAGAATTGCAAGGGATCAGAACCTGAGCATTACAACTGTGGAGCAAGCTTATAATCAGCTTGCCGTTGAGGGATATGTGGACAGCAAGCCACAGTCCGGGTTTTATGTTGCGGAGATTCCGGGGCCGGCAATGGTGGGCACTCAGCCTGATCTTTACGGCAAATATGGTGGCGAAGGCGAAGGCGCCGAATCTTCAAAGCACAGGGTGGATTTCCTAAGAGTGATTTCATCAAAGACACTGTCCGATTACACAAGCCTTGAGAGCAAGTATATTACAGATGCGGCCGCTTTTGACTTCAAGAAATGGCGAAAGGTCATGATGAGGGTTTTTGACCAGCATACAGACCTTTTGATGCAAGAAGGGGATCCCCAAGGGGAACCTGCCCTGCGTTATGAGATCAGCAAATATGTTCTCAACTCCAGGGGGGTGAGATGTCATCCTGACCAAATAATAATCGGCGCCGGCACGCAGCAGTTAACTGCTCACATCGGCCGTCTCCTCAGGCTTTTGGGCATACACCTAGTCTGCACAGAGGATCCCGGTTATCTTCCCGTTAACACAATCTTTCAGGATCAAGGCTACATACTCAACAAAATACCTGTCTCTTCCCAGGGTATTTCTATAGGCGAGCTTCCCGATACAAAGTCGGCAGTTTACGTTTGTCCAAACAACCAGTTTCCAACAGGCGCAGTGATGCCGATAGGAAATAGATACTCTATACTTGAATGGGCGGCAAAGACAGAAAGCCTCATCATCGAAGACGATTACGACAGCGAACTCAGGTATTTTGGGAGACCTATATCATCACTTCAAGGACTTGAACCGGATGGTGAAAAATCCCACGTGCTTTACTTAGGCAGCTTCTCTGCTACACTTTTTCCGTCAGTTAAGATAAGCTATATGGTGTTACCGAAACAGATCATGAAGTTTATGGGGACACTTCTTGAAGGATACAATCAAACCTGCTCCAAGACCGAGCAGCTTGCCCTTGCATATTTCATGGAGGAGGGGCATTACTATACTAATATTAAGAAGTTGAGAAACCTGTGTGGAAGGAAACTGGCTGCTTGCCTCAGAGTGGTGGACTCATATCCTATGGAAGAGATTACTGCAGACAGAACGGAATCGGGGCTGAACCTGATTTTGAGGGTTTCCACGGAAAAGTCAGCGGAGGAGATGAGTAAAATCGCAGAAGATATGGGGATAATGGTTGTAGCCTCAAAGGATGTACCGGAAGAACGGGGTATGAAAGCTGTGATTTTTTACTATTCCAGATTGCCTGAGGGCTGTATAGAATCTTTGACAAAAAAGATGATTGAAGGGTGGTTGCATTAAGGATATAATTAGCTAAAAGAAATAAAGCTTAGTTAGCCGTTAGCTGTTAGCCGTTAGCCGATGGACTTGGGAGCAAAAAAGCCGACTTAATCGGATGTGTGTTGGTTTTATTTTCTAGGAGGATTTATTATGGAACTGATGAAGGTTATTGAAACAAGACAGAGCATTCGTAAGTTCAAGGAGGAAGATGTACCTGTTGCTGATCTTATGGAGATGGCAAAGGCGGCAGGAAAGGCTCCTTCCGGTAAGAATGTTCAAAATTGGCATTTTGTGATCATAAAGAATAAAGATGTAATGGGGAAGATTGCGGAGGCAATCACAGAAAGAAATGCAGCGATTGTTGAAGAAATGAAGAAGGTCGATGAGGGTAAGGCTTTGAGATTTGAGAAGTTCTGTAAGAATTTTACCGTATTTTTCCTTAAGGCGCCTGCCCTTGTGGTGGTTTTGACCAGGGAGTATCTGCCGTCGGGATATCCGGAAGTTACCCTTGTAGCAGACGCTAAGAGGGAGGGCACCCCTGTGGATCTTGAAAAAATAGGGGATGTGGATACACTTCTTCACAGCCTGAAATATGAGAAGAATCCCGGGATGCAAAGCCTTGGTGCTGCCATTGAAAACTTCACTCTAAGGGCTATCGACCTAGGATACGGCTCGTGCTGGCTGACCTCTGCAAACTACGCCTCTAAAGAGATAGAGAATATCCTCAAGGAGGAGACTTCCATAGATCAAAACCTGTTTGAGGAAGGCTTCTTCATGGGTGCAATGCTGACTGTCGGTGTACCCGGAGAGGTGAACAAAAGTCCTGCAAAGAAGGATGTAGAGGACTTTACCACAGTATTTGAGTAAAAGTTTCATGGGCAAATCGCCCAAAGACAGGAAACAGAAAGGGCAGCTCCCGGATTGTGGTGGCTGCCCGTAATTATTTTGTTAGCAAATTACAACCAATTTGCGCTTAACATCATTTGATACAACGCCCTTCGACCTAAAGCTATCTGGTTTAGCTTTTTTTCTTGTGAAAAAAGGTCTTGACTTTGTGCACAAAATATCTGCCTGTTATATAGTCCAACAATGCAGGTGGCTTGAAGTTGTTAAGGGCTTTCTTGTAGAAGAAGGTAGCTGTGCGAGTTAAGAAACCTCGCCTCTTGTGGAGTCTATAAAGATTGTTGTCCACTATGAATCTTGCAGCCGCAAGGGTTTCGTCAAAAATTGATGATAGTAATGTGCTGTTCAAAACGCTTTCCTTGCCTTCTCTCATCATCTTTGCTGCCATTGCCAGAACGATGGATCCGTAGCCGCCATCTTCACCCACATCGTCTAAGGACTGGGAGGAGAATACAGCAGAAAGGGTATCAAGTGCTTCGTGCTCATTGTACTCCCCGGAGTTTTCGAAATCCTTAATCGAAGATTTCAGGTAGCGCATGAAATTCCTTTGATTGTAAACTACAGCAGGGTTCAGATTGAAGAATCTTCCGCAGCAGTCAGCAGCGAATAGGGTATCCTTGTTCTTGAATGTGTTTTTCTCAAAGCAGAAATATTCTCCGTCGTATTTGCCTAAAGCCTTATATGCATCCAGAAAACCCATTCTCAGCATTGACCGCTGCCTATCTGAATTAAAATCCAGCGGGAATCCCAGTTCCCACTTTGAGGAGATTATCAGGATTTCCTTTTTCTTTTTCTTATCAGTTTTTCTCTCGATGCCGTTTCGGAGAAGGTCAACGGCATACACCTTAGTAGCTCCGTGTTTAAGTGCCATATCCACAGGCATTACATCTATGTAGGCGCCATCTATGAATTTCTTGCCATCGATCTCGTGGTACTTGATCATTGGGAAGGCGGATGCACTTGCTAGTATGTAATCCTGCATCTTTCCCTTCGGGACATCATTTTTCCAAAGATAGTGCCCCTTAATTCTAGGGATTTCCACAGTTACAAGACCGAAATCCACATTGGACTCCCTGATTTTTCTTTCGTCTATGTACCTCTTGATTCCGTCCTTGAGCCCCTTTGGGTCTGCGCCGTTTCTGAATATGAAGGCCTTTACATAATCCCAAATGGTTGCATCTCTTTCAATTTCAAAGAGCTCATCCGTTTCAAGCTCGGCAAACATATCCACAGCTATCTTCAGATCGTTTTGACAATACAGAGCACCAACAAGGGATCCGGAAGATGATCCACAGACCATATCAGCCTTAATTCCCATTTTGTTTAAAGCGATGAGAGCCCCACATTCATAAGCCCCCTTAGAACCTCCGCCTGCAAGTACGAAGGCTATTTTTTCCCTTCTCACGTTAACATCCTCCATCAGTTATGATATACTGTATATTATAGCAGAAAAGAAAGGAGATGTTAATATTATGGATGAGAGACTAAAGAAAATTATAGAGGAAAGTTCCAGGATAGTTTTCTTCGGAGGTGCAGGAGTTTCAACGGAGAGTGGAATCCCGGACTTTCGGTCGGAGTCAGGACTTTATCATGCGCAGAAAGTGTATGGTTATCCACCTGAATCATTGATAAGTCACAGCTTCTATAAACGACATCCCAATCTTTTCTTCAAATATTACAAGGAAAATTTAGTGTGGAAGGATGCGGAGCCTAATGATGCTCACAAAGCCTTAGCAAGACTTGAGGAAATGGGAAAGCTTAAGGCAGTGGTGACCCAGAATATCGATGGACTTCACCAGAAGGCCGGCAGTAAGAAGGTCTACGAACTCCACGGCAGCGTGCTTAGGAATTACTGTGAGAACTGTGGAGCAAGCTATGATGTGGATTACATCATGGATGAAAGAAATTGCAGAGGAAATGAAAACCTTGGAAATGCAAAATCCGGAAATACGAAACCCGGAGATGCTGCAAGGGACGCTGCCGGAGATGCTGCAGGGGATGTTCGGGGAAGCTATATTCCGGTATGTAAAAAGTGCGGCGGCACGGTGAAGCCGGATGTTGTTCTCTATGAGGAACCCCTTGATGAGGGCATGATTTACGGAGCAGTGGACGCAATATCAAAGGCTGATACATTGATAGTCGGAGGAACGAGTTTAGTAGTTTACCCTGCAGCGGGCTTAATAAATTATTTTAGGGGTAAAAACTTAGTGTTGATAAATAAATCCAAGACGGGTTATGATGGTAGAGCAACTCTGGCCATACATGATTCTATAGGAAAGGTAATGAGAATTGATTAATTATTTGGTAAGCAACGATGATGGTATTGAGGCCCCAGGCATTCGGGCTCTGGTTGACGCATTGTCAACCCAGGAAAATGTTAAAGTTTATGTGTGCGCTCCGGATGGACAGAGGAGTGGCAACAGTCAGAGCATATCTTTGAACAGTACGGTATTTGTGGAAGAAACGGAGATGCAGGGAGCAGAGATAGCGTGGAAGACCACGGGAACCCCTGCGGATTGCGTGAAGATAGGTCTCCAAAAGTGTGAGGAGATGGGAATTGAACTTGACATGGTCTTTGCAGGAATCAATATGGGAAGTAACCTTGGAAAGGATACGCTTTACAGCGGAACGGTTGGTGCAGCCAAGGAAGCGGCGGTTTCCGGGTACAAAACAGTAGCTCTTTCTGTTGAGGGTCATCATTGTACGCACTTCGAAGGTGCATGCAAGATTGCCCTTGATACTATCAAAAAACTAAAGGATCAGTTCACGCCAAGTGTGATTTTGAATATAAATGTGCCGGATCTTCCCGTAGAGGAAATAAAGGGCGTTAAGTACACAAGGCTTGGGCCTAGGTACTTTCAAGATAGGTTCTGGGATCATGCGGACGACGGACCGGGAGCGTATAGGCTAGACGGTATTCCAAACGATTTTTCGGATCTCAATGATGAATACGATGTATGGGCAATGCAGCAGGGTTATGCCAGCATAACTCCTTTGCACTTTGACTATACAGATTACAATGTGTTGGAGGAAATCAGGAAATGCAATCTGGAAATTTGAGAATGAAAAGAGACGATCTTCTCATGGTGGCAATTGACTACCAGGAAAGGCTCATGCCTGTAATGTATGAGGTGGATAAGCTCAGGGACAAAATCAGCAGACTCACAAGGGGCCTTGGCATTCTGGGGATTCCTGCTATAGCAACGGAGCAGTATCCTAAGGGTCTTGGAAAAACGGAGAATCTTGAGGCTTTTAAAGAGGCTCTCGGGGATGTGCATATAATTGAAAAGGACAGTTTTTCTGCCTTTGGGGCGTCGGAATTTGAGCCCGCCGTGAAAGCTACAGGGAAGAACACTATTTTGTTGTGTGGAATCGAGACTCATATTTGTGTTCAGCAGACAGCTATGGATTTTCTTGAAAGAGGATACAGGGTGGTTCTGGTTGTGGATTGCTGTTCTTCAAGGAGCAAGGAGGACAAGGATATCGCCCTCAGGCGGATGGAGGCCATGGGAGTCGAGCTTGTGACAGTTGAAACTGTGCTCTTTGAGATGATTGATGGAAATAAGGATCCTGAGTTTCGGGGGATTTCGAAGATAATTAAATAGGACGGTGCATGGATATTTTTGCTAATGATTTTGACGATTTAAGCGCTGAAGATAAGGCGGTTTTGAATGAGTATTTTACAGGGTTCCCATATAAGGGGGCAGGATATACTTTGGTGTCCAATTATGCTTGGAGGAAGGTTTATTGCCTGAACTGGGAGATTTATGAGAGCCTCCTGTTGGTGGCAGGTTCCAACTGTATGGAAGAAAACCCTAGGGCGATTTTTGCTATGCCTATGACCAAGGATGGGCATTATGATAAGGATAAAGTGAGGAATGCAGTTCTCTATGCCAGAGATAAGTTTGAGGCTGCCGGAATGGAGTTCCGAATGGGGATGATTCCGGAGCATATGCTTTGCATTCTTGAAGAGGCTTTCCCCGGGGAGGTTGAGTTCCAGGGGGACCGGGATGAGGACGAATATGTTTATCTCACTGAGAAGATGATGACTCTAAGTGGTAGAGCTCTCCACAAAAAGCGTAATCACATGAACTATTTCAAGAAGAATTTTGCATATGAGGCTAGGCCCCTTTGCACTGATGACGAAGAAATGGTTATGAGGCTGGTTAGAGATCTGATAGATGAGAAGCAGCCGGACGAGGATGAGCATGAGGAACAGGTTGCCACCATGGATCCTGAGGATATGAAAACCCTTGAAGCTGAAGAGTTTGCCATTAGAGAAACCATCAAACTTGCGGACAATCCGAGGATGTACAGCGTAGGGATATTTATTGACGGAAAACTTGTGGCATTTTCCTTGGGAGAGAGGCTCACAGATGATATGGCTGTTGCTCATTTTGAAAAGGCACGCTCAGAATATAGAGGCCTTTATCAAATTGTCGCAAGTGAGTTTTGCAAAATCCTTCCGTCTGATGTAAAATATATAAACAGGGAAGAGGATATGGGGATCAAAAACCTTAGACAGGCCAAGGAATCCCTTAGACCGGAGACCTTCGTTCGAAAATTTTCTGCAAAGATTACAACAAAATAGTTGATTTTCGGACGGAATAGTAGTACTATAAGCTTAAGAGGAATGTTAATGAATTAACAATTACCGTTTTGTAAGCGAAAGTTTTAATAAGCAAAGATGTTTAGGAGGACAAATTTATGAGAGAAGTAGTAATTGCAAGTGCAGCTAGAACACCTATTGGGAGCTTTGGTGGAAGCCTTAAAGATGTACCGGCTAGAACTCTTGGTGCTATCTGTATCAAAGAAGCTTTGAAGAGAGCCGGAGTTGAGGGCAAAGATGTTGATGAAGTCATCATGGGTAATGTCCTACAGGGCGGACTTGGCCAGAACGTTTCAAGACAGATGTCACTAGATGCTGGACTTCCTGTAGAGGTTCCTGCTATGACAATCAATAAGGTTTGTGGTTCAGGTCTAAGAGCTGTTGAGCTTGCTGCACAGATTATCAAGGCAGGAGATGCTGAGATCATCGTATGCGGTGGTGCTGAGAACATGTCCATGGCAGGCTATGTGGTACCTAAGGCTAGATGGGGAGCCAGAATGGGAGATGCTAAGATGATCGACATGATGGTTCATGATGGTCTGACAGATGCATTCAACAACTATCACATGGGAATCACTGCTGAGAACATTGCTGAGCAGTGGGGAATTACAAGAGAAGAGCTTGATGAATTCTCTGTTAAATCTCAGGAAAAGGCTGAGGCTGCCGTTAAAGCCGGAAAGTTCAAGGACGAGATCGTTCCTGTTGAAGTTCCACAGAGAAAGGGTGGTCCTATCGTATTCGATACTGACGAATACCCTAAGTTCGGTGCAAGCCTTGAGAAGATGGGCAAGCTGAGACCTGCATTTAAGAAAGATGGAGTTGTTACAGCTGCAAACGCATCCGGAATCAACGATTCAGGCGCTGCTCTTGTTGTAATGAGCAAGGAAAAGGCCGATGAGCTTGGAATCAAACCTCTAGCAACTATCAAGAGCTATGCTTCAGCAGGTGTTGATCCTTCAATCATGGGTATAGGACCAGTTCCTTCATCAAAGAAGGCTCTTGAAAAGGGTGGCTACAAGATTGACGACATGGATCTAATCGAGGCAAACGAAGCATTTGCTGCACAGTCAGTTGCAGTAGGTAGAGATCTTGGAATCGATCCTGAGAAACTTAATGTAAACGGTGGAGCTATCGCTCTAGGACATCCAATCGGAGCATCCGGAGCTAGAATCCTGATTTCTCTACTGTTTGAGATGCAGAAGAGAGAAGATGTAAAGCTTGGTCTTGCAACTCTTTGCATCGGTGGCGGCATGGGAACTGCTATGGTAGTGGAGAAATAAATCAAGTCTAATAATTAAGCAGACTAAGAATTAACTCAATACGAGATTTTATGTTAAGAGTTGACTCACCACGAGATTTTAATAAGATGACTTTGAAAGGATGGACAATTTGTCCGTCCTTTCTTTTTCAACAAAATACTTTCAATATAGCCTTAACTCCTAGTTTTTTTGGCATTTCCCATTGAGTACACATTTTGCACTGAATTTATCTTAAATTTTCTTAAGAAATATCGCTATAAGGGTTGAAAAAAATACGAAATGTGTTAAAATTAAGCCAAATATTTGAATTGGGGATTTGGGGTATGATAAAGTTTAAAAATGTAACCAAGTACTACGGTGAAAACGTTGGCTTGGAAGATGTTACAATCTCCATAGACAAGGGAGATTTTGTTTTTTTGGTAGGCCCGAGCGGAGCTGGAAAGTCTACCTTTATTAAACTTATACTTAAAGAGATAAATGCTGATTCCGGCTCGATCCTTGTAAACGGGAAGGAGGTAACCGAGCTTAAGAATCATCAGGTACCGGCGCTAAGACAAGGCATCGGGATTGTATTTCAGGATTTTAGGCTTCTGCCTAGGAAGACTGTTTACGAGAACGTTGCCTTTGCTATGGAAATCTTCAGGTGCAACTCAAAGCAAATCAGGAAAAGGGTACCTCAAATTTTGGATATGGTTGGCATCGGTGACAAGATGAACAAATACCCTGATGAACTCTCTGCAGGGGAGCAACAGAGAGTTGCCATCGCAAGGGCAATCATCAACAATCCGAAGTTACTGATAGCGGATGAGCCTACCGGAAACCTTGACCCAGAAACTGCATGGGACATCATGGATATTCTGGAGGGAATAAATGAAGCCGGGACAACTATCGTAATGGTAACCCACTCTAAAGATATAGTTGACCACATGCAGAAGAGAGTTATTGCCATAGAAGAGGGTAGAGTCGTAAGGGACGATGTGGGAATTTACGGCTATGATGATACCTGTGAAACCTGTAAGATAGGAGCATTTAGCGAGGATGAATAACATAGTATATTATTTTAAGCAATCCACCAAGCAGTTCTGGAGAAATAAGACTATGGGGTTTACCTCTCTCCTTGCTATAACTGCTATGATGTTAATACTGGGACTCTTCTTCGTAGTATCTGTGAACATCAATCTTTTTTCAAAAGTTGTGGAGAAGGATTTTGATTATGTGGAGTTTTATCTTGAAAATTCTGTGACCAAAGGTGACGCAGATAATATAATTAAGAAAATCGAGAACTTTAAGGGCGTACGGGAAGCGAGCTACAGAAGCAAGGAAGATGCGCTTAGGATAATGAGGGAAAGATGGGGTAAGAATGGGTACCTTCTCGATACGCTTGAAAACAACCCATTGCCAAATTCTATCCTAATATCTGTTGAGGATAATAAGACAGCTGAAGATATAACTGCAATGGGGCAGGATATCAAAGGAGTCGAAGATGTTAAGTACTACAAGGAAACTGTAGAGAAGCTTACAAGAGCAACGGATTTCATACAGCTTTCTGCTATGGTAATAATGGTATTCCTCATCGTAGTTTCTATCGTAGTCGTTGCCAATACCATCAAGTTGACGGTACTTGCAAGAGCCAAAGAGATAAGCATTATGAAGTATGTTGGTGCTACCAATTGGTTTGTCCGAGGACCATTTGTAGTGGAAGGTGCACTGATGGGGATAATTTCCTCATTGATTGCAGCAGGACTCACGTGGCTTATCTACAGCAAGGTGGAAGATATAATCGGAGAAGAGGTAATGATAATCCTTTCATCTCCGCTAGTCCCTTCCGGTTATATGATTTGGAATCTTCTGATCATATTCATGGCAATGGGAATAAGTGTAGGTGTTTGTGGAAGTATAATATCTATGAGAAAGTTCTTGGATAAATAGGGGGTAAATCAATGGAGAACTTAGTTAGGACATCAGAGAATTCAAAGGGGAAGGGAATGAGAAAAACAGATTTTCCATCTAGAGAAAGCAGACTACTCTCTAAGATAGGTGTACTGACGATCTGCCTTGTTATGGTAGTTGCCTTAGGGTTTTCACCTAATCTTTTAAAGTCATCCTACGGAGTTTCAACTGAGGATAAGCAAAAGGAACTTAACCAGGTACAAGAGAAAAAGGAAAAAGCTCAGAAGGAAGAGAAAGATGTGATGGAGAGAATAAAGGCCAAGGCAAAGGAGCTTCAAGATGCCGAGGCTGCACTATCACAGCAGAAGTCTAAGATTGAGGATACCCACTCAAAGGTTGAACAGAAGCGTAGCGAAGTCAAAGAGAAAAAGGAACAACTCGAAGTCAGGCTAAGAGCCATTTACAAAAAGGGCTCAGTAGGTTTTGTAGAAGTCATTCTGAATTCGAAGAATGTATCAGAACTTATTTCCAATATCACATTTATGCAGAGGATTTATAAGGGTGACAAGGAAGTAATAACAAGTGTCAAAAAGGAAGAAGCTGAGCTGACAGCTCTGGAAGGACAGCTAAAAGGTGAAGAAAAAGATCTAGTCGCAAAGAGAGAAGCTGCCGAAAGTGCAAAGGCTTCCCTTGAGAAGGACAAGGAGCAGATACAGGGTCAGCTAAATCAGCTTGAGGCTGATTCCAATGCCATAAGTGCAGAGATTGCCAAGGCACAGCAAGAGGCTGCAGCAAGTGCCACAGCTAATTCAGGTGGCAGCTCCGATAGTTCAGCAGGAAGCTCCGGTGGAAGTTCAGGGGGAGCAGATTCAGGAAACGTGGCAGGAACCGGTGCCCTCGGATGGCCTTGCAGAGGCCCTGTAACTTCAGAATTCGGCTATAGAGCAGAATTTGGAAGAATGCATGAAGGAATTGACATTGGAGTGCCCACAGGAACACCTATATACGCTGCTGACTCCGGAGTTGTACTGATCGCTTCATGGTATGGCGGATATGGTAATGCAGTTGTAATAGACCATGGTAACGGAATTTCAACAACCTATGGTCACAACTCTTCTCTAGCTGTCAGTGCAGGTCAGTCTGTTTCAAAGGGACAGGTTATCGCATATGCAGGGAACACAGGGTTTTCATTCGGATCACATTGCCACTTTGAGGTTCGTATTAATGGAGTTCCTGTAAACCCAAGAGGATATCTATAGAAGTAAGAGAGAATTGACGAATTTGAACCTACATCCAATAATTTTGGAATTACTGAATAAAAGAGGGTATAATACCGTGGAAGAAATCTCAGAATTCATTTCCCCAAAGCCCCAAAAGACATACGATCCATTCCTTCTCCACAACATGGCAGAGGGAGTGGATTTAGTATTGTCAGCAGTTGAGAACGATGAGAGAATCTGCGTGTATGGGGACTACGATGCAGACGGTGTAACGGCGACCTCAGTCCTATTAGAGTTTCTTTCAAGCCTCACATCGAATTTGAGCTACTACATACCTTCAAGATTTGATGAGGGATATGGCCTCAACAAAACAGCTATGGAGAAGATCAGTGCGGCAGGTGTTGGCCTTGTTGTGACTGTAGACTGTGGCAGTGTTTCGAAGGAAGAGGTGAAGTACGGAAAGAAACTGGGTCTTGAGATAGTAGTCACAGACCACCACAGGGCAGAGAGAGAAACTCTTCCTGACTGTCCTGTGATAAACCCAAACCAGCCGGATTGCTCCTATCCATTTAAGGGCCTAGCCGGCTGTGGAGTCGCTTTTAAGCTGACTCAAGCGATCGGTAAGACTATAGACCTCCCACCATCCACATATAACGATACCTTGGATCTTGTTGCTGTTGGAACCATTGGAGATGTCATGCCACTTGTGGACGAAAACAGAACCTTGGTAAAGTATGGCCTTCTTAGACTGAATTCGGGAAGCAGATTACCTCTCAGGGAGCTGGCAACGGGAATAGGTTTAAAACTAGGTGAGGTAAGAGCATACAATGTGAGCTTCGGCATAGCCCCACACATAAATGCTGCCGGAAGGATTAAGGCAGCCCGTCTTGGGGTAAAACTTTTCAGAAGTCAAGAGATAGATGAAATCCATGAGATTATTGAAATCATCAAAGATTGTAACAGCCAGCGAAAAGATTTACAGAATCAGACATTTCTAAAGTGTGTGGAGCAGGTAGAAGAATCCATAAAGGAAAAAGGTTTTTTGGATGATTTTATATTAATACAACTTGAAGATGCTCACGAAGGTGTTACGGGAATTTCTGCAGGGAAGGTTAAAGAAAAATATCATAGACCTGTTGCCATCGTTACGCCTTCAGAAGATGGCAAATACAAAGGAACCGGCAGAAGCATAGAAAGTGTGGATCTTCATGAGCTTCTTTCAAACTTTTCCCCTTTGTTTGAGAGATTTGGAGGACACAGCGCTGCCTGTGGCTTCACAATTGCAGAGGAAAACTTGCCTGCCCTTAGAGAAGGTATAGCGGAGAAAATGAGAGGGCTTCTAAATGAGAAACCTGATTTGCTTGAACGGACATGGTCATGGGATATTGAAGCTCTACCTGGAGATCTCACCGCTGATTTGGCAACTGGACTCAGACTTTTTGAACCATGTGGGAAGGGTAACGAGCTACCTGTGTTTGCCGTTAACGGATATGTGAGCAAGCTGTCATCAATGGGAAAAGAAGGCCAATACAGGCGGTTTTCCCTCACAGACGAAATGAGAACAGACTCCGTTCAGTGTGTATCCTTTGGCTTGGAAGACGGGAGAATCCATGAGCTTAAGGAAGGCGTCAAAGTTAAGGCAATAGGAAGCTTGAATTTAAATAGTTGGAATGGAAGGGTTTCGGCCCAGTTTAATGTTAGGAAAATATTCTCCGCCGGGGAGTGAAATTGAAATATATTTTTTAGATTATTTTTGAAGAAACCCGGGAAGAAAAGGTATTTTGTATGGGAAACAACAGTAGAACTAAGTTAAAAGTGGTCGTAGCATTCGTGCTTGGAATTATTATAACCCTATGCGGGACGCTTGCGGTCTTGGATTTTGGCGGATTTGAAATTGTTCATGGGGACAGCAAGGGGATTTTGAGAAGTGTAGTCAGTGACTATGGTAACCTTCCCGAGATTCTTAAACTGATAAAAACGAAGAGCATATTTAAATTTGACGATGCCAAGGCCAGGGATGATGCCTATAAGGCAATCGTTGATTCCCTAGGGGACGAATATTCCCAGTATATGAATGCGGAAGATACCAAGGAATGGGAGGCACTGCTTAACGGTGAGTTCTCAGGAATTGGAATCAGTTTCTCCAAAAACGAAGAAGGAAAATATCAGGTTTCTGAGGTGTTTCCAAAGGGGCCTGCAGATAAGGCAGGTATGAAGCCGGGGGATCTGATTGTTTCTGTAGATGGAAAAACATATGACTCTATAGAAGATATGTCCTCTCATATTAAAGGCGAAAGTGGTACGAAGGTAAAGCTGGTGCTATCAAGAGATGGGAAAGAATTCTCTGTTGATATGGTCAGAGAAACGGTTAAAGAAAAGACAGTTTCCGGGAAGGTTATGGATGATGGCATAGGATACATTAGGATTTCCAGATTTGAAGAAGGAACGGCCGATGAATTTGAGGCTCAACTAAACAGTTTTGAAAATCAAGGAATCAAAAATATGATTTTAGATTTAAGAAATAACGGAGGTGGGTATACTAATGAAGGTATCCGCATTGACGATCTTCTCCTGAAGGAAGGTACCATAACTTATATGGAAGACGTGAAGGGAAAAAGGCAGTACTTTAACTCCGACGAAAAAGCAACGAAGATTAAATATGCTGTTTTGGTGAACGAAAATACCGCTTCAACTTCAGAGATACTCACAGCGGCAATCAAGGATAACGGTGGCGGAAAAATCATTGGAACTACTACATTTGGCAAAGGTATCGTCCAGGAAAACATAAAGTTTAGGGATGGATCATCTTTGAAACTTACAGTCATGAGGTACTATTCGCCAAAGGGCCATGCTATCCATAAGAAAGGCATAAAGCCGGATGTGGAGGTTAAACTGGATGTAGAGGGCAAGGTGGACAACCAGCTGGAGAAGGCTAAGGAAGTCCTGAAACAATAGACCATAGATTTAAAGGTTAGCGAAATATAAAATATCAGTGTAGTTTACTTGTGGACATGTTGATTAACGGATGCTTATTTTGACAGTTATTGATTGGTCTATCGAAATATGGTAAAACATTAACGCTGAAAACTTTTAAAATGTAAAGTAATTATTGCTCTATCGAACAAAAGATGGTATCATTTATTTAGGTCAAAGGAGGTACATCAGATGACATATGATTCCAAGTTTAAGAGAGACGATATTGACGAGCTGTTTGAAGGTATTTTGTCCCTGAAGAGTCTGGATGATTGCTATAGATTCTTTGAGGATATCTGTACTATTAACGAAATCAATTCTATTGCCCAGAGATTGCAGGTAGCTAAGATGCTGGATAACAAGAGCACCTACAAGGACATCGAAGAGGCTACCAAAGCATCAACTGCGACAATAAGCAGGATTAATAAGTGCCTTGTTTATGGGGCGGATGGCTATAGGATTGTGCTGGATAACATAAAGGATTTAAAGAATAAATAGCAAAAGCTTTATAGAAGGTTATGAGAAAGGCGCCCCTGAGGCGCCCTTTGTTTGATATGGATAAAAAAGGAGTTTTGTACATAGGAAAGATAGCGTCTCTAGGATGGATAAAGCCTGGAGAACGGCAATTGAAGGTGCCTAAATCTTATGTGAGGGAACTTGTGAAAAATGCTTCATCCCATAAGATTGACCGTAGCAGCAGGGATAATTCTATTTTTAAATCTTGGAATTTTGAATCCATTCCCCTTGAGACAAGAGCCATCGGCGATATAACAAATGAAGGGGGGAGTACGCCGGATTTCCGGACATGGAAAAATCACGGGGAAGGGGAGATTGTTGCAAATCACGAAAACATAGATCTCGTTGCAAATCAAGAAAACATGGAGCTTGAGCTAGCTCCAAAGAAAGCAGACGACGATCTTAATTTGGCGTATAAGGGCAAGGGCAAGCCGTATTTTTGTGATTTGCCAATGCATTTTTCAATAAGCCATACTGAGAACCGCAACGGAGAAAAAAGCTTTTATCTATGGGGATGTGCTGTTTCAGACCTTGAGGTTGGCCTGGATTTCCAGTGGGTTCGCCCTGCAAGGTATATGAAAATTGCAAAAAGGCACTTCACCGAAAATGAAATCGGCTATGTGGAAAAAAACGGCATCGATGGTTTTTTTGCTCTCTGGACAAGAAGGGAAGCTGTTGGAAAAGCTGTAGGCATTGGTCTTGCAATGGATAAAACTGATTTTCCGGGCACTGTGGCATCAGATGGCAATCTCGCAATTCACATAAACGCCCTTGGGAGCCATTTGGAAATTCACACAGCTTGCATCACCGAAAACCTTTGGGGAAGCTGCTGTTTTGTTGTGGGAAAGGAAGATTAAATGAGATTTGGGACTAAAACTTCCGGGAGGAAGGTGGCTAGAACTGCCTATGAGGAAGGCACAAAATATCTTTCTATGCGAATGCGTACGGCTTGCCAGGTTTTTTTGCATCTCAGGGAGTGTGAGTTTTCCGTGGAGGAAGCTAAGACTGCAGTTTCAGAGCTTATGAAGGATGGATACATTAATGATGAGGAATATGCTTATGCATACATCAGGAATTCTTTCAAGAAAGGACGCAGCGTAGGGAGAACAAGATTTGAGCTTGGAAAACTAGGGGTCGATGAGATAAGCTTTGAGGATGCTTTGTACAGGCTGGAGAATCAGGATATTGATGATCTGGGGGAGAGAATCGAAATTTCTGAGGAAGAACGGGCTAAGGAAGTTATGGGGAAGGTTCTTGAGCTTGCAGGCTATGGGGCCGATGACAAAGTCCCTGAGAAAGTATATGGGAAAGTAGTGCGAAGGCTTGCTGCCTGTGGTTATAGCCCGGGGCTGATTTACAAGGTTGCCGGGACTTTGAACCGGGAGTGAAGATAAGATGAATGCCGGGACTTTGAACCGGTAGTGAAGACGAGATGAATACCGATACTTAGAGGTAAATAAAATGGGTAGAATAGAGAGACTGAATCGAACGAAAATGCTGATTGGCGATGAAGCCCTTGAAAAACTTGCAGGAGCAAATGTGGCGGTTTTTGGCCTAGGGGGCGTTGGTGGATCAGTGGTTGAAGGCCTTGCTAGAGCTGGAATCGGAAGACTTACTTTGGTTGATGGTGATGTGGTTGAGGAGAGCAATTTGAACAGGCAGATAATTGCAACCTATGAAACTTTGGGACAGGACAAGGTGAAAGCTACCAAAGAAAGGGTTCTTTCCATAGCACCTGAATGCAAGGTTGATACATACAAACAATTCGTGCTGCCGGGAGATTTTGGAGAGATTGGAGATTTTGGGAGATTTGATTTTGTTATAGATGCCATTGATACTGTGACAGGAAAGCTTGCTATTATAGAGGCGGCTAAGGAGAAAGACGTGCCTGTAATTTCCGCCATGGGAGCAGGAAACAAAATGAATCCGGAGCTTTTTATAATCGATGATGTGAGCAGGACTAAGGTGTGTCCTCTCGCTAAGGTCATGAGGAAGAAATTGAAGGAAATGGGTATTTCAGGTGTGGCAGCTCTCTATAGCACTGAGACCCCGATAAAAACAGGAAGCCCCACACCAGGGAGCATGAGTTATGTGCCTCCAGCTGCAGGGCTTATGATTTCAGGTTATGTGATCAGAAGGATTATTTCTCTTTGAATCCTTGTTTGGTGTAGCTATCGAGGGTTTCTTGATAACTGAGTCCGTTTTTAGGATCCCCGTCTATATTTAGACCAGGGATTTTCTTTAGATTCTCCTTGGAAATTTTCGTGAAATCCATCTCAACTGTCGTAGTCATAAGATCATCCTTGTAGTCAACCTTCTCGTTGTAACCTTCTATTTTGTTCAATTCGGCGATTTTGGGTTCGATAGCTTCTTTTGCTTCGGTACCATCCAAGAATTGGGTATGCCTGTACTCAATATCGTAAACCTGAATCATCTTGGTAAGCTTATCTCCTTTGTGATACAGAGTAAGGGTTGTTTTGATATTAGGTGCAGCCTCTCCCTTTAATGTATTGATTTCTTCTTTTTCTTTGCCGCAAGCCACAAGGCCTATTGCGAGAACCAATATGAGAAGAATTGGAATAAATTTCTTTAAGTTCATAATTATCTCCCTCAATTTCTTTTAAATTTTTATTTGTCTTGTGATTTGTCTTGTTTTTCATTTCACTGACATTTAATATTATATACGAACAGTTCAATTTAAACAAGAATTTGTTCTTCGTATAATTGAAACAAAAGTAAAGCTGGAAGAAAAATGGGATTTATTGGAAAATAATTTGTGTATGAGGTAGTAATTGTTTGATGTTAGGGGTATAATATTTACGTAAGGAGGAACTGATATGACAGATAAGATTACAAAAATTGATATATTTTCGGGTTTTTTGGGGGCTGGAAAGACGACCCTGATTCGTAAACTTATAGAAGAGGCCTATGCAGGAGAGAAACTGGTTTTGATTGAGAACGAGTTTGGAGAAATCGGTATAGATGGAGGATTTTTGAAGGATGCCGGCATAGAAATCAATGAGATGAACTCTGGATGTATATGCTGCACTTTGGTAGGAGATTTTTCCAAGGCTATTGAAAAAGTAATCAAGGAATTTGAACCTGATAGAATTCTAATTGAGCCTTCAGGAGTTGGCAAACTCTCTGATGTTATTTTGGCAGTTGAGAACCTCAAGGACGACAGAATTAAGCTAAACAGCTTCACAACTATCGTTGATGGAAGACGATACAAGATGTATATGAAGAATTTCGGGGAATTCTACAACAATCAGGTTGAGCATGCCAACACTGTAGTTGTGAGCCATGCTCAGGACATGGGTGGAGTTCAGATTGATGCTGCAGTTTCAATGATCAGGGATTTGAACCCTAAGGCCGGGATCATAACAACTGATTGGGATTCCCTTGATGGCAAGAAGATTCTTGAGACTATGGAAGAGGGATCTACCCTGGAGAGTGCTTTGGATAAGCTGGCTTATGAGGTGAGACACGAAGGGTGTGATCACGAGCATGGTGTATGCAATTGTGCAGGCGAGCACCATCATGAACATCATCACGACAATGAGGAACACGCGCATGAACATCATCACGAGGATCATGAGGACCACGCACACGACCATCATCACGAGGATCATGAGCATGACCATCATCACGAGGGGCATGATCATGAACATCATCACGACCATCATCACCATCATGCTGATGAGGTGTTTGACAGCATCGGTATTGAAACCTCCAGAAAGTATTCTGAGTCTGAACTTGGTGCAATCCTTGAACAGATGGAAAATGATGAAAGCCTTGGAGTGATTCTCAGAGCCAAGGGAATACTGGAAGGCGATAATGGTTGGCTACACTTTGACCTTGTTCCGGAAGACTTTGAAATCAGGAAGGGAAGCCCTGAAGTTATCGGAAGAATTGTAGCAATAGGAACGGATTTGGATAAGGCTAAAATCAAAGAAATCTTCAGAATTTCTTAATTTGAAAAGCCAATTGTTCAAAGCGGAAGAGCGAAAGGATGACAATGGATATTCCGGTTTTTATATTTTATGGATTTTTAGATGGTGGGAAGACCACATTTATACAAGAACTCCTGGAGGGGGATGACTTTGTTGAACAGAAGAGAACCCTTGTTGTAATCTGTGAAGAAGGACTTGAAGAGTACCGAAGGGACAGGTTTATATCAGAGGACATATTCCTTGAAGTCATCGAAAATAAGGAAGATTTTAACCCTAGAAATCTTGACTGGCTTGGAAAGAAGCATCGTGCAGAACAGGTTCTGGTGGAATACAACGGAATGTGGGACAAGACCACTTTGGCAACAGGTCTTCCACAGACATGGTACGTAGCTCAGGAGGCAGCTATATTTGAGCTGAAATCTTTCTTAAACTACAACAAGAATATGAGACAACTAGTGTACGAGAAGCTGAACACAGCGGACATGGTGTTTTTTAATAGAGCTGTTAAGGGCGAGTTCGATATGGAAGAATATCATAAGATCGTTCGTGCTGCTAACAATCGTGCTCTTATCATTTATGAGTACAAGGATGGTACCATGGAGCAGGATAATCTTCCTGATCCGCCACCTTACGATCTAAGTGCCGATACAGTTAAGATTAAGGATGAACACTTTGCATTTTTCCTGAGAGATCTTTTGGATAGCCCTGAGCAATACGATGGTAAGAAGATTGAAGTTAAGGGTAGGGCATTGTGCCAGGAACAGGATGATGCGGATTTAGGATTTTTTGCCATAGGAAGGCATGTAATGACATGCTGTGTAGAAGATATTACCTTCCAACCAATCGTTTGCAAGTATGCTCCCGGGTGCTTATCGAGGCTCAAGGCGGATCAGCATGGGGAGTGGTTTACGGTTACAGGAAGGATGACATTCGAAGAGAACCCGATATATGATGGAGATATGGGGCCAATTTTAGTGGTGAGCCATATTAGGCCTTCAAAGGAAGCAAACCCTGAGGTAGCTACTTTCTAGGGCTGATATTTTGTGGTATAATCAGTTAGATTAACAGAGTTTAAACAGATAATATTGAATACAGGTAGGTTATAAATATGTCAGAGTTCAGAAGTTCAAATTTTATTCACGATATAATCGATGAAGATAACAAGACCGGGAAGTACGGTGGTGAGGTTGTTACCAGATTTCCTCCAGAACCTAACGGTTATTTGCATATAGGCCATGCCAAGTCAATTTGCTTGAATTTTTCCACGGCGGCCAAATATGGTGGGAAATGCAATCTCAGGTACGATGATACCAATCCTGAAAAAGAGGATATGGAGTATGTGAACTCCATAGAGGATGACGTGCACTGGCTAGGTTTTGAGTGGGATAATAAGCTTTGGGCATCTGACTACTTTCCGAAGATGTACGAAGCTGCTGTGGATCTAATTAAAAAAGGAAAAGCCTTTGTGTGTGCCCTCAGTCCTGAGGAGATGAGGGAATACAGGGGCACCTTGACAGAGCCGGGCAAGAACAGCCCATACAGGGATAGACCTGTGGAGGAAAATCTGAGACTTTTCCAAGAGATGAAGGAAGGTAAGCATGAGGAAGGCTCCCTTGTGCTTAGGGCGAAGATAGATATGGGCTCCCCTAATATGAACATGAGAGACCCTATTTTGTACAGGATCGCCCATGTTGATCATCACAATACAGGGGATGAATGGTGCATCTACCCTATGTACGATTTTGCCCATCCTATTGAAGATGCAATCGAGGGAGTTACTCATTCCATATGTACCCTTGAGTTTGAGGATCACAGGCCGCTTTACGACTGGGTTTTGAATGAAGTTGGCTGGTGGGATCCACAGCCTCAGCAGATTGAGTTCGCCAGGCTGAATATAACCAATACCGTAATGAGCAAGAGACTTCTCAAGGGTCTTGTGGACGACGGTGTTGTTGAAGGATGGGATGACCCTAGGATGCCAACCATCGCAGGCCTTAGAAGGAGAGGATATACACCTGAGGCAATTAGGGATTTTTGCGACAGAATAGGCGTAGCAAAGGCAAACAGCGAAGTTGAAATGGGACTTTTGGAGTTTTGTGTCAGGGAAGATCTCCAGCCAAAACTGGAATCCAGGAATGTGATTGAGAATCCTGTCAAGGTTGTAATTACCAATTATCCTGAAGGCAAGACTGAGGAATTCACCATTGAGAACAACGGTAAAGTTCCTGAGCTGGGAGAAAGGAAGATTACATTTAGCAGGGAAATCTGGATAGATGGAGAGGATTTCAAAGAGATTCCGCCTAAGAAGTATTTCAGACTATTCCCTGGAAACGAGGTCAGACTCAAAGGTGCATATTTCATCAAGTGCACGGATGTGATTAAAAATGAGGATGGAAGTATCAAGGAAGTTCATGCTACTTACGATCCTGAAACCAGAAGTGGGAGCGGATTCACAGGAAGAAAGGTTAAGGGGGCCATACACTTTGTGGATGCATCCAATTGTATTCCTATTGAAGTTAGGAATTACGGTTACCTGATGGTACCGGATGAAGATGGTGAGAATCATATTAACCCGAACTCTGTAGAAACCCCTGTGGCATATGGAGAGCCTACACTTCTTGACGCAAAGAAGGGTGAAAGATTCCAGTTCTTCAGACATGGATACTATGTGGCAGATTCAAAACTATATGAGGAAGGAAAGGATGGCCACAAGGTATTTAATAGAATCGTAGACTTAAAGAGTAGCTACAGACCTAAGTAGGATGTAGATATAGACCTATGAAGGTTGTTGTGCTTTACAGGGATGTTGCTTCCTGTTAAGGATAGTATTAAGAGGCTAAATTTTTACATGGTTAATGAAATAATTTTTACCCTGGGTAAAAGTATCGGTGCAGCACTGGTAGCGTTTTTGGCCGGCTTCAGTGCTGTAGCTGTATTTAACGGAATGCCCCCAAAGTGGCTGACAGATTATGATAAGGAGCCGGCCCCTGAAATCATGGACCGGAGCAGGCCACGGGTGAAGAGGTGCCCATGGGCTTATGTGCTTTCTGTTGCTTTGGCGCTAGTTTTTATCAAGATAATTATGATAGACTACAGGTTTTTTGCCTGCGGAGGTCTTATGATGTGGACTCTGGCTGTCATGACCCTTGCCGATGCCAAGTACAAGATTATACCGGATCAGATGATTATTGCCTGTGCTGTGTGCGGCATCGGCTTCATTCCCTTTGTGGACTCCTGGAAGGATCAGCTTTTGGGACTTTTGATAGGTGGGGGCTTCATGTTTGTGGTCGCCCTGATATCGAGGCTTGCCTGGAAGGAGGCTGCGGTTGGGGGCGGTGATATCAAGCTTTTCGCAGCCATTGGAATCGGCCTAGGGGTTCGGGGAGTCGCCGCTGTGATGGTGATGACGGTGATTTTTATGGCGATTCATGCCGTTTTCAAGCTCGGTGCGAAGAAAACCGGGATGGGGGATTCTATGGCCATGGTGCCGTATATTTTCGTCAGCACCGGACTATATTTGAGTTTCATTTGGGAGCTGCAGTTGACTCTGGAGATTTAGTATGCAACAAAACATTTTGATGTCAATAGAATACGATGGAACAGGCTTCTACGGTTGGCAGAGGCAGCCAAATCTCAGAACAGTTCAAGGTACTTTGGAAAAAGTTATCAGTTCTGTACTGGGTAGGGAGATATCATTAAGGGGAGTCAGCAGAACGGATGCGGGGGTTCATGCCCATGGTCAGATGGCTCAGTTCAGAACAGAACTTCGAATCCCCACCGATAGGCTTAAGAAGGTTATAAACAATGCTCTTGCAAAGGATCTTGGAAAGACCGGGATAATCCCAGACATCAATATCAAGGATCTGAAAGAAGTAGATTTGGATTTTGATGTGAGAAAGGAAGTAGTAGGCAAGCGGTACAGCTATTTTGTTGAGACAGGTGGGAAACGAGAGATAACCCTTAGAAACGCAAGGTATTTTGTTGACGAAGTTTTGGACCTGAACAAGATGAAGATGGCCGCAGAGATGTTGGAAGGAAAACACGATTTTTCTGCATTTAAATCCGCTGGAGGAGATCCTAATCAGGATCCCAACAAGACAATCTATGGCATAAGGATATCCGCTTCGGAGAATAAAGGCATCATGGGACAAGCAGGGTTAACGGAGACGGAAAGGGGTTGTCAGAGGCTTAGATTAGATTTCTATGGGGACAGTTTCATGTATAATCAGGCGAGAATAATGGTGGGAACTCTTGTGGACGTTGGAAGAGGGAAGATTTCCCCAGGCAGTATCTCCGAAATTTTAGAGGGAAGGGATAGGCAGAGGGCTGGGCATACAGCGCCTCCCCAAGGACTTTTTCTTGAGAGGATATATTTAAATGATGAATGGGAGGAAATAAGGAGGACCTATGGGAGCTAAGAGAAACTATGAAGATAAGAGGCCATCCTGGGATGAATATTTTATGGGGATGGCTAAGCTAACAGCCCAGAGATCCACATGTCTTAGAAGGCAGGTGGGGGCTGTAATTGTAAAGGATAGACATATTATTGCGACAGGTTATAACGGGGCTCCAAGAGGTCTTGCACACTGTGGGCAGCTAGGGGGTTGTCTCAGGGAGCAACTGAAAGTGCCGTCAGGGCAAAGGCATGAGCTGTGCAGGGCACTTCATGCGGAACAGAATGCGATAATTCAGGCAGCGACTTTGGGGCAAAGCATTGAGGGCGCATCCATATACATCACTCATCAGCCATGTTCCATTTGTTCAAAAATGATAATAAATGCCGGGATTTCAAGGATCGTGGTCGATCAGGGTTACCCGGATGAGCTTGCAACCAATCTCCTTGAAGAGGCCGGCATTAAGGTTGTGGAGCTGAAAAGTGAAGAGTAACAATATAGGAATCCCGGAGGGGTTTTACAAGAAATTATTTAAGATTGCAGCACCTATAGCCTTTCAAGGTGTGATTTCTTCCTCCTTAGGTTTAGTGGACAGCATAATGGTCGGGAGCCTTGGAGAAGGAGCCTTGGCATCGGTAGGGATAGCCATGCAGGTTTTCTTTGTCCAGTATCTTTTCGTGTTTGGATTCATAAGCGGTTGCGGAACCTTCGTAGCACAGTTTTATGGTGCAGGAGACAGGCAAGGTGTGCACAAAACTCTTGGATTTGCTATATCTGTAGCGCTTGGCATCAGTCTGGTCTTTTTTGTAGGAGCCTTATTTTTCCCGGAGTTTATAATCGGATTATATACGGATGAAACCTCAGTTGTTCCCCTTGCCAAGGTATATATGCAGACAGGGTCATGGACGCTGATTTTTCTGGGATTTAGCATTCCTATCGAAGCTGCCCTAAGGGGGACCCAGCAGACAACTCTCCCACTCTATGTGTCTGCTTTCGTGTTCTCTTTAAATACCTTCTTAAACTATGTTCTCATCTACGGCAATTTCGGGATGCCTATGTTAGGAGTAAAAGGGGCAGCGATCGCCACTGTAATTGCAAGATTCCTTGAAATGACGATAATGCTTTTGATTATCAGAAAAGGAAACTATCTTTCCGGCAGGATTTCCGAATACTTTGACTGGAGTAAGGAATTCCTTTTAAGAGTCATAAATAATGCCAAAAGCACCACTGCAAATGAGCTCCTTTGGTCTTTAGGTCAGACAGTTTTCGTAGCAGCCTATGCAAGGCTTGGGGTTACCGCCTATGCAGCATTTCAGGCAGCGAATAATATAAATGGGATATTCATATTCGCAGGTTATAGTATAGGAGATGCAGCCTTGATTCTCGTAGGTGAATATCTGGGGAGACGAGAAAATGCTCAAGCAGAAGTTGTAGCCAGGAAGATGATACAAATCGGCACATTGATGGGAGTAGTCTGCGGAGTGGCACTCTTTTTTGTTGGTAGAGAAATGCTATCATTCTTTGACCTGTCTGAAATGGGAGACATGTATTCAGAAAAGCTCCTTATCGTTATGGGAATTATCATGGTGATCAAGGTGTACGATACAATACTGGTTATAGGAGTATTGAGAGCCGGAGGGGACACGAAATTTGCAATGTTGGCAGAAGTGGGAGCAGTTTGGATAGTGGGAGTTCCACTAGCATTCATAGGGGCTTTGTGGATAGGTCTGCCAATCCACTTGGTTTACGCCCTACTGGGGAGCTACAATCTCGTGGAAGCCCTTATATTGACTTTGAGGCTAAGGTCCCAAAAATGGAACAAGACCATGATCACAGGTCTTGAATCCTAGGCGGTATGTTTTTTGATTTTAAAGATGAACTTTTCCCTCGGCGAGTATGGCAGCAGAACCACCTACTCTTACCGTAACCTCTCCATTTTTTTCCGGCTCGGGGGAAAGGTAAGCGTCAATTGACGATGGGCGATTCATCGATTCTCCCTGGACAGCTTTCAGGTTCCCTGCTGAATCCAGAAATTTGTTCAGATAAAAGTAATATGCAAGAGCCCCATTTGAGGTACCTGTTGCGGCTTCTTCGTCTATTCCATAGAGCGGAGCAAAATTACGACAAAATACTTTTCTTTCGGAGGTGTTCCCTTCCAAAAGGTTTGTGGTGAAGGCGTGCACTCCTACGACATTCCACTTCTTAGAAAATAATGAAAGCTCTTTCATGTTTGGAGAAAGAGAGTTTAGTTCGTCTCTTGTAGGAAGTGGGAGCATGATGTCCGGAAGCCCTGTGGATATGAGCATGGGCTTCAAACCTCCTAGAGAAGATGGAACAGGAACAGAAGCACCCATGATGGAGTAAAGCTTTCGAATGGCTTCCTCATCATCTATTGTTGCGATGTTTTCAGGAGTTGCCATTCCCATAATTATCCTGTTTTCGTCGATTTGAATATCAATGGTTCCGGCCTTTGTTTTTAACTTATATATCCCCTCACCTATCAATCCAGTGTGGGAAAGCACATACATTCCCCCAATTGTTGCGTGCCCACAGAGTTCAACCTCGTCTGTGGGGGTAAAGTATCTTGCATGGAAATCCCACGTATTTCCGGGAGCTCCGGGTTTAATGAAAACAGTTTCTGAATACCTGAGTTCAGAAGCCAGCTTTATCATTTTTTCTTCTTCAGGGAAGTCATCTCCCTGTTCCAAAACCACAACCCCGGCGGCGTTTCCCCCGAAAACCTCCTGAGTAAAGGCATCTACTATGTAAAATTTGTATTCTCCCATAATGAATCTCCTCTCTCATGAAAATCCTGCATTAGATAAATTCGCAAAGTAATTCTAACATTAATAATGAAATATAACAAGTATTATAGCATTTTTATAAATTATGGGGTATAATAGATTTGAACATTCATATAGGTAAAGCATTGAAACTCTAGAAGCGACAACTTATGTCAGAAGCTAATATTTATTGGCGAATCGTAATGGAAGGAGACACGAGAGATACCATGAAGATTACACCATTTGAGTATGAAGATGGAAGCTTAAAGGTTCTGGATCAAAGGAAGCTTCCCGGAAAAGAAGTTTATCTTGAAATCGAGACAGCTGAAGATATGTACGACGCTATCAGAACTCTCGCAGTCCGTGGAGCACCGGCAATCGGCGTCGCTGCGGCATACGGATATTTTGTTGCTCTGAAGAAGTGGTATAACGAGGAGATGTCGTATGCATTTACAGAGATCAGCACCAACTGCACACCTGAGGACTTTATGGCGGAAGCGGAGAGGCTTAAGGACTACCTAGGTTCAGCAAGACCCACAGCAGTGAATCTGAAATGGGCCTTGGAAAGGATGTATGGGAAAATTAAGACTGCCGCTGAGGAATTGATTGAGCTTTCTGAAGACGGAGAGCTTTCTTCCAAAGGGGTGGATGAACTCCTTAAAATTGCTGAGAAAGAGGCGATTTCCATACATGTGGAGGATGTTGAAGCTTGCAGGCAGATGGGAGAACACGGACTTGGCCTTTTGGAAAAGGGTATGGGAATTCTGACTCACTGCAATGCGGGAACCATTGCTACTTCAAGGTATGGGACTTGCCTTGCACCAATATATCTTGGGGAGGAAAGGGGATATGGATTTCATGTTTACGCTGACGAAACCAGACCACTTCTCCAAGGTGCTCGTCTAACTTCTTGGGAGCTTAACAAAGCGGGTGTGGATGTTACCCTAATCTGTGACAACATGGCGGCTTCTTTAATGAAGGCAGGGAAGGTGGATGCTGTGGTAGTGGGGTGTGACCGAATGGCGGCCAACGGAGACGGAGCCAACAAAATAGGGACACTTGGTCTTGCTGTTTTGGCGAAGCACTACGGTATTCCATTTTACATGTTTGTGCCAACTTCAACTATAGACCTTGCCACTGAGACTGGAAATGATATAATAATAGAAGAGCGTGACGGACAGGAGATTTATCACATGTGGTTTAAAGAGTCTATGGCTCCTGAAGGTATCAAGACTTTTAACCCTTCGTTTGATGTGACGGATGCAGATCTTATCACAGCGGTTATTACGGAGGAAGGCGTCATATATCCGCCTTTTAATGAGGGACTTTCTGAGGCCGTGAGAAAAGCGGGAGAAAAGAGAAAGTAATCTCCAATTAGGTGTAACGCTCTGTTTAGATGACTTGATAGAAAAGAGGCTGAAAATCTGGAGCAGAATAAGAATTCAATAGATATGGCTAGTGGCCATGTCAAGTCAAATGATAAGCCAAAGGGCTTTTTCGAAAAGTATGTGAAGGTTATCGTAGTATTTGCTGTGATAGCCGGATCTGCTTCGGGTATATTCGGATCGGTGATTGAAGCGCCTTCGATGGCAATAGGCTTTTGGAGGCTCACCTTCGGTCTACCGGTTTTTGCTGTGCCATTTTTTAGAAGAGGAAAAGGGATTCGAGAAGTGAAAAATGTTTCCGGGAAAAGCCTGATATACACAGCTTTCGCGGGAGCTTTTCTGTTTCTTCATTTCTTTAGCTGGTTCAGTGCCGTTAAGCTTACAAATATAGCCTCAGCATCTGTCCTTGCTGCGCTACATCCCCTAGTGGTTCTGTTCATTACTATTTTTGTGTTTAAACGTCATGTGGGTAGGCGTCCGATAATGGGAATTCTTTGTGCCCTTGCAGGAGCAACCATGATAGCGGGATTTGACTATAAGGAGCTGGCATCGGGAAGTTTTAAGGGGGATGTCCTATCCCTAGGTGCTGCAATTTTCATGGGACTGTACTTTGCAATGGGGCATGAGGCGAGAAAGGCCATATCCGGGAATACCTATGTATTTCTATGCTTTTTCTGTTGCTGGATATGCTTTGGAGCGGGGATGCTAGTTACGGGTACGTCTTTTTTAGCTTATCCTACTATGGACTGGATATATATTCTTGGGCTCACCTTGGTTTGCCAGATTGGAGCACATGCAGTATTCAATCTTTGCATGGGTCATGTGTCCTCACTTTATGTATCTGCATGGGAATCCGGAGAGGCAGTTTCTGCGACGATTCTCGCATTTATTTTCTTAGGGCAGGTGCCTAAAGAGTGGCAGCTCATTGGAATGGTCATAGTTGTCATCGGACTTGTATACTATAACTATTACAGCAGTTTGGAATCCAATAGGACGGAAGAGGTTATGGAAAATGAGCTACAAAGTTAAGATTTCTTCCTTCGAAGGCCCATTTGATCTTCTTGTTTATCTCATCGAAAATTCCCAGATGAGTATATACGATATTCAGATTGCCCAGATAACAGCTCAGTACACGGAATACATGGAGGATATAAGCTCCATAGATGTGGAAAGGGCTACTGAGTTCATGGTTCTGGCAGCAAGCCTCCTTGAGATAAAGAGCAAAATGATTCTGCCTACAGATGAAGGGGAAGTTGAGGGTGTTGTTGAAGAAGACCCCCGAAGCAATCTCGTGGAGAGGTTGATCGAGTACAAAGCATTTAAACTTCGAGCTGAGAGCCTGAAAAACAGATGGGACTTTCAACAAGACATAATGGAAAAGCCCCAGGAAGATATATCTGAATATACCCAACACCCTGACGAATATCTCAGTTTAAGCGTAGAGGATTTCGCAAACGCCTTTACCGCTTTTCTGGAAAAGAAGCAAAGAATTGATCAGGTTAGGAAGCACTACACTAGAATTGAGCGTGATAGAGCATCAATGGAATCCAGGATGCAGTACATCTACGACAGGCTGAAGAACGAAAACCTTTCTAAAACAGGGAAAAGGAAACTATTGCTGACTGAGCTTGTACCGGGCGGCATGGACAACTATAATCTGGTGGTAACATTTACAGCCGCCCTTCAGATGATAAATCGAAAAACTCTGAAAGCTGAGCAGAAATCCCTATATGGGGAAATCACCTTGGAACTGATTCCTGATTCCGAAAGGAAAGACGGAGAAGGAGGGAAAGAAATAATTAAGGAGGACTCCAAACTTGAATAACAAAAAAATATACAAATCGGCTCTAGAGTCCATGTTATACATATGGGGAGATCCTCTTGGAATTAAGTCCGCTGCAGATGCACTTGATTTGGAATACGAAGAGACTAAGGATCTTTTCTTGGAACTGGGCAAGGAATATGAGGAAGAAGGCAGAGGCCTTAGAATTCGCCAGATAAATAGAAGCTTTCAAATGGTTACGGCTAGGGAAAACTCCCAGTTCATCAAGAGACTCTGCACCCCTGTGAAGACCACAAGATTATCTCAGGCAGCCCTGGAGGTCCTAGCTATCATCGCATACAAGCAGCCGGTTACAAAGGGTGAAATTGAGGCTATCAGAGGAGTTCGAGCCGACAGGGTTGTTGAAGGTCTGATGAAGAGAAATTTGGTGGCTGAAAAGGGCAGATCCGATGGGATTGGAAGACCTATTCTCTACGGCACCACAGAGGAATTCCTAAAGCAGTTTGGATTTTCATCAATCTCTGAACTTCCTGAAATTGAGGATCTGGAAGGGGTGCTCGCAGAGGATGGAGAGGAAATCGGTGATGAGGGATTAACTCAGCAGCTAAAACTTAAAATTTAGAAATGTTTAAAGTGAAAATTTTAAATTACAAAGCACGGAATCGGAGCTAAATTTTCATTCTAGTCTAAAGGGGTAAATGGCAACAAAATATGAACAATATCATACTAATCGGCATGCCTGCCAGCGGTAAGAGTACAATAGGCAGAAAGCTCTCTGAAAAACTTAAAATGAATTTTGTGGATACAGATCATCTCATAGAGAAGGATCAGAGCATGACCTTGCAAGAAATAATTAATGAGAAGGGCAATGACTTTTTTTGGACCTGCGAAGAGAGAATCCTCACAAGCCTTAACCTTAAAAATACTGTAATAGCCACAGGAGGTAGCGCTGTTTTGTTCCCAAAAGCCATGGAGCATCTAAGGAAAATCGGCAAAGTTATCTATCTTTCCCAAAGTCTTGAAAAGATTGAAAAGAGACTACATAATTTGGAATCCAGAGGAGTGACACTGGATGAGGGGGAAACTGTGGAAAGTCTATATAATTACAGAGTGCCACTTTATGAGAAGGAAGCGGCTCTTGTGGTATTTGAGGGTGACAAATCCATAAATGAAATAGTTGACGAAATATCTAAAACTTGTATATCCCTCTAATTTGTGATAAACTCAAGTGTAATAATTTTAGCTTTTCAAAATGATACATAGTGGTTGTTAATAGGGGGGAGAAATTATGAACTTAGACTATGAGCAGAGTTATAATCCGGGATTTTTAGATGAGTCCACGTTTGGAGGATTGGGAATGTTCGGACTGATAATGGCGATTTTAGCGATTGTGGGAGCTTGGAAACTCTTTGCGAAAGCAGGAGTTCCAGGTTGGCTTTCGATTATTCCTATTGTGAATGTTGTATTTCTTGTTAAGATTGCCCTGGGAAATGGATGGCTGACACTTTTTCTTGTCGTACCTGTTGTGAATATTATCTTCGGAATATACCTTAGCTGGCAGCTAGGAAAGGCATTTGGAAAAGGCGTAGGATTTTGTATCGGTCTTGTGCTCCTGAATGGTCTGTTCATGACGATTATGGGATTTGATAAATCAAAATACATCGGGCCTGGTGGCAAACCCACACCGTCTGATCAGACAAGATACAATATCACAGAGGTTAGATAAGTAAAAGTAAAATAGGAAGTACAGTAACGTATATAAGAGAATAGGGATTTATATAAAAGTATACAGAAGTAAATAAAAGTATAGTGATGTATAGAAAGGTGAAAACTATGGAAAGAATTAAGACAATCGAAACAAGAAATCTAGCTGAAAGCCTTGTGAACGGAGGCTGTGGAGAGTGCCAGACATCTTGCCAGTCAGCATGCAAGACATCTTGTGGAGTAGCTAATCAGCCTTGTGAAAACCAGGAGAAATAGTTACATATGATACACCAGTATAAACTTAACGGATACAATATCATATTGGATGTCTGTAGTGGATCGGTGAACCTAGTGGATGATGTGGCATATCGCATCATCCAACTTTTTTGTGGAAAAATTAATGGAGGCATCTGCGAAATCGAAGGCCATCCTACACAAGAAGAAAAGTCTCTAATTTCAAAAGATATAATGAGGGAATTCGGGCATAGACCGGATGTGACCTTAGAGGAGGTGAACGAGGTAATCGGCGATGTTGAAAACCTTGTTGAGAGGAACCTTCTCTTTACTCCTGATTTTTTCAAAGAGCAACTGGCGGGATTGGCAAAGGACACTTCCGTCATCAAGGCACTTTGTCTGCACGTAGCCCACACCTGCAACTTGGACTGTGAGTACTGCTTTGCAGCCCAGGGGAAATTTCATGGAGATTCAGGGCTCATGAGCCTTGACGTGGCAAAGAGAGCCTTGGACTTTCTCGTTGAGAACTCAGGGGAAAGAAGGAATTTGGAGGTTGACTTCTTCGGAGGGGAGCCCCTGCTGAATTGGGGTGTTGTGAAAGAAACTGTAGCTTACGGGCGAAGTCTTGAAAAGAAACACAACAAGAAATTCAGGTTCACCCTTACGACAAATGGCGTTGGAATCAATGAGGATGTTATAGACTTTGCCAACAAAGAAATGGACAATGTGGTTCTCAGCCTTGACGGGAGACCTGAAGTTCACGATCATTTCAGAAAATTCATTGACGGCAAAGGGAGCTATGAGAAGGTGGTTCCTAAGTTCAAAGATATTGTTGCCGCCAGAGACGGGAAGAAATACTACATCAGGGGAACTTTCACAGGCTTTAACAAGGATTTCACCAAGGACATAATCCATATGGCTGACCTGGGCTTTGACCAGCTTTCCATGGAGCCTGTGGTGTGTTCACCTGACGAGCCTTATGCACTCAGAGAGGAAGATTTGCCTGAAATCTTTGATCAGTACGAGAAGCTCGCTTGTGAAATGCTTAGGAGAAGGCGTGAAGGAAGGCCTTTTAGCTTCTACCACTACATGATAGATTTAAAAAACGGTCCATGCGTTCACAAAAGAGTGGCAGGATGTGGTTCCGGATGTGAGTATATGGCTGTCACTCCCTGGGGTGACCTATTCCCATGCCATCAGTTTGTAGGAGATGATGACTACAAGATGGGGAATATATGGGACGGGATTTCCAATACGAAGAAAAGGGAAGAGTTCAGTCACTGCAATATCTACTCAAGAAAGGAATGCGATGACTGCTGGGCTAAACTTTACTGCAGTGGAGGTTGTGCTGCTAATAACTATCACAGTTCAGGAGATATTTCGGGCATATACGAGTATGGGTGCAAAATATTTAAAAAGAGGATGGAATGTGCCATCATGCTTGAAGTTGCAAGTCAGGTAGAGGATCTTAGGGTATAGATATGAGGATTAACAAATATATAGCTTCCGCAGGGGTTTGCAGCAGGAGAAAGGCTGATGAGCTCATCATAAACGGCCAAGTGAAAATCAATGGGAGAGTTTTGAAAGAGCCGGGATACGATGTCATGGATGGAGATGAAGTCTCTGTGGCAGGGCGAATTGTAGAGCCAAAGAAAACTCACACCTATGTGCTACTGAATAAACCAGTCGGAGTGATAACGTCAGTCAAAGATGACAAGGGAAGGATGACTGTTATTGACCTTCTCCGAGAAAACCCTGACATTGCCGATGAAGCCTCCAGACTTTTTCCCGTGGGGAGGCTGGACTACGACACCTCAGGTGTTTTGTTGTTGACAGATGACGGGGAATTGACTTATAGGTTAACGCATCCTAAGCATGAATTTCCCAAGACTTATCAGGCTCTTGTAAGGGGTGTGGTGAGCAGAGAGAAGGAGCTCAGACTCGTGCGGGGCGTTGACATCGGAGGGTTTGTCACTTCTAAGGCTAAGGTTAAGACTTTGAAGGTGAAGGGTAACTCAAGTCTTGTGGAGATTGCAATTCATGAGGGTAAGAATAGGCAAGTAAGGAAGATGTTCGAAGCTGTGGGAAATCCGGTCGTTGAGCTTAAGCGTGTTTCTTTTGGGGAAATTCGCATTGGTAGGCTTAAAGAGGGTGCTTTCAGGAAATTGACGAAAAAAGAGCTGGATTATCTTATGAGGGTTTAGTGATGGGGTCACATGGCATTGGAGCATATGGTTTGTAGCTGGGCTTAGGGTTTAGTGCGAGCAAATGAATTGTAGAACACTTTAATATTAAACTAGAATAATAATTTGTGGTAAAATTGTGTCAACACT
>JASBYX010000014.1 GCA_029983755.1 Anaerovoracaceae bacterium
TAACATATGTCTTGACAACTAAGAAAATAACTTTTAAAAACTTCATTTATCGTATTGACGGCACAAATATTTTAGTGTAAAATATTGAAGATTTGAGATAAAATAGATTATAGGGTTGCGATATTACAGGTTGGAATTCCCGAAAACAACTTGAAAATATATGCACAGACCTGTAAACAATCAAATATTAAAGAAGGGAGCAAGAGATGAAAACTTTGCTAAAAGGCGCGAAAGTGTTTGAAAACAAGGGCAAGGGCCAGTTCGTTAAGAAGGATTTGCTTATCGATGGAGATAAGGTATCTGTTTCTTCTCCCGATGAACAGAATAGTTGCCTTTATGACAGCCTATTTGATTTTAGAGATAAATTTATAATTCCCGGTTTCGTAGATGTTCATGTACATTTAAGAGAACCGGGTTTTTTTTATAAAGAAACCATTAGAACCGGCACGATGGCAGGAGCCCATGGGGGATATACCATGATTTGCCCAATGCCAAATGTTAAGCCTGCGCCCAACGACTTTGAAAATCTGAAAGCACAGCTTGATATTATAGAAAAAGACGCATGGATTAAAGTATTGCCCTATGGAACCATCACTAGGGATGGGGACGGGAGATCGGAATTAGCCGATATGGAAGGGACAGCCCCATATGTGATAGGTTTCAGTGATGACGGCAGGGGAGTACAGACAGGCGACCTGATGGAGGAAGCCATGAAGGTTGCAAAGAGTTTGGATAAACCAATAGTAGCTCACTGTGAGGACGAGAGTCTTCTAACAGGTGGATATATTCATCAGGGGGAATATTGCAGAGTTCATGGGCACAAAGGAATCTCCTCTGAGAGCGAGTGGGTTCAGGTGGCAAGGGATGTGGAACTTGCCGCAAAGACCGGGTGCAAATATCATGTATGTCACATCTCCACCAAAGAAACCGTTGATATCATCAGGCAGGCAAAAAAATCCGGTGTGGATGTGAGCTGTGAAACCGGCCCACACTATCTGATACTCACAGATATGGATATCAAAGAAGAGGGAAGATTTAAAATGAATCCTCCAATAAGGTCAGCAGAGGATAGGGACGCCCTTATTCAGGGAATCAAGGACGGAACCATAGATATGATAGCTACAGATCACGCACCCCACTCAGTTGAAGAAAAGTCAAAAGGACTTGAGAAAAGTGCCTTCGGCATTGTTGGCCTTGAGACGGCATTTGCCCTATTGAACACGCACCTTGTAAACAAAGGGATAATAACCATTGAAGAACTCGTAACACTCATGTCCATAAATCCAAGGAAGCGATTCCGCCTTCCGGGGCCACTTAGCCTAACGGAGGGGGAAAAGCTGTGCGACATAACAGTTTTGGACAGGGAAAGAGAATGGACTGTGGATCCGGAAAACTTCCTGACTAAGGGCAGAGCCACACCTTTCGAGGGTTGGAAACTGAGAGGAAAGCCCCTAGCCACCTTTGTGGATGGAAGAGCGAAATTCTTGGAAATATGAACACGTGGAACGGAGTGAAAAGTATGCGGAAAGAGTGTTTTGTTGTTGATGAAAATGTGAAAGTTGCGGCGGACACATACAAAATGATCCTCAAAGGAAAGGTTGGGGACGATATTAGGGCCGGCCAGTTTGTCAATGTGGGGATTGAAGGCCTCTATCTTAGAAGACCGATTTCCGTTGCCGGATGGAATAGAGACAGTTTGACTTTGTACTACAAAACAGTTGGCAAGGGTACGGCTCTCATGGCTGGCATGGGGTGCGGCGAAGTTGTGGAACTTCTGCTGCCTTTGGGAAACGGATTTTCAAGAGAACTTGCAGGGGATAAGCAGGTGATTCTAATTGGGGGAGGCGTCGGTGTGCCGCCGATGATGTGTCTAGCTGAGGAATTTCTCAAAGATGGGAAGAATCCGGTGGTGATCCTTGGATTCAATTCAAAGGACCAGGTCTTCGGTGAAGATGGGTTTCAGGAGCTGGAGTCAGTATATGGCAGAAAAATCGATCTAAGGGTTGCAACCATGGACGGAAGCTATGGGGTGCACGGAACTGTTTTGGATGCGCTGAAGGAGGAAGAGAAGGATAGTGGCTATCTCTTTGCCTGTGGGCCAAAGCCTATGCTTAAGGCTTTGGGGGATTTGCCGGCAAAGGGGCAGTTCAGCTTGGAGGCTAGGATGGCTTGTGGTTTTGGGGCTTGTATGGGGTGTACTTGCGAGACTAAAACCGGGAGCAAGAGAATCTGCAAGGACGGGCCGGTTTTGCTGAAGGAGGAGATCAAATGGTAGATATGAGGGAGATGGCGAACGCTAGGGACATGGTTGACATGGTGGACACGGATATGGTAGACATCAGGACAAACCTTGGTGAGTGGGAGCTTGATAACCCTGTGATCCCCGCCAGCGGAACCTTCGGCTTCGGACAGGAATTCAAAGATCTGTACGATTTGAACATTTTGGGGTCCATAAGTTTTAAGGGAACGACCAGAGAGGCAAGGATTGGGAATCCACTCCCTCGAATTGCAGAAACCCCAATGGGAATGATAAATTCCGTGGGACTGCAAAACCCGGGGATGGATGAGGTCATACGCCACGAACTGCCGGAACTTTTCAAAGTGTTCCACAAACCGGTGATAGCAAATATAAGCGGATTTTCCGTCGAGGAATATGTGGATCTAGCAACGGCCTTTGACAAGGTTAAAGAGGTTGGAATTATAGAAGTTAATGTGAGCTGCCCTAATGTGCACAATGGGGGAATGGCCTACGGCGTCTGTCCTGAGAGCGCTGCAGAAGTCACCTCAGCAGTAAAGTCCGTCACGAAAAAGCCCGTTTATGTAAAGCTTTCTCCAAACGTGACTGACATAGTGGAAATAGCTAAGGCCTGTGAAGATTCAGGAGCGGACGGCCTGTCGATGATAAACACCCTTATGGGAATGAGGATTGACGTGAGAACCGGTAAGCCTGTAATCGCAAATAAGATGGGCGGTTTTTCGGGACCTGCGATTTTTCCTGTAGCTTTAAGGATGGTCTATCAGGTTACGGAAGCCTGCAAAATCCCTGTGATAGGTATGGGAGGAATATCTACTCCGGAAGATGTCATCGAGATGATGATGGCAGGGGCTTCTGCCGTTCAGGTGGGTGCTGCAAATCTTGTGAATCCATGGGCATGTAGGGATATAATAGAGGCTTTGCCTGCTACCTGCAAGAAACTGGGAATAGCCAGGCTCAGGGACATCATCGGGACAGCCCACAAATAATCATAAATAAATGGAAAATAAACTATGAGAATAGTCTACAAGTAAATATACACAACTTAGGATGTTTTAGGAGGGAAGAATGAACCAAGAAAGTGTTTTCAAAAAAGATGTAATAGTTGCATTGGATTTTCCCGGAAAGGGTGAGACCTTCGCATTTCTCGACAATTTTAAAGATGAGAACACAAAGCCCTTTGTGAAAATCGGGATGGAGCTTTTTTACAAAGAAGGTCCGGAAATCGTTAGGGAGATTAAGGCCAGAGGGCACAAAATATTTCTCGATCTGAAGCTTCACGATATTCCAAACACCGTTGAGCGTGCCATGGCAAACCTGGCTAGTCTTGGGGTGGATATGACAAATGTCCATGCCTCGGGAACTGTGGAGATGATGAAGGCGGCAAAGAGAGGCCTTGGAGGCAGCGATACTATTTTGATAGCTGTAACTCAGCTCACCTCAACAAGTGAAGAAATAATGAAGGAGGATCTTCTCATAGAAAAATCACTTGCCGAAACGGTTCTGCACTATGGTGAAAATGCAAAAAAAGCAGGGCTTGATGGGGTTGTTTGTTCACCACATGAAGCAGAAATCATACACCAAAAGTGTGGGGAGAAATTTCTTACAGTAACTCCGGGGATTCGATTTGAAGGAGCGGCAAAGGACGACCAGGTTAGAATTACAACTCCTGAGAAGGCTAAGGAGCTAGGCTGTGACTTCATAGTTGTTGGAAGACCTATCACCAAGGCTGATGATCCTGTGGAGGCATACAAAAGATGTATGAGAGAGTTTGCAGGGGTAGACCTAGATGAAGTTGCAGAGCAGGTTGCAGAGAAGGTTGCAGAGGGGCTTCTGGATATTCAGGCAGTTTTCCTAAGACCTGATGAGCCATTCACATGGGCCTCAGGTATTAAAAGCCCGATTTACTGCGATAATAGGCTGATACTTACGGCCCCAAAGGTTAGAGATATGGTTGAAGATGCCCTTGCTCAGAAAATTGAGATGGAATTTCCGGATTGCCAGGTTCTCATGGGAACCGCTACAGCAGGGATTGCTCATGCCGCTTTGGTGGGTGAAATTCTGGATCTGCCAATGGGGTATGTAAGGGGTTCTGCCAAGGATCATGGCAGGACTAATCGAATAGAAGGAAAGCTTGAAAAGGGTGCAAAGGTGGTGGTCATAGAAGATCTGATTTCAACAGGTGGATCTTCTGTGGACTCCGTGGAAGCCTTGCGAGAAGCAGGGGCTGAAGTTTTGGGGGTTATGAGCATTTTCACCTACGGAATGAAGAAGTCAGAGGATAGGTTTAAAGAAGCAAATGTTAAGGCGGTAAGCCTTGCGGATCTTGACAGTCTTGTGAAGGTGGCTGCAGAAACAGGCTATATCAAAGAAGAAGCAAAGGAAAGAATACTAAAGTTCAGGGATAATCCTAGCGATGAAAGCTGGATGAAATAGAGCCAAACTCACTGCCGACATCACTTCTTGTGATCGTGATTTTATACACGAACCCAAAGAGATGACCGGCTCAGGGCTCAAATGGTAGTGGTAGTAATGTTAACAAAATAATTATGAGGGGGACGAACATGAACGAAATCAGAAACCTAATCAACATCACAGATCTGTCAACAGAGGAAATCGATTATCTTGTGAAGGTGGCAGACGATATCGTAGAAAATCATTCATTCTACGATGACATTTGCAATCACAAGAAATTGGCTACACTTTTCTTTGAACCTAGCACTAGAACAAGACTAAGCTTTGAGGCAGCAATGCTTGAACTCGGTGGAAGCGTCCTCGGGTTTTCTTCTGCGAATTCAAGTTCTGCAGCTAAAGGTGAAAGTGTGAGCGACACCATCAGAACAGTTGGATGCTATGTGGACATAATCGCAATGAGACATCCTAAAGAAGGTGCTCCTGTTGTGGGTGCCCAGAGGACTACTGTTCCAATCATAAATGCCGGAGACGGTGGACACTTCCATCCAACACAGACCCTAACAGATATACTGACTATAAGCAGGAAAAAAGGTAGACTTAATAATATGACAATAGGTCTCTGTGGAGACCTGAAGTTCGGTAGAACGGTTCATTCCCTTATAGAAGCAATGATGAGATATGAGAATGTTAAGTTCATACTGATATCCCCTGATGAATTGAATGTACCTGACTACATGAAGGAAAAAATGGATCAGGCCGGTGTCAGCTGGTCAGAAACCGCAGACCTTGAAAGCGCCATGCCGGAGCTTGATATTTTGTACATGACTCGTGTTCAGAAGGAAAGATTCTTCAACGAAGCCGACTATATAAGACTGAAAGACAGCTACATCCTGGATCTTGATAAGCTGGCCTCTGCCAAAGAGGATTTGACAATAATGCATCCGCTGCCAAGGGTTAACGAAATTTCTGTGGAGGTGGATGATGACCCTAGGGCTTGCTACTTCTTCCAGGCATTATGTGGTAAACACATCAGAATGGCGTTGATCCTCTTCCTCTTAGGTATCGAAAGAGAAGGATTTGGGAAATAAAATAACCTGGAAGGGATTTATTCCTGAGAATAGAATTCGCAAAAGAAAATCGCAGTAGTCAAAGTTAATTTAGAATCTGGAATTGAATAAGGAGTATAAATATGAATATAGATGGAGTAAACACCGGAATCGTTTTGGACCACATCACTGCCGGAAAGAGCATGGAGATATACGAACTTTTGAAGCTGGACAAACTGAACTGCACCGTTGCGGTGATTCAGCATGTTGACAGCACCAAGTATGGGAAGAAGGACATAATCAAAATCGACGAAGACATTCCTCTAGATATTGAAGTTTTGGGATTTTTGAACAGCAATATAACAGTAAATAAGGTGAAGGACGGAAAGCTTGTGGAAAAGGTTCATCTGAAGCTTCCGGAAACTTTAACCGATGTGATAAAGTGCAAGAATCCTAGATGCATTACCTCTGTGGAGCAGGAAATTGTCCAGAAATTCAAACTCGTGGATCCGGAGAAAAAAGTTTACAGGTGTGCATACTGTGATGCGGAATATACAGGCGGAAACAAACTGTAGGCGAGAAAAACAAACTGTAGACAAGGGAAGACAAACTGCAAGAAGATCAATCTGTATGCGGATGTAACATTAGTTAATGTTGACAAAACTAAACGCTGTAAGGGCTGAAAAACCAGTCCATACAGCGTTTTTAAATCATCTTCTAATTACAGAAACATAAATTTCAGCAAAAAATTCTTGTTGTAGATGAACTCTGCGGCCTTCGATGTGCTAAGCTGCTCCATTATCAGGCTGGAATTGTCGTGGGAAACCATTGCGATTACAGGAATTAAAGCTACAAAAATCAGAAGAATTATAATTGCGCCTCTGATGACCCCGAAGCACAGTCCCCCCACACCGTCGAAGAAACCCACCACACCTTGATGGTATTTTTTCGACATAAGAATCGTTATTAGGCCACAAAACAGTTTGGCTGCAAGCACAATGATGAAAAAAGCTATTATGCTCATGAGAAGATCTGTGATCTTGTCGGCGACATTCTGACTTATGGTATGTGAAATTGAATCAATTGGAGTTTTCAGAAACGCAAGGAGATCGTCGGTTTTACCGAAGAGAGTGGTTGCTTTCCCCATCAAACTATCCTCCTTTAGAGCCGGAAATTCAAAGAGATCCGGAAATCCAAGAAGTCCCCCATCCAGGTCTCCCTCGTTTAGACTGGCTTGGCTCTTTGCAAACAGTACCCCATGGATATACTCATCTATACCCGTCTTTGATATCAGCCATTCTTTGATTGGGGTGTTGAAGAGAAGCCCTCCGATTACACAAACAACCCAGCTGAGCATGCTGACCATGCTTACAGCCAACCCCTTCCTGTAAGCCAGTCCCCCTGAAATTAGCAGTATAACAATAAGTGCAATATCTATTATCATTTTGTATCCCTTTTCCTTTCGTTATCTTGGACATTTCCCCCCTCATCAGACGGATTATACCCCGTGTCCTTAGACATAATTATAACACAAAAAAATCAAAAAAATATATTATCAAATTAATACCGCTATGGTATAATTAACTTTGGAAATTTAAACTTATGATTTGGTAAAAGGAGGCTTAATGAAAGGACATCAAAGGAGAGTAACCAAACAACTATTATGTCTGTTGATTTCCTTCATGGTGGTGATTAATTTCGTACCACTATCCCTGGCGGAAACTACAGATAACAATTCCACAGCTTCAGGAGAGTCAACGGAAAAATCTGAAGGCGCTGCAAGAAGTGAAAAAGAAAATGGCTCAGAATCTGAAAAAGATTTGAAAAAGGGCAACCAGGATACACCAATTGGTAACGATTGGGTTCTTGGAGATTTTATATACGATAAGAATAAAGTAATAGGGTTCAGCCAGTCCGGTCTTGAAAAGGTAAAGACACAGAAAGACTTAACTTTGCCCCATATTAATCCGGAAGACGGAACCAAAATAGATACGGTCGGAATAAATCAGGATGATAGCACCTCATTCAGAGGGAAAGGACTAAATTCTGTATCTGACTTTAACGGAAATATATTTAGAATTGAAGGGGAAGGTTCCAATTGGACCTCCGGAGAAAGAACCAAAGGAGCGTTCGCAAATAATGCCATTACAAATGTAAAGCTTGATAATGTCAACCACATAGGTTCATACGCCTTTAAGGAGAATCAATTATCCAAGCTGCATTTACCAAATGTAGTGTCTTTAGGTTCCCATACCTTCCAAGACAACAAAATATCCAAGATCGAGGAAATGGATCTACCTAAAGTTCAAACAATGGATGATCTTACATTTTCAGGTAACGGTTTGACGAAAGTAGTTGCCCCTGCCCTTACAAAGATAAGGACGGCAACGTTTTATGATAACAAAATCAGCGAAGTAAAGTTTGATAAGCTTGAAACTGTCGGATCAACAGCTTTTAGAAACAATAAGCTGAAAGAGATTACACCAACAAATTTCCCGGCCCTCAAATACTTGGAATCAAAGTCATTTGCAGACAACGAAATTGCCGTTGCTGACCTCCCAAATGTTGTAGTACTTGAGGATGCTTTTTCCGGAAATTCCGGTAGCAATGTCAACATAAAAATTAAGGACAACTTCCAGAAGTTAGAGGTTTTGGGAGAAGGTGCCCTGTATAACAAGGGAATCACCGAGCTGACTATTCCAAATCTTAGAGAAAACGGAGCAGGAGCTCTTGCTAAAAATCCGGGAGTTTCAGAGGACAAATACGATGGAATGTATACGGGCAAGGTTATAATCTGGACAACAAATAATAGTGTTCCAACAAAGGAGAACTACCTCATAAATCCCGACAAAAGCGAAACGACAACAAGCGATTACGACGAAAAGGATTTCACATGGGACAAAAATGATCCCGGCAGGGTAACAGGGTTTTCTGCAAAAGGTGTTTCTAAATTCAACAAAAGACTAAAGGATGACGATGGGGCTGTGGTTCTCCCGGACAAGGTTACTGTCGTGGGCAAGTCTGCCTTCCAGGGAATGGGTATAACAGCCGTATCTGGCAAGAATGTAGAAGTAATCGAAGGTAGAGCATTCCTCGGAAATAAAATCGCCGATGTAAATAGCAGCTTTCCCAAACTCAGGGAAATTAAGGGAAAGTATGCCTTCGGTGGCAACAATCTTACTAACGTAAACATACCTACTCTTGAAGAAGTTTCAGATGGAGCATTTATAGACAACAAAATCACAGAGGTAACCCTGGATAAAGCAAAAAATATTGGGAATTCTGCCTTCGCACGGAATAAAATCGAAAAAGTTGTTATTCCGGTGGCAGAAACCGTAGGAGATCTATCCTTTGGAGGAGATCCGGATTATGGACAGAAAGGTTCACCTGTATCTTCAATAACCGCACCAATGCTAAAGAAAATCGGCAAGGGGGCATTCATGGATCATAAGCTCAAGGAACTTGATCTGCCGAATATTGAAGAGATAGGTCTCGCAGCCTTTTCCAATCCTAACAAAAACAGTGCATATGGAGGAATGAGAAGGGATTACCCCGACAGAAACCTTACAGGATTTAGCGACAGGCCACTGGAAAGGGTTAAACTCCCCAAAGTAAGAGTTATTGAAGATCTTGCATTTGCAGGAAACAAAATAAAAGATGCAAACATTCAATCAGCGGAGGTTATCAAGAGAAGAGCCTTTGAAGGGAACGAGCTTAAAAATCTCGACTTGCCTAAGATCAAGGAGATCGGACCAAAAGTATTTAAAAATAACAGCATTGATGAAGTAAAGGCAAATAAAAACCTTGAAAAAATTGAAAACGACAGTTTTTTAAATAACAGGAACAAAAACAGTTCAAAGCAAGAAACAAAGATTCTCCTAAAAGGATATGAAAATCCAAATAACCTGAAAGACGGTACAGCAGATGGAGTAAGGCAGCATGTCATAAATCCAACCAAGGTTACCGTTAAATATCAGGATGAAGAGGGAAATGAGCTTCATAAGCCTTTAACAGAATATATTCTTGCAGAGAAGACCTACGATGCAATTTCAATGTTCGGATACAAGGTTGACAAGCAGACAAAGACAGTTAAAGATAACAGAAAAGAAAACACCGTCACATTTGTGTACAAAAAGAGACCTGATGCTAAGAACACTAAGGGCATAGAAATCCGTCAGGAAAATGAAAACAATACGGATAAGGCAAAAGTCCGATATCACATCGGCGAAAAAATGCATACCCATGCATATTTTGACTTAACGGGAATAGAAACTTCCTACTCCAAAGGAGTTATCAAGATTTATTATGATAACAGATATATCGAAGATGAGAGTGTAAAGGTAACGGAGCAGGGATCAACAAAAATTAAAAAATGGAAGGCACATAACGGAGTAATAGATATTGAACTTGGAAATATCTCAGGCGGGTACCAGCTGGACTTCCCAATCGAATGGAAATTCAAGAAATTCGTAACCCCGGATGAAACCAAGATGGAAGTAAACATCCAATTTGAAAATGATGGCGAAGTTCTATCCACAGCTAAACCGATATATCTTCAGGGCTACTACAAGAAGCCGGGATTCACAAAGTTAAGCCCTCTCAACCTCCCGGGGTATGATTACAAGAATATGTCAAGCTCATCAAACGGAGTAAGATACATGGGCAAGCTGGATAAGTATGTTACACCTGAAAACACGTACGAGTACAAAATTACAAGTGCGGCTCCTGTTGCTTACAACTTCACCCCTACAGGACTTGAAAGAAACATAAGCAAAGTCGTTGTAACAGATACTTTGCCAACCTATACGGCAGTTAGAGAAGATGGCACAACAGAAACGAGAACAGCAGTATTTGACGAAAAGCTAAACCCATCATGGACTTTAAGCGGCGACGGCAAAACCCTCGTGCAGAGCAAGTCTTTTGAGGGAACACCGTACATATACAGCAAAATAGATACCTTGTATCTGTCCTTTCCTGATCTTAAGGCGGGAACTAACGTAATAAACAACGCAACCATAACCATGACCCCTGAAAATATGGGGAACAAAGAAAGAGAGATGATAGGAGAAGACGATCTGTCCATCTACACATCAGAGTATCAGAATGTGGTCTATGACGGCGACCCGAGATTTTCCAAGGAAGTTGCAGGCCTAAGGTACTCCCAGGGGTCAAGTTTGGCCTTCTTTTATGACAAAAAGGAAGACAAAAATAAGGTGATATCTTATGTTTTGAGGGCATCTTCCATGGCCGCCAAAAGCGACCTTGTTGACTTGACGCTAACGGACTATAAGCTTGACAAAAGACTTTATTATTACGGCATTTCTTTCCCATACGAGGGTCATACAGCCGGAAATGTTAACCTTCAAGTTGTGGCATACAGAATGACAGGAGACAAAATGAATCCTGCCAAGGATGAAAAGCTCTACGATAAGAATGTCAAAGCCGGCAAGGACAACAAAATAGTGTTCTCGCAAAACGTTGCGAAGGATATCGACTACGTGCATATCATTTTCCCAAATAAACACAAGCTGCACAGCGCTGTGGAAATTAGGATAGACACAAAACTCAGAAACCCTGAGGCAGAAGCATATTCGAAAAATGGAAACAACATTTTTAAAAACCATGCTGTAATGGCAGGAAATCTCTACCAAAAGGGAACAGAGAATCCAGGAGCCAAGAGAACAGATCCTATACTGAATGAAAAAGGCGTTGCCATAAGCAATTATTCCGATGAATGGGATAATATCTCAGGAAACTACCTATGGGGAGAAAAAGCCGAGATTCAGGTGAGGGATTATAACGAAGAAGTTGGATTTAAGAAAACACAATCATATCCAACAGACAAATCTGTGACGCCGGGAACAACAGGTAGCTATAATCTTGCTCTAGTTCCAAGGATATATTCAAACAACGGAGACCCATACTATAACAATGTGATCCTCAACTCAGAACTTAGAAACTTTGAGCTTGTGGACTTGATGCCGAGGGGCGTAGAGCCTACGAAGATTACACTTAATCCGAAGTTTGAACAGAGCGGAGGTTCCTACAAACTGATAGAAAACTACGAGAACACAGGGAGACTGGGCATCCTGTTCAAAACAGAGTCACTAAAGCCCGGAGTCACAGATATCGCTAAAATTGGCTCACAAGTTTCAATCGGCGCACCTGAAGGTTTTATCGAAAATGAAGCATTTGTAACCTTCGAAAAATCTGACAACAAGCTTAAACTTTTCGGAACGAAGGCTTCTCCACCTAATGATAAGAGCGGTAGAACCTGGTTGAAGGCAAAACGGGATATTCGAATTATAAAAGCTAGAGAAATGGCTGCCCGTCAATACATCAGGAAGGACGGTGATCTGAAGTGGACTGAGACAGGAATTCTAACAGAATCGGAAGCTCCATTTGAATACAAACTCGCCCTATACAACAACTTATCAGAGAAGAGAACCAACACATCTTTGGTTACACTTTTCCCGTATGTGGGAGACATCAGCATCCAAGAGGCAAACATAGGCACAGATGATAGGCCGGCCCGAGACTCTCAATTCGAAAACACCTTCAATATGGATAAGAAAGTGAAGTTGATGGACGAAAACGGCAAGGATGTAACCGACAAATATGTTATCAGCTATTGGAACAGCAACAAAACAATTGACTATCAAGGCAAATCGGCGGATGATATCTTTAAAACCATGACATGGTCAGATCATCCGGCTAAAAACACTCGTGGGCTAAAGATAACAGCCAAAGAAGGTGTGTCAATAAATCCCAATGGAGCTTTAGAGGCGATAATTCCAATGAAAGCTCCTAAAAATGATGACACAAACGATTATAAATTGACCGGCAAAAAAGCTTGGAACAGCTTCGTAAGAGACGATGATCAGACTATAAGATTTGTTGAGCCGAACAAGGTTTACAACGAAATGATCGAACCTGTTGGAAGCATTGAATTTACTAAGTTTGGCAAAATCGGAATGAAATCCGAAAAAATCGAACCACTTGAAGGAGCTGAGTTTGAACTTGTAAAGATTGCCAAGGGAGATAATGGTGAAGTCCAGGAGACTCAAGTTGCAAAGGCAGTATCAGACGAAAAAGGCAAAGTGAAGTTTAAGGATATCAAAATCCTAAGTAACTACGAGATCAGAGAGCTCGAAACGGACAACATAAAGGCAAGAAAGACTCCTGGAAAGTATGAGAAGTCGGCAAACAGTTATAAGCTCACTTATGGTGATTTTAAAAATTGGCACAAGGACAGGAAGAACTACGATATAAAAATCACTGACAAAAAGGCACAGGAAGTATTCCTAAACGTTCAGCCGATCTACGGCAACTTCAAAATGGAAAAAGTCAATAGTAAAGGCAAAAACATGCCTAAGATGCACTTTATGATTGAGGGTCTAAGTGAAACCAACAAGGATGTAAAAATCGACAGATACACCGACGAAAATGGTGTGATCGAGGTTAGAGATCTGATAGAAGGTAAATATAAATTGTCAGAACTTTCGGTTGCCGCAGGTACCAAGGTAGATTCAGGAACTTCCTATGTTCCAATCAAACCGATAGAATTTACAATCGATAAGGAACACAGAGACATCAGGTTCACAGGTGACAAAAAGATCGTAAACGATAAGATTCAACTTCTTGTGAATAAGGTAGCAGTCAAAGCTGTTTCAGATATACCGACAAAGGACGAGCTGAAAGACTTCACCGATGTGGATAAGGAAAAACTCCAAGGATTTAAATTTAAAATAACAGAAGTGAAGAATCCGGAAAACTATATAGAAACTGCCGAGACCGGCAAAGGAGGGTATGTCCTGGTAAAAGGGCTGAAACCTGACACCCTGTATGAGATAGAGGAGGTTACCAAAAATGATCCAAACTACAAGCACAACGGAACAAAATACCGATTTAAGGTAACTGATGACACAAGGCTTGTAAATGAAAAGGGTGAAAGATTCATTCAGCCAGTTATCAACTTTGCAAATGCTCCCGGAGAACCACCGGTTACTCCACCGAGCAACCCACCGGAGAAACCACCGGTTACTCCACCAAGCAACCCACCGGAGAAACCACCGGTTACTCCACCAAACAACCCACCGGAGAAACCACCGGTTACTCCACCGAACAATCCACCGGAGAAACCACCGGTTACTCCACCAAGCAATCCACCGGAGAAACCACCGGTTACTCCACCGAGCAATCCACCGGAGAAACCGGAAACGGGTGATAGGAATAATCTCGGGTTGTTTATGGGATTAGCAACCGTATCGGTTGTAACCCTAGGCTTAGCTATTTTGCGAAGACGAAAAAACAAATAAATTAATTTAAGGGATGGCCAAAGGTCATCCCTCTTTTAATGGTATTCTTAACTTGATTAGCTTTTACAAAATATAGTATAATCATAATGTGAACCGAAGTACTGAATGCGGAGGTAAAATATGAAGAATCCCAGAGCCGGGAAAGCTGCTATTTTGGTGATAACGGCGCTTACTATAATGATGGCCTTTGTAGGCTGCGGTGAGAATTCAGGGAAAAAAGATTCCCCAGCTGATGCAACCAAGTCGGTTGGCACTGTTTCTCAAGGGGAGCCCAATCAGGACGTGGAAACTGCTTACGACATGATCAATCAGAATGTGGTATTTGGAAACCTAAAGGTTGGAGATGACAAATACGATTTTGACATAGTTGTGGAGATGGAAACCTTCAACAAAGAAGGAAAATCAGAAGTGAAGGAGCTTTACCGTATTCTTGCAAAAACTTTGAGAACTGAGACAAAAGACGGAAAAGCGTACAAGATAACTGTCGGGCTTGACTATAACACTTGGAGTGGACAGATGTTACTTCCGGACGCTGTTGTATATTTTTCTCCTTCCCCATCACTTGTGGGTCCTAACGTAGAGGGCATAGGCCAGGTTATGGATTTTTTAGATTCTGATCTTGCGATGAACCGTGCCACGAGAGTTGTACGTCTTGCTTTTCTTGATCGTAGCGGGTACAGCGTAGAAGAAAGTGAGAAGATGGACAAAGAGGATGAGGGGCATGATGGAAAGGCAATCGCCTATATACGATTTAAGCCTGTTCCAAAGGATAATAAGGCTCAGTAGCAGGATGGAGATGTTGATATGAGAACTGTGAAAAATAGAACCAAATATTTTTTCCTTTTGGCCATCTTGCTCATGAGCCTACTTGTTTTGTACGGATGTGGGGAAAAGAAAGCATCTAAAGAAGAACATTTGTCCGGAATTAAATTCAACGAAGATGAGGTTGTGGATGTTGCTAATAATCCTCCAAAGGAGAAAACCCTCAATACTCAAGAACGCCTTGGCTACATCGGGATCAGGGGGATTTTGACCTTGAAGCCCGGCCAATACAACTATAGATTTATCAAAGAAGAAGTCGTTGTCAGAGACAAAAATGGAGAGGATAAGACCAAGGAAGAAGATTTGTTTTCCATCGGTTTTAATGGGACAAATATTGGAGACAACTCATTTGATACCAAGAATATTACCATGGCGTTCAATACTCAAGAGAGAAAAGGAGAACTTAAGGCTCTTGGGGGAAATACACATTTTAAGCTTTCTGATCTCATAGGTAAAGAACCTGTTAAGGGTGCCCAGTATACAGTTTATGCAAGTGTGGACGAGGGCAAGGTGCTTTTAAACGACCCTAAGAGGATCATGGAGGTGAAGGTGAACGAAACCAGGGAAGATGGGAGTACCAAAGATTATCTCATTTACTTGAAACTGGTTGTGACCAAAAGGAATGACTTAAATCATGGGCAGGTCCCGGCAACGGATGATCCTAAGGAATCCCAAGAGAGCATTTCCGACGGACATAGCGTTGCTACCCTAGAGCAAGAGGTGTTGTCTGACCTTGAATACAGAGCCATAGATCCTTTCTCTGCTATGTTTGACAAGCAGTCAGTTAAGGTTAGAGAAAATGGCCTCAAGGTCAAATTCAGCTATGAAGTTTTAGAAAAGCCCAAGGCAGCTGACGGCAAAACTGTTTCTCCAAGTTCATCCACAAGAATTCTAGGAGACGGATCTTTTGATGCTGTGAATATTGATGGGAACAAGGTTAACCAAAAGTTACCAATAATGCACTGGATGAGGCATAGCAACAATCAGATAGGTGTTTATTTCCAAGGGCATCGATTTGTCATTCCCGATGAACTAAGGGTTAAAGATCAGGGATACGGTGAAATTGAAGGAAACCCCGGAGAGCTGACAAAGGGCAGTCTGGATTTGACTTCCGGCAGGAATGTTCTCATTAATGAGGTGAAGATAGATTGCCCTAATGAGAAAACTCAAAGGATCTACAGGATATATTTAAGTATTGAAGAGGGAGCGTAGATGAGCATGAGTAAAGTATTAACAAAACAATCTTCCCTCAGGAAAAACATTATATTTGCCATAGCACTTTTGCTTGTGGTTTCCACAGCTTTATACCTCACCTCCTGTGATCTTTATTCTCATTTCACTAAAGTTGAGGGTAAGGTGGGAAAGATTTATCCAAGGGAGATGACTGAGGAAGAACTGGAGATTTTCAATGCCATGGGTGCCAAGGGAGCAAGTGCAACTGTACACATGACAGAAGGCTACCTTGATATTGATTTTCAGACTGAAGAAATCATGCCCGATGGTGGAAAGGGTAAAGTTAGGGATTTGAAACAACACTACAACCAAGTTGAGCATTCCCTTGATGACGGAATCATTTACTTCATTCAAGATACAGATCAAAATAAATTTACACTGTCAATGGGTGTTTCCGGCGAGGGAATCTTCAGAGATGACAACGTGGAAGACTTCCTAAGTAAAGAAGACAGCTGGGATGACATTACAGTAGAACCGATTAAAGCAGTTCTTGAGGCAAAAAAAGCTTCAAGGGTTGCCAAGGTAACCCTAAAGAAAGACGGAAAAATAACAAGACAGTTTTTTGTATTGATGAAGCCTGTAAAACCTAGAGAATGGCAGTAGAAATTGTTGCAAATTGTATACATTAATGGTAAAATCTAACGGTATATGAATTACGAAGAACATTCAAAATTTATGAAAGAAGCTCTCAAAGAGGCTGATAAGGCTGCCCGGATGGGAGAGGTTCCAGTTGGCGCTGTCATAGTTAAGGATGGCACAGTTATCGGCAGAGGATTCAACAAAACAGAAACGACTTCCCTTGCAACAAGTCACGCAGAGATTGAGGCAATCTCAATGGCTTCGGAACACTTGGGAAACTGGAGGCTTTACGGCTGTTCTATGTACGTAACCCTGGAGCCATGTGCAATGTGTGCCGGAGCAGCTGTTTTGTCCCGTATCGAGAATCTGTTCTACGGAGCGGCAGATCCGAAATTCGGAGGTTGCGAGAGCATTTTTGAAATTCCAACTGAGGCAAGACTCAACCACAGGGTTAATGTTGTGGGAGGGTTGATGGCCGAGGAAAGCAGCAGAAAGCTGAGAGACTTCTTTAGGGATTTGAGGAATCGTAAGAATATAGATAATTTAAAAGATGAAAACTAATTAACCGGAGGCGGAAAGAATGAGAAAATTTGGCTTGAGTATTTGCCTATTGTTAGCTATGGTGTTTGCCGGTACTGTGATGAGTTTTGCAGCGGATGATACCTTGGAAATTGTCAACACCTATCCTGTGGATGGTCAGAAGAACACGACTATTGAGAACATGAGCGTAAAGCTGGACTTCAACCAGGATGTGGGGTCAAAGGATAATAGGAAATCAAACAGCAAGGCATTTACAATCAAGGATGAAAAGGGTAAGAAGGTTCCTATCAGGGTCATGTACAATCCTAAGGATGTGAAGCAGGTCATGGTAATTGCAGATAATCATGACGGGAAGAATAAGACTCTGGACGACACTCACTATACCCTGCATATATCGAAAAATTTTGTAAGCGATAACGGCACGGCTTTGGGAAAGGATGTTGACATCACTTTCAAAACTATGAACCAGAAGAGAAATACCATGATTTACATGGCTATGATGGTTGTAATGTTCGGTGGTATGTTCTTCTTCACTACAAGAAGTGCAAGGAAGGCACAGGAGTCTGAGGACATAGAGAAGGAAGTGAAGGTAAATCCTTATAAAGAGGCTAAGAGAACAGGGAAATCTGTAGAAGAGATCGTTGCAAAGCAGGAAAAGGAAAGGGCTAAGAGGGCTGAAAAGGCGGAGAAGGCAAGAGCAAAGCGTGAAGCTGAGGAAGCGCAGCTTGCTGCCCTTTACGAAGAAGATGAAGAACTTCCTTACGGTCATTTTAGGGTTAAGAGACCAAGGCCTATCAGTGAAGTAGGGGGCAAAACTGTTTCGGGCAGGAAGGCTGAGGCAGAAGCTAGGAAAGCTCAGGAAGAGAAGTGGGCAAGACAGGCTAAGAAGAGAAAAAAGAAATAGATAAAAAGAAATATAGAACATAGACAATAAGATAATAATTAAGAAGAATTAAGAAAAGCAAAAATGATGAAAAGTATTACACTTGCATCTTATGGGAAAATCAACCTTTCGCTGAATGTGGGGAATGTCATGGACAGCGGATATCATCCTGTGGATATGATAATGTGTCAGATTCTGCTTCATGATCTTGTTAAGATTGATCTACTTCAAAGGGAAGGCACCCTTGCCTGGAAGGAAGATCGTCAGATGAGAGATAAAAATCACGGCGGAGGAGATGACGGTTTAGAGTATCCGGAGATTGAAATTATTGCTAATCTCCCATATATTCCAAGGGACGAGAACAACATCTGCCACAAGGCAGCCACCAGATTTTTTCGAGAGTTCATCGAGACGGAGAGATTGAAGGACAAAAGGGAATATTTGCCCTATAAAATTATTATTACCCTTGAGAAGAGAGTACCTGTGGGAGCCGGACTAGGGGGTGGTAGTGGCAATGCTGCCGCAGTCCTTCACGGGCTGAACGCTGTTTTGGGGACGCACTTTTCCATGGAAAAACTCTTGGAAATGGGTTCAGAGCTTGGTGCAGATGTGCCTTTTGCAGTGATGAATCAAGCTAAGAGTTGTAAGTCTGTACCGGCGTACCTTAGGAGACATCCTATGGCTGCGGTATGTGCAAGGGCACGAGGTATCGGTACTGACCTTACGCCATTGAAAATCCCCCCATTTAGTTTGCTTCTTGTCAAGCCACCATTCAGTGTTTCCACAGCTGAGGTATACAGGGGGATTGATTCCTGTGAAATTCAGGAAAGGCCGGATAACGATCGTCTGACTGAGAATTTCGGTATCCTTGCTGAAGACAAAGAGGGTGAACTGTGGCAGTCAGCTTATTCCGATATGATCAACGTCCTTGAAAACTATACAGTCCATGCTCATCCGGTTCTTGGGAAGATCAAAGACAGACTGAAAGGGTCAGAGGTGGTTGATTTTGTCATGATGTCAGGTAGTGGGCCGACGATTTTTGCCATACTCAGCGAAAATGCTAATCGCAGAGAAATCCATGCTCTAAAGAGAAAGTTTTCTATCAAGGGCAACGAGGTCTTTGTGACAGAAGTTCTCGATGGCAGAGGTTCGGGGATTGCAAGGAGGATGAAGAGATGATAATTAACGATAGCGGTGACAGCAACGGATACAGCTCCTTGAGGGAATCTGTATACAGCAAAATAAAGAAGAGAATTCTAATTGGTGAAATGAAGCCAGGCACAAGAATTGTGGAGGTTACACTGGCTGAAAGTCTCGGTGTAAGCAGGACGCCTGTAAGAGAAGCCATAAGGCAGCTCGAAAAAGAAGGTATGGTTACCGTTATTGAACCTAGAAGAGGTTCTTATGTTTCTGATGTATCTGTAAAGGATATGGTTGACATTCTTGAGGTGCGTGGTGAGCTTGAAGCTCTTGCAGCTGCCTTGGCATCAGAAAGAGCTACAGAGGAAGAAATAATGGAGATGGAGAGAATCTCCGGGCTATATCGCGAGGCGATTTACGATAACGATACTGAAAACATTATCAAATACGACGAGCTTTTTCACAAAAAAATTGTGGGAGCTAGTGGCAACAAGTCTTTGATAGCGGTCAGCGAGACCATCCAGGACATGGCACTAAGGTTCAGGTATCTTTACTATGATGATTTTTCAAGGTATGAGAACATGCCCTCTGAGCACAGACACATTCTCGATGCCATCAGATCTAAGGATATGAATAAGGCTAAGGAAGTGGCTGTAAGCCATGTTGCTAATTTGAAGGAATTCGTTAAGGAAGAAGGGGAACATGGTTTCCGAAAAGAAGAACACCCTATGAAGGCTTAAAAAACCGGCTTAGCCGGTTTTTTATTATAGGAAATGTTATTTAGAAATTACAGGTGCCTAATCAGTATTCATCTGAGAGGAGGAAATCAGCTAAATGCATGATTTTCACACCACCTATATTTCCTGATGCCAGATCATCAAGTGTTACGACATATTTAGGATAGTGATCATTTATTTCAAGGAGATTACCGATTTCTCTATCGGATTCGTCAGGCAGCCTACGGCATACCTGAACATATATGCGTTCATCACGTTTGACTGCAACAAAGTCTATCTCTTTTTTCATATTTTTACCTATGTAGACCTGATAGCCCCGACGGCATAATTCGAAATAAACTACGTTTTCGAGCATAGAGGAAATAGACTTTGGGTTAAACCCCATAATACAGTACTTTAGGGATGCATCTGCCAAATAGAATTTTTCCTGTGTTTTAAGTACTGATTTGCCTTGTAAATCATATCTTTGGCATGGATATATCACAAAAGATTTTTCAAGCCAAGTTAAATAATTGTAAATGGTTTCTACAGTCAAGGAGCGCCCTTCGTTTTTGAGAAATTTTATTATGGAGTTAGCGGAAAAAGTCTTTCCAACATTTTCAACTAGGTATTTTACGACACGATTGAATAAATCAAAGTTAGTAATGTTGTGTCGCCTTGTGATGTCATTTGTGATAACAGAGTTATATATGCCTTCAACGATTTGGTATGCGGAACGTTCATCAAAGTCTCCAATTGCAACAATAGGGAAACCTCCAAATTTTAAATACTCATTCAGAAGTTCTTTCTCAGATCGTGGATCCGGATTTTTAAAATCTAAGTATTCGGAGAATGATAGAGTGTAAACAGGAATTGAAACGTATCGTCCAGTCAAATACGTTGAAATCTCACCAGACAATAACTTCGAATTGGATCCTGTAACATAGATGTCGGCATTTGAATTTTCGAGGAGGCTATTTATAGCTTTCTCCCAATGTTCGACTTCCTGAACCTCATCTAGGAGAAGGTAATAGCAGGCATCATCCAACATTCTTTTTTTGATATCTCTATAAATGTCCTTATGTGTTATACCATCATCGAAATCCTCAGAGGTAAATCTCATGCTTATTATATGATCCGACTTGATACCATCTGCCAGCAGATCATCTTTTAGCATGTCGAGAATAGTAGATTTGCCACAGCGTCTTATTCCGGATAAAATCTTGACGAGGGGAACATTTCGGTAGATTCTCAATGCCTTCATATAATGTGGTCTTATTATCAATAGTAACACCTCCTCAGGTCTCTTCTATTTAAGAAGTATATCTGAAAACTTCAAACAATACAATAAGTTTTTGCTGAAAATAAGTAAAAACTTCGGTAAATTACAAAGTTTTTATCGAAATTAAGTAAAAACTTTGGAGATATCACAAGTTTTTATCGAAAAGCAGCAAAAACAATAAAAAATAAGGAAGTTTTTGCTGAAAGAAAGCAAAAACTTCCAAAATTCACTTTAAATAACTATCTTTTGACCAGCTTATGACTGCCGAATAACCCAAGGCGGAACAGTCACTATTGCTGAGGCTTGGCTACATCAGCCATATCCACAAGCTCAACGGAGAGAACTGTTTTGTTGTTATCACGCTCAACTTCAATCTTGAGCTTATCCCCAACCTTGTGTTTCTTGATAATATCTAAGAATTCCTGGCTGTCCTTAATGTCCTTTCCATCCACAGAGATAATCCTGTCTCCAGCCTTCACCCCTGCAGACTTTGCCGCATCGCTCATAACATCCGTCACATATACGCCGGGTTTTGGAAGACCCATTTCCTTCGCCATGGAATTGTCAACTACATTGGCAATCATGATGCCGACCCTTGGCTGTGGCGGAAGCTTACCGTTCTTGATGAGAGAATCAACGATCGGCTTAGCTTTGTTTATAGGAATTGCAAAACCGATACCCTCAACATTCTCACCCTTTGACTTTGCAACTACAACGCCGATGAGATTGCCGTAGTTATCGAAGAGTCCGCCGCCTGAGTTTCCGGGATTGATGGCAGCATCTGTTTGAAGAAGCTCCATCTCTTTTCCGTCAATGACAACTCGCCTATTCATAGAACTGATTATACCTGCTGTGGCAGTGCCACCAAGCTGACCGAGAGGATTTCCTATGGCCACTACAAACTGACCCATCTGTAGCTTCTTGCTATCCCCAAACTCAACAGCCTTGAGACCGTTGGCTTTTATCTTTATCACCGCAATATCCGTCTCAGGATCCGTCCCCACGAGGGTTGCGTTGTAGGTTTTCTGATTCTTTAAAGTAACCGTAATGGTTCTTGCCCCTGCGATGACGTGATTGTTAGTTACTATGTAGCCCTCAGTATTGATAATTACCCCGCTGCCGGCGCCTTCTTTGACATAGTTATTAAGCCACATATCCCTTGCAACTTCCTCGGTCCTTATCTCTACAACTGATGGGGAATTCTTGGCGATGATTTCCTCAGCGGAAATTGCACTGCCTGTACTCTTTGCAATGGAGTATGTTGTAGGAGTAACCGACTGGTTCCCCATACCGGCATTGGTTAATCTCGGTATCAGAAACCCTGTAATAAGGGATGTTAAAATTGCTGTCAATATCATGGCCAGTATCAGCCAGAATGCAAAGGCACGTCTTGAAACAAATCGCCTCGTATCCTGGAATTGCATGTTGTCCTCGAAGGGAGGATTCTCCGGCCATACGGTTTTGCCATGGGTTCTTTCATAGTCGTCCACACGAACAAAATACCTGTCCGCTTGGCTGAATTCCTCCGATGTAGGTTCTTCAGCATTCTGTCCCTGAAAATCGTCTCTATTTTCATCTTCAAATTTATCGAAATCTGACATACTCTATACCTCCTATGATGTAGAATTGTATCACTAGGGATGAGAATAATCAAGAGCAGAGGTCTTGTGCAAGGGCAAGCTAACGATTTAAACTTTCTAATGGGGGAATATGGTATTTTTCCATGGTTTGTGTTAAAATAAAATACTGACGAGAACTCACATTCGCCAAGGTATGATGAGAGAAATTATGCCTTTACTAAGGAGGGATTATTTGGCCATGGACAGTCACCAACTTGTGATACCGGCTGTTTTGATAATAATATTTTTGATATTTTCTGCATTTTTTTCAGCAACTGAAACTGCTTTTACTTCCCTTAACAGGGTACGCCTTAAGAACAGGGCAAGTGATGGAGATAAGAGAGCAAAGAAGACTCTGGAGCTTTCTGCAGATTACAACAAGCTGTTGTCAACGATTTTGATCGGGAACAACTTAGTGAATATAGCATTGACAGCTACAGCAACCATGCTTTGTATAAGGTTATATGGCACCTATGGAGCAACGGTTGCTACTGTTGCAACAACAGTGATAGTATTGATTTTTGGTGAGATTTCACCCAAGAATTTGGCAAAGGAGGCCCCTGAGAGGGTGGCGATGTTTGCAACCCCTTTGACCCATTTCTTCATGATGATCTTCACCCCCCTCAACTGGATATTCGGTCAGTGGAAGATTCTTTTGTCCAAGATTTTTAGGGTTTCCCCTGATGATGGCATCACGGAAGAAGAAATCTTAACCATGGTTGAGGAAGCGGAAACAGAAGGAAGAATACAGGCGGACCAGAGCGAGCTGATACAGAATGCAATTGAATTTAACGACCTTGAAGCGTGGGATGTTATCACTCCAAGGGTTGACATAGTTGCCCTGGATGTGGAGTCTACTAAGAAGGACACGGCAAAGATATTCGCAGAGACAGGCTTTTCAAGGGTACCTGTGTATGACGGTGACCTTGACAGGATTCTCGGGGTCCTCAATCAGAAGGATTTTCACAACTACATTGACGGATCGAAGAAGACAATTTCCGACTACATCAAACCTGTGATCTATGTGGCAGGCTCAATGAAAGCAGCTGTTTTGTTGAAAAGACTTCAGGTTAACAAGTCCCACATGGCAATAGTGGTGGACGAGTATGGAGGCACCGCCGGTCTTGTGACCATGGAAGATATTATCGAAGAACTCATAGGGGACATATACGATGAGCACGACGAGGTGGAGTCCTCTGATATAACGCCGCTTCAGGACGGGAGTTATAGGGTTATGTGCAGCGCAAATGTTGAGAAGATGTTTGATTATTTCGGACAGGAGCCTGAGCTTGATGTAAACACGGTAAACGGTTGGGTGGTTTTGCAGCTGGACAAGCTGCCAGTGGCCGGAGATACCTTCGTATATTCAACGGATGAGAAGATTTTTAAAGGCAAAGTAACAAAGGCGGACGACAAGAAGGCAATCGAAATAAACCTGAGGGTGGAGAACATAGAAGAAGGAGATAGCTGACAGGTGTAGTAAATGGTCAGCAGTTGGCCGCTGGTAAAAAAATGGACATAGACATATATTATAGTAAGTTGTGAAGATAGTTAAAACAGGGAGAAATGAATGGGACTTTTAGAAAAGATTTTTGGAGATTTAAACGAGAAAGAAGTGAAGAAAATCGGCAAGATTGCCGATGAGATAGAAGCTCTTGATGAGAGTATGCAGGCTTTAAGCGATGAGGAGCTAAGAGCCAAGACGGATGAGTTTAAAGGGAGACTCAAAGAGGGAGAAACCTTGGACGACATCCTTGTTGAGGCTTTTGCCGTATGCAGGGAGGCAGCCGTTAGAAGCCTTGGTATGAAGCATTTCAGAGTCCAGCTCATAGGTGGTGTTGTACTCCACCAGGGCAGAATCGCCGAAATGAAAACAGGTGAAGGTAAAACTTTAGTGGCAACACTTCCGGCGTATCTGAACGCACTCAGCGGAAAGGGAGTGCACGTAATCACCGTGAACGACTATCTGGCAAAGCGTGACGCTGACTGGATGGGGAAACTCTACAGTTTTCTTGGGCTCACCGTTGGATGCGTAATTCATGGAATCACCCAAGAGGAAAGACACAGATCCTATCAGAGCGATATCACATACGGAACCAACAATGAGTTCGGATTTGACTACCTTAGGGACAACATGGTCATCTACAGGGAAGACATGGTTCAAAGGGATCTTAACTATGCAATCATAGACGAGGTTGACTCAATCCTCATAGATGAGGCGAGAACTCCTTTGATTATTTCAGGTCAGGGAGACGAATCCAGTGAGATGTACCTTAGAGCAGATGATTTTGTTAAAGGGCTCAAAAACGAAGACGACTACACCCTTGAAGAGAAAGACAAACAGGTATCCCTAACAGATGAAGGAGTAGTCAAGGCGGAAAACTATTTTGGGATAGAAAACTTCGGTGACCCTGAAAATATGGAAATTAACCACCACGTACTTCAGGCTTTGAAGGCTCACACCATCATGGAAAAGGACGTGGACTACATAGTTAAAGACGGGGAAGTTATCATCGTAGATGAGTTTACAGGTCGTCTCATGTTCGGTAGGCGATTCAGCAACGGGCTTCATCAGGCCATTGAAGCCAAAGAGAGGGTAAACGTTCAGAGTGAATCGAAAACCCTTGCAACTATTACTCTTCAGAACTACTTCAGAACATATCAAAAGCTTGCGGGAATGACAGGTACTGCAAAAACTGAGGAAGAAGAGTTCAGAGAAATCTACAACATGGACGTTGTGACCATACCGACGAATATGCCTATACGAAGGGAAGACCTTGAGGATTCCGTATACAAGACGGAGGCGGCCAAATTCAAGGCGATTGCAGATACTGTAGCGGAGATTCACAGAACAGGACAGCCGGTTCTTGTGGGTACCATATCCATTGAAAAATCAGAACTTCTCAGCAGCTTATTGAACAAAAGAGGTGTAAAGCATAACGTGCTCAACGCTAAGCAGCATGAACGAGAAGCGGAAATCGTAGCTGAAGCAGGCCGTGAAGGTACTGTAACCATAGCCACAAACATGGCAGGTAGAGGTACGGACATACTCCTTGGAGGAAATCCGGAATTTGAAGCAAAGAAGGCAATGCGAAAGGATGGGTATAGCGACGAGGCCATTTCATTCGCAACAGGATTCACCAAAACCGAAGACAAGGAACTGAATGATGCCAGAGCTAAGTTCAATGAGTATTTGGCGAAATTCAAAGCTGAGAGGGAACCGGAGCATCAGAAAATCGTAGACCTTGGTGGCCTTGTTATCATAGGTACCGAGAGGCATGAGTCAAGGCGTATAGATAATCAGCTAAGAGGTCGTGCAGGAAGGCAGGGAGACCCTGGAAGGACTCAGTTCTTCATATCCCTTGAAGATGAGCTGATGAGGCTCTTTGGTGGAGAGAGGATGCAGGCCATCGTAGACAAAGTCGGTCTTGACGACGGAGAAGCTATAGAGGCAAAGATGCTCTCTAGATCTATAGAAGGTGCTCAGAAGAAGGTTGAAACCAAGAACTTCGGCATCAGAAAGTATGTCCTCCAGTATGACAATGTCATGAACAAGCAGAGGGAGATTATTTACGATCAAAGACGCAGAGTGCTCTTTGATGAGGACATGAAGGATGCAATTTTGGATATGGCTCATGAGCTGATAGATGAAATCGTAACCCCTATAACATTGGAGTCCAAGTTCCCTGAGGAATGGGATCTTAAGACTCTGGAAAAGAATCTCATGCGAATTACTGAAAAGTTTCAGGGAAGAGTTGACTTCACAGATGAGCAGATAGCAGAGCTTGATGCAGATGGCCTCAGAGAATACCTATACGAGGAATTCGACAGCATCTATGATGAGAAGGAAGCAGAGATCGGCGCTGACAAAATGCGTGCTGTTGAACGAATGATACTTCTAAGGGTTGTTGACAACATGTGGATGGATCACATAGATGCAATGGATCAGCTGAAAACAGGAATCGGCCTGAGGGGAATCGGACAGCAGGATCCGGCTGCGGCATACTCCCATGAAGGATTTGATATGTTTGAGCAGATGATTGCAGAGATAAGGGAACAGACAGTGAAGTTCTGTTGCAATGTGACAGTTGAAACTGAATCTGCAAGGCACAACACAGTAAGAGTAAGTCAGGAAGTGAAGGAAGACTATCAGGATGAGGAAGCACCTAAGGAGGAGGCACCAAAGCAGATGCCTATAAGGCGTGATGCTCCAAAAGTTGGCAGAAACGATCCTTGTCCATGCGGCTCAGGGAAGAAGTACAAGAACTGCCATGGCAGAAACTTGTAGGATTCTTATAAATTTGTGATAGAAATGAGGGGTGCAAGGCACCCCTTAAGGTTTATATTTAGAAGAAAAGCAGAGGATATTTTATGAATTCAGTTGAACTGGATAGTATCAAACAGAGTTTACCGGAATTGACAGATAAGCTGAAGGAAGTGGGGCAATTTCTGAATCCTGAAGAGAAGAAGGAAGAAATCGCCAAAATGGAAAAAGAGACCCTCAAGGAGGATTTTTGGAATGATCAGAGCAAGGCTCAGGAGCTTTTGAAAGCTAAAAAGTCTCTGGAAGACAAGGTAAGCGCATATGAGGAAGCTGAATCAGAACTTCAGGACCTTCCCGAGCTAATCGACATGACACTTGAACTTGAAGATGAATCTGCCATTGAGTCAATCAAGAACACATATCAAAAAGTCGAAGCCATTCTCGACAAACTGACCCTTGAGACACTTCTCGATGGAGAATACGACAGAAACAATGCTATTTTGTCCATTCATGCAGGCACAGGTGGAGTGGATGCCATGGACTGGGCGGCTATGCTTCTCAGAATGTACCTCAGATGGGCTGAGGACAACGGCTTTAAGACTACCATAGTAGATTATCAGGATGACACAGAGGCGGGAATCAAAAGTGCCACGGTAATAGTGGAAGGAGAAAACGCCTACGGATATTTGAAAAACGAAAAGGGAACCCATAGGCTTGTGAGAATTTCCCCATTTAATGCTGCAGGTAAGAGGCAGACCAGTTTCTCTGCAGTTGTGGTGATGCCGGAGGTGGATAAGGATGTGGATGTTGAGATTTCCCCCGAGGATATAAGGGTGGACACATTCAGAAGCAGCGGCGCCGGAGGTCAGCATGTTAACAAAACAGATTCAGCCATAAGGATTACTCACATTCCAACGGGAATCGTTGTTTCGTGCCAGAACGAACGAAGTCAGCACCAGAATAGGGAAATGGCAATGAGAATACTGAAATCCCGCCTGGTGGAGCTTGCCAAGGAGCAGCACAAAGAAGACATGAAGGAACTTCAAGGGGATTTCAATTTGATAACATGGGGAAGCCAGATAAGATCTTATGTTTTTCAACCGTATACCATGGTTAAAGACCATAGAACCGGTGCAGAAGTTGGAAACATTTCAAAGGTTATGGACGGAGACCTGAACTACTTTATAAAAGAAAAGCTAAAACAAAAGGAGGAAGCCGGCAATGGAGCAGATACTCAAAACCCTCGCTAAGGAATTTGAACTTGGGGAAGGCCAGGTCGAAAAAACAGTGGAATTAATTGAAGGGGGAAACACGATTCCCTTCATAGCCAGATATAGAAAAGAGGTTACAGGTGGGCTATCCGACACGGTTCTAAGGGAACTTGACGAGAGACTCACCTATCTTAAAAACCTAAGCGAGAGAAAAGAGGAAGTCATAAGGCTGATAGACGAGCAAGGAAAACTCACAGCTGAGCTAGAGAAAGAAATTGAAGATGCAGAGGTTCTCCAGAGGGTGGAAGACCTCTATAAGCCATATAAGAAGAAAAAGGCGACAAGGGCATCCAAAGCAAGGGAAAGGGGGCTTGAGCCTCTGGCAAGAATCATTCTCGCACAGGAAGGGGTGGAAAATGGGAGAACCATTGAAGATATTGCATCCCCATTTATCAATCCTGAAAAAGAAGTAGCAACTTGGGAAGAAGCCCTACAGGGAGCCTGCGACATCATAGCAGAAGAAATCTCCGAAGACGCCGACTTAATTGAGAAAATCCGTAAAATGACCTACGAAGCAGGTGTTTTGTTCACTGAGGCAGTAGATCCTGAAGAAAAGACTGTATACGATATGTATTATGACAGGTCTGAGAAGGTAAAGGAAATCCCGAACCACAGGATTTTGGCGATTAACCGAGGGGAAAAAGAGAAGAAACTCAAGGTGAAGCTGCAGATGGATGGAGATGCTGTGGCACAAGTAATTTCCAGACAGTATATCGGAGATGAGGAGAGTATTTTTACTGACACTTTGAGGGCGACGGTGGAAGACAGCTACAAAAGATTGATTGCTCCTTCGGTGGAAAGGGAGACCAGAAATGTTCTCACGGAAAGGGCTGAAGCAGATGCTGTTAAGGTTTTTGCCAAGAATACTGAGAACCTCCTCATGGCGGCACCGGTTAAGGGGAAGAGAATAATCAGCATTGACCCGGGATACAGAACCGGTTGTAAGGTAGCGGTTCTATGGCGTACAGGAAAGCTTTTGGCGTACACCACCATATATCCTACGCAGCCGAAAAATGATGTTGCGGGAACTGAGAGGGTGCTCTCAAAACTCATCGAAAAGTACAAGGTTGATATAATTGTTATTGGAAATGGAACAGCGTCCAGGGAGACAGAAGAAGTTGTTGCAGGATTTCTTGGGAAACACGATTACAATATCCAGTACACCATCGTAAATGAAGCCGGCGCCTCCGTTTATTCTGCCTCAAAGCTTGCCGCCGAAGAATATCCGGACCTTGACGTTACAACTAGGGGAGCCATGTCCCTTGGCAGACGTTTGCAGGATCCTCTGGCTGAACTTGTCAAAATAGATCCTAAGCACATCGGTGTGGGTCAGTATCAGCACGACATAAATCAGGGAATGCTTGACACCGCCCTTGGGAATGTAGTTGAGGACTGTGTAAACAGGGTGGGAGTGGATTTGAACACAGCATCACCGTCACTTCTTTCATACATTTCGGGAATCAACATGGGAATAGCTAAGAATATCGTTTCTTATAGAGAAGAAGAGGGTAGTTTTTCTAACCGCAAAGAGCTTCTCAAGGTTAAGAAGCTTGGGGCAAAGACCTTTGAACAGTGTGCAGGTTTCATGAGAATTTCAGGTGGCAAAGAGCCCCTTGACGGAACATCGGTACACCCGGAAAGTTACGGAGCCTGCAACAAACTTTTGGATATTTTGGGCATTGAAAAGGAAAGCCTGTCGAAGGGAGGAGTTCCCGGAATTGATGCACTCGTTCTTAATGCCACCGGAGCAAAATCTATGGAGAAGGCAGTAGCAAAGCTGGCACCTGAGCTTGAGGTTGGGGAACCTACCTTGGCAGATATCATTTCCGAGCTGAAAAAACCCGGCAGAGACCCAAGAGACAGCGCACCGCCTGTAATTTTTAGGAAAGATGTAACAGCATTTGGAGATCTGAAAGAGGGAATGATTCTTGAAGGAACCATAAGAAATGTGGTGGATTTCGGGGCTTTTGTTGACATTGGAGTTAAGCAGGACGGCCTTGTGCACATCTCTGAAATCGCTGATAAGTTTGTAAAAAATCCCATGGAGGTAATCTCCGTTGGGGACAATGTTAAGGTCAAAATTATCAAAATCGACAAAGAGAAGAAAAACATAGGCTTGTCCATGAAGGGCCTCAACAGTCTGAACATCAAATCCTCTGAAAGGGGAAGAGCCGGCGACTTGAGGCAAAGGGGTAGATCATCTAAGAGCAGGGAAAACAGAAATAAAAATTCCAAAGGGAAGACTCCGGATGTGAAATCAGGTACAAGGCTTAAGAGCCTCAAGGATTTAAAAGCTCTTACAAAATAGTGGCATGAAGCCGGCTTTTACGGTTTGCCTTTTACGGACTAGGGAAGTTTCCGGCGGTATATGGCAGTTTATGATAGATTATAGAAATACAATATAGAATAGAGAAAAGCAATGAAGAAAAACACATTTTTATTCGATTTTGACGGAACACTTGCAGATACAAATCAGATAGTCATAGACTCTTGGCAACACACCTTCAAGACAGTTAAGGGAGAGCTGGGAGACGAAAAATGGATTTTGAGCACCTTCGGAGAGCCTCTGTGGTTTTCAATGGAAAACGCATTTCCAGAAGAAGATGTAGACGAAATGATAAGAATTTACAGAGGCTATCAAAAGCAACACTATAAGGAAGAAATAAAGCCCTTTCCGGGAATGGTTGAGGTCATTAAAGAACTTAAAAGGAGGGGCCACAAGGTTGGGATAATAACCTCAAGACTGAGACCTACAACTGAGATTGGCCTTGAAAAATTCGGTATACTTGACGAAATCGATGCCATCGTATGCGGTGGGGAAACAGAAGAACACAAACCTAATCCGGAACCTGCTCTCCTTGGCCTTAAGAAGCTGAATTCAAAAAGTGAAGATGCAGTTATGATTGGAGACTCCAGCTTTGATATAATCTGTGCAAACAGGGCAGGAGTTACATCTGTTATGGTGGAGTGGGCAATCACAGGACATGGGGAAAATTCCCAGGAACCGGGAGCCGTAGCGGCTGATATTCCTGACGATAATAAGCCTGACCTCTTCATTAAAAAAGCGGAAGAACTGTTGGAACTTGCGTAGGGGAGAAGCAACCAAGTTATCCGGTAGGAGTTTATCCAACCAAGAAAATATGAAAGGAGAGTATGATCTAACTTCGAATCAATCATACAATGATATGATGAGCAGTATGAAAAAAGATAAGATAGAAGCAAATTGAATTTCTTGGGTTATGGGAAACAATTAATAATCCAAATTTTAAAGGGGTCGAATTCGACTCCTTTAGAAATGAAGCAGGTAGTAACGCTTTTACTTTGTCACCTCATAGGTGGGTAAGCTCTACAAATGCAATAGGTATTATATCCAAATCTGGAAGAGGTGGTGGAACTTTTGCACATCCAGATATAGCAATGGAATTTGCTTCATGGATTTCAGCGGAATTTAAGTTGTATTTAATCCAAGATTATAAGAGATTAAAAGAAGATGAAAATTCAAAAATATCCTTATCATGGAATTTACATAGAGAGATTTCAAAAATCAACTATCATATTCACACTGATGCAATTAAAGAATATCTCTTAAAAGATCTTACAAACGAACAGCTATCTTTTAAATATGCTAGTGAAGCTGATATGCTTAATGTGGCACTCTTTAATAGAAGAGCGAAAGAATGGCGAGATGAAAATCCTAACCTTAAAGGAAATATTAGAGATTATCCAAGCTTAAATGAGCTTTTAGTACTTTCAAACATGGAGAGCTATAATGCCATTTTGATAGAAAAAGGTTTGGGACAAAAAGAAAGATTAAAAGAACTTAGAAAACTTGCCAGAACACAAATGCAGTCTTTAGAAAAATTAAATCAAAGTAATTTACCCAAAATAGAAGAATAAGTTAAGAGAATACATTGGAAAAATAGATTATTAATTTACGACATCATCAAAATAGCAACTAGCCAATGGGGATGAGCTATGCAAGTGTTTGGTTGAATGTACTTGAATAATTAAAAGCGAACAGGAATTAGAAATGATAAACATTTTTTACGGCGGGGAAAACCTGAACAAGGAAGAATTTTTATACAACAAAATATTTGATTCGCAAAAGCGTGCTATCGTTATCGTTCCCGATCAGTACAGCCTAGAGGCTGAGAAGCAGGCAGTAAGGTACGCCAAAGAGAGAAGAAATGCTAAAATGGCAAGCTCAAATGATAATGGGAATGAAGCTGCAGGGGAGATCTACCAGGGTGACCTAGATAAAAATGCACCTATAAGCCTCATCGACGTGGAAATAACCACGTTTTCAAGGATGATGCACGATGTTTTCAGCAAGGAGGGCGGCCTCCGAAATGTGTATATCGACAAGTCCGGAAGAGAAATCATATTGGCCAAAATACTCAGGGAAATGAACCATGAGGAACTGAAAGCCTTCGGAAGCCAGCTTGGGAAGAGAGCCTTCACAACCCTAGTGGGAGACTTCATTTCTCAAGTCAAACTGGAAAATCTAACCCCGGATGACTTATCCCAAATTGCAGACGCCATGGAAGAGGATGTAGAAATATACGGGAAGCTATACGATCTATCCAAAATCTTCGCTGAATACGAAAAGTCAATGGAAGGTAAGTATACTGACGGTGAGGATTTATACAGAATATTTATGGACAAAATACCTGCCTCCGACTATCTTGATGGTGCAGATTTCTGGTTCTACGGCTTCGACAGCTTCACAGGCAAGGTCTATGACATAATGGAATGTCTGGTGAAAACCAAGAACGCAAACCTAAATGTTGTCATGAATTACGATAGGGGAGAGAGAAAGCATCTATTCCTAGCCGGGGAAGCCGTAATAAATCGCCTAAAAAAGATTTGCAATGATGTTTCAGTATCGCAAATAGACGATTCATTTGAAATTTCAAAGCCTGACGATCTCAAATTTCTGGAGAAAAATCTCTATAAGGTAAAGCCTGACAATTTTAACGGTACCTCCGAGAACATAAAGATAATAAAATCCCTAAATCCATATTATGAATCCGAAGCCTGTGCCAAACACATCAGAGAACTTCTCAGAGAAAAAGGCTACAGGAAGAGGGATATTGCAATAATAACTAATGAAGGAGACAATCGAATAGGAATTCTCCAAAGGATACTTAAAGATTACGATATAGATCTCTTTGTTGACGACAGAAAGCCTATATTTAAAGAACCATTTGTAAGATATATCCTTGGGATTTTGGACACCATTAGAACAAGCTATTCCACATACTACATCTTAGATACAATCAAGAACCCTTATTCTGAAATCAACAAAACACCTCTAGGTAAAGACATGCTTGAAACCTATGCAAGGCGTCACAAGATTAGGGGTACAATGTGGAAAACTCCGTTCAAGTACATGGAATTAACTGAGTATAAGTATCCGCCAATTCCTAAGGATGAAGTTATAACAGATGATGATAAAGAAATCTTCGAAAGGTGGATGGCAGAAGCTGAAAATGAAAAGGAAAGAAAGCTAAACGAAATCAACGATCTTCGTGAAAAGGCTATAGCTCCCTTTGTAAACCTTGAAAAAATTATAAAGGTCAGCAGGACAAAAAATGAAAACATCCGTCAGTTCTCAGGGAGATTCTTTGAATTCGTGGAAAAACTTGCTACTAGTTTTGGAATCTCTGACGATGCAATGTGGAAAGGAATAATTTCTACATTGGATCAAATTGTAACCCTTCTTGGGGAAGAAAAGTTTTCTATTGAAGTTTTCAGGGATGCCTTTGACACCGGCCTTGAGGCAGTTACCATAGGACAGACACCACCTTCTGTGGACGACCTCATAGTTGGATCAACCCAGAGAACTAGGACAGGCCCGATTAAAGCACTTATCGTACTTGGAATGAATGAAGGAGTAATCCCAAGAGAACAGGGAGACGAAGGGATTTTGTCAAGCTATGAGCTTTCCCTTATCGCTGATGGAGCCAATGAGAAAGCTATATGGGGACTCACAGCTAAATCTGCAAACCTTGATAAAGAAGAAAACCTGGCAATCTACAGGAATCTTTCAAAGGCTACTGAGAATTTGTGGATAAGTTATGTTACAAATGATAGTAAGGGGAATCTGAAACTTCCATCTGAGCTTGTGGAGGATATTCTGTCAATGTTCGATGACATCCTTTCCGAGGATGTTATATCTGAAAAAGGGTTCTTGGTGGAGAGTCCAAAGGGAACTCTTATTAACCTTGCAAAATACCTGTCTGCTCAGGGACTTGCTGCCCAAGGACTTCCGGAGGAGCTTTCCGCCGGCCGGACATGGCTCCTGGAGCAGGGAGGAGCCATGTCCGCAGCGGTTGCGCGCATGGGGAGCCTCAGGGACTACAGGTACAGCCCGCAACCTCTGGAGCCGTGGCTGGTGGAAGGCCTCTACGGATCCCGCCACGGCTCCGCCGGCACCCCTTGGGAGTCCCGCCACGGCTCCACCGGCGCCACTTGGGATCTCGGGCAGGGCGCAGCAGCCG
>JASBYX010000015.1 GCA_029983755.1 Anaerovoracaceae bacterium
AAAAAGGATTATAGGTTACCTTTAACAACCTAAATACATTATATAAGGAGAAATCCCTTCAGAATACACGCAAATTATCTGGTCAAAAAAAGATGAACACATACGTTACGGAGCATATTCATACCTTACTCTTTACAAAGATTCTGGCTTGCAAAAATACGGAACCTTTAAAAAATTCTACAGGCTCCATTTCAAACCTAAGGCAGAAGACGATTATAGGATTGCCATGGTGAAAAACACCATCGGAGATTACTTAGAGAATGATAAATCAGTGTTCTATGTATACTTTGCCACAAAGTAAATCAATATTTTATACAGGTGTCAGAATTTGATCTAAAATGTGATTTTATTCAAATGTACCTCTGCAAAAGCAGGGCAGCAAGAATTTAGTAATCTTTGCTACCCGCTTTTTATAATCTAATTCTCATTCCTCTAGCCCTAGAGGCAACATTCCAAACAAGACCTATGGACAGGGTACATGAAAGCATAGAAGTTCCGCCGTAGCTGAGGAATGGAAGAGTTATACCTGTAACAGGCATAAGGCCCATGTTCATGGCAATATTCTCAAATACTTGAAAAGAGAACATTCCAATTACTCCAACAACTATCATTGCTCCGTATATGTCGACGCACTCTCTGACAATTTGAGTAAGCCTGAATAAGAGTATGGTGAATGCAGCTATAACTACAAGACCTCCGATAAAGCCTAGCTCCTCAATCAAAACTGAAAAAATAAAGTCGGAAGTTTGGATCGGTATAAAATCTAACTCTTTTTGAGTGCCATTGAACAGCCCCTTTCCAAAGAGTCCCCCGGATCCCATGGCAACCTTTCCCTGAAATACCTGGTAGTTACCGGGAAGACTTAGATTTTCAGGATAAAGAAACGCGTCTATTCGATTCTTTTGATATGGAGCCATGAATAGGTAAGCCACCGGAATAAATGCCAGCAGCAATGCGAAGAATTTCCCGATGATCTTCAAGTCAATACCTGCATAAAAAATCATGAACAGCCATATGGATGAAAATACAAGGGCAGTCCCAAGATCCTCTTTTAACACTATCAATATGATGGGAGCGGCAAAGAGAACTGCCTTAATCAACCCTTTAAAATTATATAGCTCGTCTTGATTGTTCTCCAGGTATTCAGCCATAAGCAGAATAAATATGATTTTTACAAATTCTGAAGGTTGAAGTGTGATAAAGCCCAGGCTTATCCAAGCCCTAGATCCACCTTGGACTATTCCAAGGCCTGGAACATACACAAGCATTATGAGTATGATTGAAAGAGCGTAAAGAACTTTCCAGTGTCCCTTAAATGTAGAATAGTGGAATTTAGATATAATAAAACATCCCACGAGACCTAAGATAAAGGAGACACTCTGTATAAGCGTATCTCGCCCGAAAAAGCCGGTGGAAATATGAGTACTGCCTATCATGAGTACGCTGGTACTCACCAGAAACAGCACACAGAGCCCTGTTACTATATCTATTTTTTTCTTTAATTCCTTAAAAAAAATCACCATTTACCTCTTATTTCTTGACACAACTGACTATTTACAATTATAATGTATATCGTGTGAGCATAGCAAGATAAAAATATGTTACCAATTTTTCGAAATTTTATTTAAATATATACTTTAATTCGATCAGACTATCAAAAAGAAAAGAAAAATAACATTTAAAACATTTAAAGAATTGCATTTAAGCATTAAATGAGAAATAAGTCTGAGCAAAGGCTTGACTTCAAAACCGGAATTTAGAGAAAATTTAAATAATTAAACTAAAAATTTTAAATGAAGGAGGTGCTAGAATGTCTCCAGTATTTATTGTGATTTTAGTTGGATTAGTTGCCCTAATATTGGGTCTGCTCATTGGATATATATACAGGAAAAATGTAGGAGAAAAGGCAATTGGCAGCGCTGAACAGAAGGCAAAGAATTTAATACTAGACGCAGAGAAGAAATCAGAGTCAATTAAGAAAGAGATAGTTTTAGAAGCAAAGGAAGACGCAAACAGAATCAGAACCAGCCTTGACAGAGAGGTAAAAGACAGAAGGAACGAACTTCAAAGATCTGAAAAAAGATTAGTTCAAAAGGAAGAAGCTCTTGATCGAAAGATCGACAATATCGAAAAAAAGGAAGCAAACATAACACGCAAACAGGAAGATCTGGAAAAGAAGAACAAGGAGCTTGGCAGCTTCCTGGAGAAACAAATCCAAGAACTTGAGAAAATTTCAGGCTACACACAGGAGGAAGCAAAAGCACTTCTTTTGTCAGAACTTGAAAAGGATGTCAGACACGATGCAGCTCTGATGATCAGAAACATTGAAGCTGAGGCAAAGGAAGAGGCTGACAAGAAGGCCAAGTACATAATAACCGGAGCAATTCAAAGGTGTGCAGCGGACCACGTTGCAGAATCCACCGTATCTGTCGTCTCCCTACCAAACGATGACATGAAGGGTAGGATAATCGGTAGAGAAGGTAGAAACATAATCGCTCTTGAGACTTTAACAGGAGTTGACCTTATAATCGATGACACCCCTGAAGCTGTGATTATTTCAGCTTTTGATCCTGTTAGAAGGGAAATTGCTAGAGTAGCATTAGAAAAACTCATACTGGACGGCAGAATTCATCCATCAAAGATTGAAGAAATGGTGGAAAAGGCCACTAGAGAAGTTAACCAGATAATGAAAGAAGAAGGTGAACAGGCAACCTTTGAGGTTGGAATACACAACCTGCACCCTGAACTTGTTAGACTTCTCGGAAGACTTAAATACAGGACTTCCTATGGGCAGAATGTTCTCAAGCACTCAATCGAAGTTGCTCATCTGGCAGGACTTATGGCAGGAGAGCTGGGACTGGACGTTAAACTTGCAAAGAGAGCTGGTCTTTTGCACGATATCGGAAAGGCTCTTGACCATGAGTATGAGGGAACCCACGTAGACATAGGGATAGACATCTTGAGAAAATACAAGGAAAGCCAGGCTGTAATAAATGGCATGGCTGCTCATCATGGTGACTATGAACCTCAGAGCATGGAAGCTGTACTGATTGCAGCGGCAGACGCGCTTTCTGCAGCAAGACCAGGAGCGAGAAGAGAAACTCTCGAAGTGTATATCAAAAGACTTCAGCAGCTTGAGAGCATTGCAACCACAACCCACGGAGTTGAAAAGGCATTTGCTATTCAGGCCGGAAGAGAAATCAGAATTATCGCAAAACCTGAGCAGGTTAGAGATGACGAAGTCGCTCTGCTGGCAAGGGAAATTTCAAAGAAAATCGAGTCGGAGCTTGAGTATCCGGGACAGATTAAAGTCAATGTTGTCCGAGAAACCAGGGCTATCGATTACGCCAAATAGAATTATCGAACCGGAACTAAGACTCCCCATATCTATGGGGAGTTCTTTGAATAATTAGGGAGAAAGGTTAGCATATGAGGGAGATTTATCTGGACAACAGTGCCACAACAAAACAGCTGCCCCAAGTGACGGATGCCATGGTTGAGGTTTTTTCACAAAGCTACGGTAATCCATCCTCACTTCATACAAAGGGAATAGAGGGTGAAAAGCTTTTAAAGGTATCCAGGAATATAGTTGCAAATACTTTAGGAAAAAAAGATTCCACAATCTTCTTTAATTCCGGGGGAACCGAGGGGGACAACAATGTGCTGCAAAGCGTTGCCAGGGATAGAAGGAGAGTGGGAAATACGATAGTTACCACTTCTGTTGAGCACCCTGCAATCCTTGAAACCTGTGATTTTCTACAAAGAGAAGGTTTAAAAGTGGTTAAACTCCCGGTGGATGAATACTGCCGAATATCCATAGATGATCTGAAGGAGGCTCTCACAGATGATGTCATCCTCATTTCTATTATGACCGTAAATAATGAGGTTGGAACTATTTTTCCAATCGATGAAGTTGTAATGGTAAGGGATAGTCAGGGAAATGCCCTAGTCCACACAGACGCAGTACAGGCCTATGGCAAGATTGATCTGAGTAGATATAGCGGAGATTTTCTAACAGCAAGTGCTCACAAAATACATGGACCTAAGGGGATGGGATTCCTCTACAAAAAAGAAGGAGTCAAGCTCAGCCCGATGATATTTGGAGGCAATCAGGAGCAGGGACTCAGGTCGGGGACGGAGAACTTGCCGGGCATAGTGGGAATGGCAAAAGCTGCGCAAATCGCAGAGTCCCACAGAGAAGAAAACCTACGAAAGGCTGATGTTTTGTGGCATCGCCTCAGGGAAGGACTTGGAAAGATTCCGGACGTCAAATTCAATTCTCCGGAAGACGGACTGCCGTATATTTTGAACGCAAGTTTTTTGGGCACCAGGGGAGAAGTAGTTCTTCACGATGTGGAGTCGAGAGGGGTTTTTGTCAGTACCGGCTCAGCTTGCTCCTCAAACAAAAAAAGTCAGAGCCACGTGCTGAAGGCTATGGGTAAGTCCAAAGAGGAAATAGAGGGAGCGATCAGGTTTAGCTTGAGTCACCTCAACACCGAAGATGAAATTGACAAGGCTCTCGAGATAGTTGAAACTTCAGTTAAACGCTTTCGTAAACTCGGAAGCTTCAGATGATATAGTTTGAAGTTGCGGTTAAGAATTAGGAGATTTTAAGGGTAAATGGATCAACATAACATAGATAATTTAAATAAAGAAAAGATACTAATAGTCAGATGTGGTGAGGTCGCCCTGAAGGGAATGAACAAGCCGTATTTTGAGCGTGTTCTCGTGGAGCGAATCAGGAAGAATCTTTCCAGAGTCAAAGGTGCAAAGGTCACGAGAAAGGAAGGTCTCATATTTGTTAGGGTGCCGCTGGAATCAAACATGGAAGAAGTGACCAAAGATGTTTCAAAGGTCTTTGGAGTTTCCTCTGTGAGCCCTGCAGTTGAGGTACCATCTGATCTTGAAGCCATCGGTGAAGAAGCCGTTAAGGTTATGAACAACCTCATAGAGGAAAGGGGAATCAAGACTTTCAAGGTTGAAGCAAAGCGTGCCGACAAAACATTTCCTGTCAAATCTTCCGATATCGCACGAAGGGTGGGAGCAAGTATTCTCAAGGGGTGCAAGGTACTTAAGGTTGATGTTCACAACCCTGATTGCAGGATTTTTGTGGACTTGAGGGCAGACAGAACATATATTTATGAGGACAAAATACATGGCTTCGGCGGTTTACCACTTGGTACAAACGGTAAGGGCATGGTTCTGCTCTCAGGGGGAATTGACTCTCCTGTGGCAGCGTGGATGATGGCAAAGAGAGGGATGCTTATAGATGCAGTGCATTTTCATTCCTATCCATATACCAGTCCGAGGGCACAACAGAAGGTGGAGGAGCTTGCAGAGATCGTTTCTTCCTATTGCGGACGTATTAACATGACAATCATAAATCTTTTGCCGATCCAGGAAGCCATCGTGACAAATTGCCCTGAAGACGAGACCACTATTTTGGTGCGTCGATTCATGATGAGAATTGCCGAAAAAATAGCAGAAAAGAAAAGGGCCATGATGCTCATAACAGGTGAAAATTTGGGACAGGTTGCAAGCCAAACCGCGGAAGCCCTTGTGGTTACTGATCAATCTGTGAGCATGCCTGTTATGAGACCTCTTATAGCAATGGATAAGGTCGATATCATGGACATGGCCAAAGAGATAGGGACTTACGAAAAATCCATAGAACCATATGAGGACTGCTGCACAGTATTTCTGCCTAAGCACCCTGTGACAAAGCCTAGGCTGGAGAAAATTATCATGTCTGAGGAGAAGCTTGACGTGGAAAGTCTTGTTGATGCAGCTGTGGCATCTGCAGAGGAAAAGACAATCGGATAAGCTTTTGCAGGGGAAAGGGCAACGAGGAGGACAAGATTGATATCTGACATATTTTGTGTGAAAAAGCTAAGTGAACCGATTTTGCACCTCTCAAATTAATCTTGAAAAATAAAAGAAAAAAATAAAAATTACTTGCAAATGTGTTATTAAAGTGTTTTAATAAGTATGTATGGCTGTTATTTTTGTAACAAGAGAATCAAGTGATTGTTAAGCAATACAGAGGTTCATGTGCAAGGTGATTCAACTTGTACTCAGTTGTATCCTGATAATCGATTGATTACGAATTGCAGAATTTCAGCACAGTTAATTACGGTTAACACTTCTCAATGAGCAACCGTTATAATATTAAAAGGAGGCATTTTTATAATGAACTTTTCACTAACGAAGGAACAAGAATTCGTAAAGAAAACCGTTAGAGCATTTGCTACAGCAGAAGTTGAGCCAATTGCAGCGGACATTGATGCGGAACATAGATTCCCGGAAGAGACAGTTGAAAAAATGGCTAAGTACGGAATTATGGGAATCCCGTTCCCAACTGAACTTGGCGGAGCTGGCGGAGATCACGTATCTTACGCTATCACAGTAGAGGAGCTTTCAAGAGTCTGCGGTTCTACAGGAGTTATCGTTTCTGCGCACACTTCCCTATGCTGCTGGCCAATCTTTAACTGGGGATCCAAGGAACAGAAGGAGAAGTACCTTCCTAAGCTTCTTTCAGGAGAACACCTTGGAGCTTTCGGTCTAACTGAGCCAAACGCAGGTACTGACGCTGCAGGGCAGCAGACTAGAGCTGAGCTTGATGGAGATGAGTGGGTTCTTAACGGAGCTAAAGTATTCATCACTAACGGCGGATACGCTGATGTCTTCGTAATTATGGCAATGACAGATAAGTCCAAGGGCAACCACGGAATTACTGCATTTATCGTTGAGAAGGGTGACCCTGGTTTCTCAATTGGAAAGACTGAGGACAAGCTAGGTATTTGTGCTTCTTCTACAACTGAGCTTATTTTCCAGAACTGCAGAATCCCTAAGGATAGACTTCTTGGAGGAGTTGGTAAGGGCTTTAAGGTTGCAATGTCAACACTCGACGGTGGAAGAATTGGTATCGCTTCCCAGGCTCTTGGAATCGCTCAGGGAGCTCTTGATGTAACAATCGATTACATGAAGGCAAGAAAGCAGTTCGGCAAGAAGCTTTCACAGTTCCAGGCTCTTCAATTTGAAGTTGCAGACATGGCAACAAGAATCGAAGCAGCTAGACTTTTGGTGTACAAAGCAGCTGACATGAAGGACAGAGGACTTCCTTATGGTAAATTCTCCGCTATGGCTAAATTGTTCGCAGCAGAGACAGCAATGCATGTAACTACTAAGTGCGTACAGCTTCACGGTGGTTACGGATACACTAAGGATTATCCGGTTGAAAGAATGATGAGAGATGCTAAGATCACAGAGATCTACGAAGGAACGTCTGAAGTTCAGAAGATCGTTATCGCTGCATCTGTTATCGGCAAATAATTTAGTAGGAGGAGTTTTAAAATGGCATTTAAAATTATCGTATGCGCTAAACAGGTTCCTGATACAAACGAGATCAAGATCAATCCTGAGACAGGAACTCTAATCAGAGATGGCGTACCAAGCATTCTTAACAATGACGACGCTAACGCTCTTGAGGAAGCATTGAAGATTAAGGATAAATTTGACGACGTACACGTTACAGTTGTTTCCATGGGACCTCCACAGGCTCAGGACATGCTGTTTGAGTGTATTGCAATGGGAGCTGACGAGGCTATACTTCTAAGTGACAGAGCAGTTGGTGGATCCGATACATGGGCAACATCAAACGCTATCACAGCAGCAATCAAGAAGATCGGTGACTATGATCTTATCTTTGCAGGTAGACAGGCTATCGACGGAGATACAGCTCAGGTTGGACCGCAGATTGCTGAAAAGCTTCACCTTCCACAGGTTACTTATGTAGAAGAGTTCGAAATTGCAGATAACATGAAGGATATCACAGTTAAGAGACAGCTTGAGGACGGATATGAGATGATCAAGCTTCAGACTCCTTGCATGCTTACAGCAATCAAAGAGCTTAACCAGCCTAGATACATGAACATCAAGGGCATCTTCAACCAGGATAAGGATATCAAGGTATGGAGTGCTGCTGATGTAGAAGTAGATCTTACAACTGTAGGTCTAAAGGCTTCCCCAACTAACGTATTCCGTTCCTTCACTCCAAAGCCAAAGGGAAAGGGTATTACAGTTCAGGGAGATTCAGAGGCTGAAATCGCTAAGAACTTGCTAGCAGACATGAAGAAGAAGCACATTGTTTAAGGAGGATAGATAATCATGGCAAATAAATTTGATGATTACAAACATATTTGGGTGTTCGTAGAGCAGAGACAGGGAAAGCTTATGAACGTTGCCCTAGAACTCCTGGGAGAAGCTCACAGATTGGCTGAACAGATTGGTGGAGACACTAAGGTTGGAGCACTTCTCGTTGGAGATGACGTTAAGGGACTCGCAAAGGAATGCTTCGAGTACGGTGCCGATAGAGTATACCTGATCGAGGATCCACTACTTAAGAACTATACAACTGACGGTTACACAAAGGTTATAACTGATGCAGTTAACGAGTATAAGCCTGAGATTTTCCTATATGGTGCTACACATATCGGAAGAGACCTTGCTCCAAGGGTTGCAGGTAGACTTAACACAGGTCTGACTGCTGACTGTACTCACCTTGACGTAAGCGTTGCTCACTACATTAAGTTTGCTGAGGAGAACACTACTCTTAACACAGCTACTTTGAATCCTGACGATCCTGATAAGGGACTTAAGATGACTCGTCCTGCTTTCGGTGGAAACCTTATGGCTACAATCATCTGCCCTAACACAAGACCTCAGATGTCAACAGTAAGACCTGGTGTAATGTCAAAGATCGAAAAGAGAGAAGGATTTGAAGGCGAAACAATCCAGGTTAAGCACAACTTGACAAAGGATGACATCAAGGTTGAAGTACTTGAAGTCGTAAAGGCTGCTCACGAACTAGTTTCCCTTACAGACGCTGATATCATCGTATCAGGCGGAAGAGGACTTGGAGATGCAAGCGGATTTAAGCTGATTCAGGAATTTGCTGACAAGGTTGGCGGTGTTGTTGGATCTTCAAGAGCAGCTGTTGATTCCGGATGGATCGATCACTCTCACCAGGTTGGTCAGACAGGAACTACTGTAAAGCCTAAGATCTACTTTGCTTGCGGTATATCCGGAGCTATTCAGCACCTTGCAGGTATGCAGAATTCTGATATCATCGTTGCTATCAACAAGGATGCAGATGCACCTATCTTTGAAGTTGCTGACTATGGTATCGTAGGAGATCTATACAAGGTTATTCCTGAAATCATGAAGGAATGGGATCACCTTGAAGAAATGGATGTTGAAGAGGCATAGCTCTCATCACACTCTATAACACAGAAACGAATACAATGGACTCGTCTCGTGATATCACCGGGAGGAGTCCATTTCTTTTGCGTGAGATGAGATTTTTTGGTATAATAATCATAAATATATTCTTAAAGGAGACTTGTTAAATGGGGCAACCGGAAATCTTTGACAACAGAATATATTATCGAAAAATTTTGGCTATAGGGATTCCTGTAGTTTTCCAAAATTTTATTGTTATTGGGCTGAACTTGATAGATACTCTGATGATAGGCAAATTAGGTGAGGAACCTCTGGCCGCCATAGGAGTTGCAAATCAGGTTTATTTTATTTTTTCCGTATCTCTATTTGGGTTTCTAAGCGGGTCAGCCGTTTACACTACCCAGTATTTCGGTGCTGGAAGGCGTGATGGAGTCAAAAAGATGCTTGGCATATCTCTCATATCTGCATTTGCCCTAGCATCTCTATTTGTATTTGTAACATATACATTTGCTCCGGAGATAATAGCATTGTTTTCTCGAAGCAGTGAAGTAATAGGATTCGGAACCAGATACCTTCGTATAGCCTGCTTTAGTTATCTATTTTGTTCCATATCAATGGTGATCAGTTACAAATCAAGAGCCGTGCAGGATCTGAACGGAGTGACCTTGATTAATTTCATTGCACTATGCGTTAATGCTGTTTTGAACTATATATTGATTTACGGTAAACTAGGGGCTCCTGCCTTGGGAGTTTCGGGAGCGGCACTTGCCACACTTATAGCGAGAATTTTCGAAGCAGGGAGTGTATGGACCTTCATACAAGTGAAGAAGACCCATTGGCTCCGGGGACATATTAAGGAATATTTTTCCTTTGATAAAGAGCTCTTCAAAGGTGTTTTGAAGATGGCGTTTCCTGTCATGATAACTGAATCCATATGGTCAGGCTCCATGGCTTTGATATTCGCAGCCTATGGACTTCTTGGGACCGCAGCGCTGGCAACGGCACAGATTGCAAATGTTGTAACGGAAATGCTTCAAAGTTTCTACTTTGGCGTAGGCAACAGTACTGCCATGATCATAGGTGAATATGTGGGAAAGAAGGAACTGGATATCGCTTACGAGTGCGGAAGAAAGGCCCTGAGACTGACGTGGATTCTAAATGTGGTCCTTGGAATCCTGCTAATTATAATTGCTAAACCGATTACGGGGTTTTATGATTTTAACGCAGATACAAATAGCCTCATAGTTAAGACAATCATTGTCATGGCTGTTGTCATGGCACCTAAGATGATTGCCTATATGTATGTGGTGGGGATTTTGAGAGCCGGTGGTGATACGGTCTACTGCATGAAGCTTGAATTCATATTTACTCTGCTGTTGCAGGTTCCATTGGCCTTCTTTGGGGTTCTCGTCCTGAAATTTAGCCTGCCGGGAGTGATTGCTCTAGGCGCTATCAATGAGATTATCAGAATTTTTATAGTGACCAAAAGGTTTAAATCTAGAGCATGGCTGAACGAAGTTATACGATGATAATCAAAAAACATGGTAAAAAAAGGGCATTTGTGGTAAACTGATTTTATGTATTGTTTTAGATTGTGCAAGAATAAGAAAAATAATTAATAGAGAATTAATAGAGATTGAAAGGGAAAATTATGGAAAAGCCCGGTAGAGGTAAAAAAAAGAAGCTTAAGCTATGGCAGATGATTCTAATATCGATACTTGTAATTATAGTGGGAGTCGGGATAGGCGCTTTTCTTTACGCTAATCATATGCTGGATAAACTAGATAAGGTAGATGTAGATAAAGAGGATTTGGGAATTGTTGACGTTGATGGATACGTAAACATTCTCATCATGGGTGTTGACAGCAGAGACATGAAGAACACCAAGGGTAGTCGTACAGACGCTATCATACTTTTGAGCCTTGATGAAAAAACTAACAAGGTTAAACTGACATCCATATATAGAGACACCATGCTGAAGATGGGAGACTCTAAGAAATATGACAAGACTACACACGCCTATGCATACGGTGGACCTACAGAAACAGTCAAGACACTGAATCAGGCTATGGATCTTAACATAGATAAATTTGTAGTAATCAATTGGAAAACTGTCGTAGACATGATTGATGCGGCAGGAGGTATCACTTTGAACATCGAGGACTATGAGATTGACGAGATGAATGCCTGTACCGAAGAGACAGCCAGAGTTGTTGGAAACGGTGAGTACGAAAAGATCACTCATCCCGGCAAACAAAAGGTGGACGGCTACCAGGCAGTGGGTTACGGGCGAATGAGATACGGAGTCGGTGATGATTTCAAGCGAACAGAGAGGATGCGAACAGTTATAGAAGTTCTCCTAAAGAAGCTGAAAAAGTCAGATCCTAAGACAATCGATAAAGTTCTGAAGGTAACCATGCCTTTAATTAAGACAAACATTGAAAAGACAGATATTTTGAGCCTAGTAGCAAGGGTGCCTAAGTACAAGATTGAAACCAGTGCCGGATTCCCATACTATCTGACCGGAGGACTGATCGACGGTGTGTATTATGTAATACCTGATAACCTCGAAAAGAACGTAGTTGAATTCCACAAGAGGGTTTTCAACAGGAAGGACTACAAACCTTCACAGAAGTCCATATCCATCAGCAACAAAATAGAGGCGCTCGCAGGCAGTGGCAACTATGAGCTGGATCCTAATGTGGTTCCGCCTGAAGACACCACGCCTGCTCCGCAACAACCCCCTGCTCAGCCGGAGAGGGAAGAAACTGAAATAGAGGAAAGACCGGTTAATCCAACACCTAGCGCGCCTGAGCCGGCAACACCTACACCGGCACCAAATCCAACGCCTAGCCCTGAGCCCGGGTCTGATCCGGGGACAAATCCTGCACCAAATCCCGGCGGTGGAAGCAATTCACCAGGGAGCAGCCCTGATAATCCGGCAGGCTGATGAATTTGCATTTTAATTAATAGCAATAATTTGAAAATTGATAGCTATCAAATAAGAGTAAACAAACAATAGATTTAGTAAAATATACTAAAACAAATTAAACCACAATAAACAAATAAGGAGGGAAAACATATGGCAAAAGAGAAAATTGACTTCAGCTCAGAAGAAGTAAGACATAGATATAGACATACGTCATCACATATCATGGCACAGGCAATCAAGAAGCTTTGGCCTGATGCAAAACTGGCAATAGGACCTGCTATTGAAAACGGTTTCTATTATGATATAGATATGGAACACAAGATAACAGATCAGGATCTTCTGAAAATTCAGAAGGAAATGAAGAAGATAATCCAGGCAAACTATCCTATAGAGAGATTTGAGCTTCCTAGAGAAGAGGCCATTGAGTTTGAGAAAAAAGCCGGGGAGGATTACAAGGTTGAACTCATAGAGGATCTACCTGAAGATGCAGTAATATCTTTCTACAAACAAGGAGACTTCACTGATCTATGTGCGGGCCCACATATGGACTCAACAGGCCAGATTAAAGCTATCAAGCTGACTTCCGTTGCAGGTGCATATTGGAGGGGTGATGAGCACAACAAGATGCTCCAGAGAGTTTATGGGACTTCATTCCCTAGCCAGACAGAGCTTGATGATTATCTTGCAAAAATTGAGGAAGCAAAGAAGAGAGATCATAGAAAAATCGGTAAGGAAATGGATCTGTTCGCCCTCTATGAAGAGGGACCGGGATTTCCGTTTTTCCTACCTAAGGGAATGATTCTAAGGACACAACTTGAGAATTACTGGAGAGAAGAGCATGCGAAGAGAGGCTATGAGGAAATCAAGACGCCTCTTATCCTAAACGAGCAGCTTTGGAGAACCTCCGGACACTGGGATCACTACAAGGATAACATGTATTTCACAAAGATTGATGACAAGGACTATGCCATCAAGCCTATGAATTGTCCGGGATCTATGCTTGCATATAAGAGGACTATGCATTCATATAGAGACCTTCCAATTAGGCTAGCAGAAATGGGACAGGTTCATAGACATGAGCTTTCCGGTGCTCTACACGGTCTTATGAGGGTAAGAACATTTACCCAGGATGATGCACACATCTTCATGTTGCCTGAACAGGTAAAGGATGAAATCCTCGGAGTAGTAAACTTCATTGACGATGTATATAAGCTATTTGGATTTAAGTATCACGTGGAGCTTTCCACAAGACCGGAAGATTCAATGGGAACAGATGAAGAATGGAACATGGCGGAAACTGCCTTGAAAGAAGCAATTGAAGACAAGGGAATTCCATATGTTATCAATGAAGGTGACGGTGCTTTTTACGGACCTAAACTGGATTTCCATCTTGAGGATTCACTAGGAAGAACTTGGCAGTGCGGAACGATTCAGCTTGATATGCAAATGCCACAGAGATTTGACCTGACCTATGTAGGAAGCGACAACCAAAAGCATAGACCTGTTATGATTCACAGGGTAATATTCGGATCCATAGAAAGATTCATAGGAATACTTATCGAGCACTTTGCCGGCAAATTCCCTCTATGGCTTGCTCCTGTTCAGGTTAAGATTCTAACTGTTGCAGAAGCATTTTCGGAATATGCAAATGACGTTGCTGACAAGCTTAAAGAAGCAGGCCTTAGAGTTGAGGTGGATGTAAGAAACGAAAAGATCGGATACAAGCTCAGGGAAGCAAGAAACCAGAGAGTGAACTACATCCTCGTTATAGGAGAGCGAGAGCAGGAATCAGGAACAGCTGCGGTTAGGTCTACAAAGGTCGGGGAACTTGGCACGATGGATGTGGAAGAGCTTAAGAATAAACTGGTAGACGAGGTAAATTCCAAGGCATTATAGGCCATCACAAAACACAGAGCATTCACGAAATACAGAGCATTAAAAATAGATAGGAGCATAAATGGAAACGATAAGCATTAACCAGAAGAAAAAAAAGAATAAAGGCCCGATAATATTTGCAATCATAATTGCTCTTGTCATAATAGCTGTCATACTTTTTTTAAGTTTGAATGGTAGCAGGCCATCCAGCCATGGGCGAAAAGGTATAACAAACGATTATCCCCCAATAAATGTATCAGGTAAGTACATAGGTGAAATCTTCGTAAACGGAGTGATTTCCGAAGAAGAGGAGAGTCTTTGGTCAGCCCCTCTTTCCTATCAACATGGAGCAACCCTTGATGCAATAGACCAAATGATTGCAGATGCTAATAACAAAGGCCTGTACATCTTTGTAAACTCACCCGGTGGAAGTGTTAGCACAAGTGATGAGCTCTATTTAAAGGTAAAAGAGTACAAAGAGAAGACTAAAAGGCCTGTGATCGTTTACTTCGACACCATGGCTGCCTCCGGCGGTTATTACATTTCAGCCATAGCCGACAAAATAATAGCCAATCGAAACTGTTGGACCGGCTCAATAGGTGTCACCATAGGAAACATGTATGATGCCACAGGACTCCTTGAAAAGCTTGGAGTTAAAGCGAAAGCTATAACATCAGGGCCAAATAAGGCTATGGGAGATCCTTTAAGCGGACTCACTGAGGAACAGGAAAAGATATTCCAGGGAATTGTGGATGAAGCTTATGAGCAGTTTGTAGGGATCGTAGCAGAAGGAAGGCACATGGATGTGGAACAGGTCAAGAAGCTTGCTGACGGAAGAATATACACAGCCAAGCAGGCACTTGAAAACGGTCTCGTGGACGATATAATGACTGAAGAAGAAGCTGACAATTATGTTCTGGACACGGTAGGTGAAAAGGATGTAACCATTCAAGATATAAAGTTTAAAACTGAGAAAGGACTATTTGGAGGACTTTACGGAATGATGAGTGGTAAGTCAAAATCAGAGGATAATCTTGAAAAGCTTACAAAGGCATTAGTAGAAGGCGGAGGCAAATTCAGCATTTCATATTTGGCACCCATCGAGAACCACTAGGGATCATTGCACAAAATAAATGGCAAGCGAAGCATTTAAATTTCAATAAAACTATTGACACATACGGACTGGTTTTGGTAAAATGTCATAGTGTTAAGTCATAAGGCTTGACACGGGAGGCAAAATCTATGTTAGATAAGATAACCGAGACCAGTCTTTTGTTTGACTTCTATGGGAATCTGCTAACAGAAAAGCAGAGAAAGGTTATGTCTTTGTATCACGAGGAGAACCTTTCCCTAGGAGAAATTGCAGAAGAAGACAATGTTTCCAGGCAAGCTGTACACATATCTTTAAAGAAGGCTGAAAAGGCGCTTAAAGAATATGAAGATAAGCTAGGTCTTGTCAAGAGATGGCAAGAGAACTTGAAACTGATTGAAGATATAGAGTTGAAACTTCGGTCAATAGATGTAGATGAACTTAAGGAGGCTGATAAGGCTACGGTCCTTAGTTTGCTAGATGAGATCGAAAGAATCGACTGAGGAAGAGATTTGTAAGGATTATAAGGAGATTTGAATGGCATTTGAAAGTCTGTCAGATAAGCTTCAACAAGCCTTCGGAAAACTGAAAGGCAAAGGGGTAATAACTGAAAAGGACCTAAATGATGCGATGAGGGAAGTCAAACTCGCACTCCTTGAAGCTGACGTGAACTTTAAAGTTGTTAAGGAATTCGTTGCTGCTGTCAAGGAGAAATCCATGGGCGCCGAAGTTATGAAGAGTTTGACACCATCTCAGCAGATCATTAAAATTGTCGACCAGGAACTGGTACAATTATTAGGTGGAACGGCCAGCAAACTCACCTACTCCCCATCGGGATTCAGTATTTACATGCTCGTGGGATTGCAGGGAACCGGAAAAACCACAACGGCAGGAAAGCTGGCAAACTTTCTGAAACAAAGTGGAAAGAAGCCGATGCTTTGTGCCTGCGATATATATAGGCCTGCTGCTATTGACCAGCTTGAGGTTGTGGGAAAGAGTGTAAACACCCCCGTGTATGTGGATAGAGAGAGCAGAGACCCTTCAGAAATAGCAATGGCTGCCAAGGATGAGGCAATGAGAAGGGGTTGCAATGTCCTAATTGTGGATACTGCCGGACGTCTGCAAATTGATACAGAACTCATGAACGAGCTGGTAGATATTAAAGGAAGGATCAAACCTCACGAAATATTACTTGTGGTGGATGCACTAACCGGGCAAGATGCTGTAAATGTGGCTGAGGGATTCAATGAGACCCTTGGCATTGACGGCATAATAATGACAAAGATGGACGGTGATTCCCGAGGCGGTGCAGCACTTTCCACCAAGAAAGTCACCGGAAAACCGATCAAATTCATCGGAGTGGGAGAAAAGCAGGACGCACTTCAGGTGTTTCATCCCCAAAGGATGGCAAGTAGAATACTTGGCATGGGTGATATGCTGTCCCTGATAGAGGAGGCAGAGAAGACCTTTGATGATGAGCAAGCTGCTAAGATGGAAGAGAAGCTGAAGAAGAATCAGTTCACACTTGAAGACTTCCTCGAGCAGATGGGACAGGTGAAAAAGATGGGTGGCATCGGAAAAATTCTGGACATGCTTCCCGGTATGAACAAAGCTCAGATGCAGGGATTTAACCTTGAGGAAAGCGAGAAAGAATTCAGAGCCATGGAAGCGATAATCCAGTCCATGACAATCAAGGAGCGCAGGGATCCGAGCCTGTTGAACGCCAGCAGAAGGAAGAGAATCGCTGCGGGATCCGGAAGATCAGTTTCCGAGATCAATCAATTAATTAAGAAATATACCGAGGCTAAGAAGATGCTCAAGCAGTTCCAGAACCCTGGAGCCCTTAAGCGAAATAAATTGTTTAGAGGCCTGGTATAAATATAAAACTTAGAAATCAATATCAATTGAAATCAATTAAATTAATCAAAACAAAGATTTGGAAGGAGAAATTATGGTAAAGATTAGACTTAAGAGAATGGGTGCAAAGAAGAAGCCTTTTTACAGAGTTGTAGTTGCAGATTCAAGGAGATCAAGGGATGGTAAGTTTATCGAGGAGATAGGTTACTACAATCCAATGACTGAGCCTGTTGAGATCAAAATCGACAGCGAGAAGGCTCAGAAGTGGCTTGGAAACGGAGCACAGCCAACAGAAGTTGTAAAGAGCCTTATGAAGAAATCCGGCGTGATTCAGTAAGGGAGTGGTGGTTCAAATGACTAATTTAGTAGAAGCCATCGCTAAATCCCTAGTCGACGAGCCCCAGAGAGTGTCAGTAACTCAAGAAGAAACCTCCCACGGGAAGGTAGTTACACTTAAGGTAGCTCCTGATGATATGGGAAAAGTTATCGGCAAACAGGGCAGAATCGCCAAGGCTCTGAGGACCGTTGTTAAGGCAGCAGCTATTAGAAACAACGACAAGGTTACCGTGGAAATCGAATCTGCGGAATAATTCAATTTACATTATCAAAACTCGGGGCTAGCGGCTGTTAATTTTGCTGCTAAGCCCTGATTTAGTATGAGGCAGAGGTTTAGCTTTTAGATCAACAAAGCCCTGATAATTAAAAAAGTCGTCTAATTACTGGAACATAGGAAGATATTAAAAATGGATAAACTGATTAAGGTGGGGAAAATCGTTTCTCCACAGGGGATAAGGGGTCAGGTGAGAGTATACAACTACTCTACACCCGATAGATTTGAGAACCTACCACAAGTCATAGTTGACAACAAAATATTTCAAATAGAGAAGGCTGGTCATGCTAAAAACATGGTCATTCTTAAACTCGAATCCATAGATGACAGAAACGCCGCCGAGAGCATGAGAAATAAGGATGTTTTCATGGAAGAGGAATTCCTGGAAGAACTCGATGAAGATGAATACTTCATTAGTGATCTGATTGGACTTGATGTGTTTAAGGAGAATTCTGAATCCCTTGGAAAGATAAAGGATGTTCTCCAACATGGTCCTGTGGATATTTATGAGATAGAGCTTAACAGCGGAAAGATGGCATATATTCCCGCCGTTAAGGAATTTGTAAAAGAAGTGAATTTAAACAGAGGTCTAGTAATAGACACTATACCGGGGCTTATAGATGATGAAGATTAATATCGTTACCCTCTTTCCTGAGATGTTTGTACCACTGGAGGAGAGCATAATGGGAAGGGCAAGGGAAAATGGACTTTTGGACATACGCTTGATCAATCCAAGGGACTACTCAACCAATAAACATAAGAAGGTAGACGATTACCCATTTGGAGGCGGACAGGGAATGGTCATGACGCCACAGCCTCTATTTGACTGTATCAGGAAAAATGAGCTGGACAAAGGAAAGATATACTATATGTCACCCCGTGGAGATGTTTTGAATTACGAAAAACTTAGAGAAATCGCATCCCTATCGGAGGCTACTATTTTGTGCGGGCACTATGAGGGGATCGATCAACGAGTCCTAGATGAGTTTCAAGTGGAAGAAGTTTCTATTGGGGATTTTATACTGACTGGCGGAGAGCTTGCTGCTATGGTAATGGTTGATGCAGCGACCAGGCTCATCCCCGGGGTTTTGGCAGGGGAGAGCTCTGCTGTGGAAGAGAGTATTTATTCAGGACTTCTGGAGCATGATCAGTATACCCAACCAAGAGAGTTTCAAGGAATAGAAGTTCCGGAAGTTCTGTATAGCGGGAATCATGGCCTAATCGATTTGTGGAAGCTTGAGGAGAGTATGAGGATAACCCTTGCAAGGAGACCTGACATCTTAAGAGAGTTTTTGGACCGGGAAGAGAATTGGAAGAATAGAACTAAGGCTGAGAAGAAAGTAATGGAAAATTATCGACAATTGTTATAGAATGATAATAGCAATAGGGGGTAATATGCATAAGAAAAGGTTGATAATAATTTACATAATTGCCTTTGTGGTTTTATATGTGATGATATATATTCTTCCGGATGTTTTGGGCACTCTCAAATCGAGCTATGCCGTGCAGTATGGGGAGCTTTCAGTAAAGGAAGATGCTGTAGGGGTTATCGTAAGAGATGAAAACGTGTACACGTCGGCTACTAGTGGGAGAGCGAACTATTTGATAAGGGAGAATGATCTTGTTAGGGTTGGAACCAAGGTGATCGATATAACCGGCGAGAAACACGAAAGTGATGAGGGGCTTCTTGAACTTGGGAAGAAAGTTAAAAATGTTGCCGTAAATACAGGTGATTACACCTCCCAAGCGGACGGACTTGTAGCATATAACTGCGACGGATACGAGGGAAAGTTCAGACTGGATAAGATTTCTTCGATCACTGAAAATAAGATAAACAATATCAAGGCTGAGGAAGTTGTCAACCTGAAGAGACAGATGATTGGCAACAAAGAGCCCATATTTAAAGTTGTGGACAGATCCAAGTGGAACATCGTGTGCTTTTTAAGCGATAAGTCACATATTAAGTACAAAGAGGGTGACGGAATCAAGGTAGGTATTGAGAATGCCGGGGAAAAGGCTTCCGTTATAATGAGCATAGAATCTGTAACAAAGAAAAAGGGAAAGATAAAGCTTGTATTGGAGTCCGACAGATTTTATAAAGGTCTGACAAGGGACCGAAAAGTCAATCTTAAGCTTGTTGATAGCGTAAATAGAGGACTCATAGTCAGGAATTCTTCTCTAACTAAAGACAAGAAAGGTGTGCAGGGGGTAATGGTTAAAGACAAGGTAGGGAACTTCGTATTTAAACCTGTTCAGGTTATTGCCACCGACGGAGAAAATTCTGTTGTAACAAGCAATGTTTTTTATGATAAGTCCGGAAAGGCAGTAGATACCATTGTCACTTACGATCAGGTTCTCACAAGACCTTAGGCAAATTGGGAAAAAGGACAAGCTGGATAAACTGGATAAACTGGACAAGCTGGATAAACTGGATAAACTGGACAAGCTGGACAAGCTGAATAAACTGAACAAACTGGACAAATAGTTTCAGAATATGTTTATTTATTAAATCCGGAGGTAATCCGGGAAGGGGATGATGTTATGAGTATTAAGAATAATTTAAACATGGTGAGGGAAGATATTTCCAAATATGCTGAGGAGTTCCACAGAAATCCTGATGATGTTAAACTCATTGCAGTTACAAAGCTTCATAGCCCTGAGGAGATAAACGAAGCTATCGAAAACGGCGTAACGGATATCGGTGAGAACAAGGTTCAGGAAATACAAGAAAAATACGACAAAGTAAGTGGGGTAAATTGGCATTTAATTGGACATTTACAGAGAAATAAGGTAAAATACATAATAGATAAAGTCTATATGATTCACTCTGTGGATTCCTTGAAACTTGCTGAAGAAATCGATAAGAGGGCATCGCAGCATGACCTTTCCATGAAGATTCTAATCCAGGTTAATGCCGAAGGAGAGGAGAGCAAGTTTGGGATAGCTCCCGAAGAGCTCGATCAGATGATCACTGATATCTATGATAATTGTCCGAACATTGAAATCTGTGGCCTGATGGGTATCGCACCGTTTTACGATGACCCTGAAGATGCCAGAGGATTTTTTGCTAAGGTTAAGTCACTTTTCGATAAATATGTAGACGACCCTAGGGACAGAGTTAATTTCAGAGAACTGTCAATGGGAATGTCAGGGGACTTTAAGGTAGCAATTCAAGAAGGCTCGACTTATGTGAGGATAGGAACTGCTATTTTCGGAGCTAGAGATTATAGATAGGATCTAGGGACTATAGAGCTACTATAGGTATAGATAGTAGAGCCTGCGAGGAGACTTTTAAGTAGCGAGTCAAAGTAGCGAGTCAATAGATAGAAATCTAATTGTCAAAAGTCAGCAAAATCTATTAGTGAATTCATAATATTTTGACTGATCCAATTAATAAATTAAAAGCTAAGGAGAAACAGACATGGGATTTTCAGATTCAATTAAGAAATTTATAGGTATTGAAGAAGATGAAGTTTATGTACCTGAAGAAGAAGTTGCTGCGGCAAGGGAAGATATACTTTCAAGCAAAAGTCGTGAGCCAATTGAAAGAAAGCCACTGACAGAGACTATTTCAACATCCAATCCTTACAAGAACAGTAGCAAGAGGTTCTCAACAGCTAATACCAGTGCTTTTAAGCTTGTGGTAATTGAACCTAAGTCCTTTGATGAGTGCCCTAGACTAGTTGATAGTCTAATGAGCAAGAGACCTATAATTGTAAATCTTGAAAAGTTGGATCAGGAACTTGGAAGGAAGATTTTCGATTTCTTGAATGGTGCTACCTATGCTTTGAAAGGAAATGTAAGGAAGGTAACTAACAGCATCTTTATATTTACTCCTTCAAATGTAGACATCAACGGCGAAGAGCCTTCAGCAGATGCTGACTTCGGTTTCGAGCCGAAAGACAAGAATCCTTGGAGATAAATAGTGAATGCGTTTTTATTAGTCTCGTTTTTGACTTGGGTTTATAGGTTTTTCTACTGGGCTCTGATCGGCAGATGTATTTTGAGCTTCATTCAGGCAGATTACGACAGCCCAATCACAAAGATATACCAGTTTTTGGTGAAGGTGACAGAGGGGATTTGTGCACCTTGCAGAGAACTTTTATATAAGTTGGGAGTCAGAACCGGTCCCTTCGATTTCTCAGTGATAATAGCATTCATTCTTTTGAGGATAGTGTACAGGTTGCTTGTAGGAATAATACTTGGAAGTTGGGGAGCAGTAGGTCTTTTGTAAGAACACGCGTGGCAGGTTGTCAAAAACCGTTCAAACCGATCACCCTGACTTAGTCGAAACACATAGCCTGTGAAGATATTTTGTTGGTATTGAATTTAGGGGTAATAGGGGGTTAGCAAATGATTGCACCTATAGATATTGAGAAAAAGGATTTCGGTAAGTCCATTGGGGGATATAACAAGGACGAGGTTGATAATTTCCTGAACCTGATAATTGTGGACATAGAAGAGTACCAGAAGACTATTGCCAAGCTTAAGGCAGAGAAGGAAGCTTTGAGGGAGCAGATGGCCGAGTACAGTAGACAGCAGGGGAACCTTACGGAAACCTTGTCCTCTGCGAAGACCCTACTTGCAGATATTTCTGAGAGCGCTGAGAAAAGAGCAGCCTTGATTTTGAAAAATGCCGAGTCAGAAGCTAATATGATTGTGAAAGATGCCAAGAGCTCCGTCCTCAGCACCACTAAGGAATTGGAAATTCTGAGAGATAAAGTTAGCAATTTCAGCGACAGATATAAGAAGATGCTTCAGGAGGAACTCAACAGCTTTGAAGATGAAAGCAGCATTTTTCTTGAGGAGATAGACAGAGCCTTTATGCCGGCATCCATGTCGGTTCAGAAGGTCACAATTTCTGAGAACGAGAAGAAGGCCACCAAGAGTGCAGGCGAGATGTCTCGGGATAACGCCCCTAATCCTAAGGCGAAGAGCAAAGAAATTGATTTTTCACCTTTAAACGACAATAGAGGAACGAAGGTACTGTGAATTTGTTATTAGGCGGGGTTTACCCCGCTTTTGTTTTGAGTTATTTCCACCATGCCGAGAGGACATTTAGAGGACATTTATACGATGAATAACTTAAAGGGAAAAAATCCAAATAAGGCGGCTCTGATGACCATGACATTTCAAGGCCTCATAATACTCGCCATACTGCTACTTGACTATTTCACCAAAAGTCTGGTAAGGAGTCGGGATGAGTTTTACAGTGGAGTGACGGTCATTCCCGATATTTTGCGACTTGTGTATGTGAAAAACGAGGGAGCAGCTTTCAGCATTCTAAGTGGGTATCGCACAGGCCTCATAGCAGTATCTTCTGTTGCTATTGTTGTGGCAATGGTTATTTTGTTCAGGACATACAGCAGGAACAAAATAGTCTTGTCTGCGATTTCAATGGTCATCGCCGGGGGTATCGGCAATCTCATAGATAGGATAGTTTTCGGCTTCGTTACGGATATGATCAGTTTCTCATTTTTCCCCCCTGTCTTTAATGTGGCAGATATTGCAGTGACTTGCGGATGCATAATGCTCATAGTTTATGTGATTTTTTTCGATTCAGAAAGGAAATTATCGGGGGTTGAAAAGGGATGAGACTTGATGCCTACCTTAGCGATAGATTTAAAGAACTGTCCAGGAGCCAGTGGCAGAAACTGATTTCCCAAGGTCAAGTAGTGATAAACGGAAGGAAGTCTGCTGCTAAAGATAAGAAGCTTGATATCTCTCAGGCAGACAACATCGAGATCCCCCACATAGATTCTTTTGTTAAACCCAAGGATGAGAAACCATCACCTGTAGAAATGGATCTTGACATCATATATGAGGACGATTTTATGATGGTGGTTAACAAGCCAAGGGGTCTGGTGGTTCATCCCGGTGCAGGAACTTCTGACCCCACATTGGTAAGTGGACTTCTGTATCACTCAAAAGATAACCTCTCGAAAGTTGGAGGAGAAGATCGCCTGGGGATAGTGCACAGAATCGATAAGGATACAAGTGGACTACTGATGGTGGCAAAAAATGATGAAGTCCATTTGGATTTAAAAAAACAGCTGGAGAGACACTCGATTACAAGAGTTTACCTGGCCATAGTTATGGGAAACATTAAAGAGGAAGAAGGTTACGTGGATTTTCCCATAGGTAGACACCCAAAAAACCCTATGAAAAAGGTCGCAGTTACATCAGAGAACGGAAATGAAAGAGGAATCATTCGGCCTGCGTATACCAGCTACAAAGTTATAAGGAGATTTAAGGGATATTCACTTATAGAGTGTAGACTCCGAACGGGAAGAACTCATCAGATAAGAGTTCATATGTCATCCATAGGACATCCCATCATCGGAGATCCCCTATACGGACCTAGGAAGATCCCCTGGAGTATAAGGGGGCAAATGCTGCATGCTAAGACGATTGGATTTGTCCACCCTATCAGAAAGGAATATCTCCAGTTTTCCGTAACGCCGCCTGATGAATTTGAAAGAATGATCAGAATACTTGAGGACAAAAAATAAAGAGGCCGAGAGGAAAAAAAATAAAGAGGCCGAGGCCTCTATGTCTACCGGCGCTACGAGTTAAATGCAGGATAGCCGGAAGTTCTAAGTGAAAAACACTCATCGAGTTTTACACAGGGAAATCAAGGTGCTTGATGAATTCTATGCAGTCTCTGCATACACATTTACTTTTAAAAATCACCAACAATTTTGAATTCCCACAGATCTCACAGCTATTTATCATACTTCCTCCTTTTTTAAAAATTATTCTTGCCGGTGAGTAGATGATAATGGATGTGTAAATGGGGAAGCAAGGAAAGTTATCGCTGAAGACAATTTTTGATATAATAAAGCTAGATATTGATATGGGGAGGTAGCTTCAAGATGTTTGATAATTTTTGCTTGACTTTAGATCCTGTCAAAGTGGCAGGCTATGAGTTTGACTGTGATAATCCAAAGGCAATTATGCTGATAGTTCACGGTATTGGAGAGTACTCCGGAAGATATGATCGCATGGCTAAATATCTTTCAGATAGACATATCAAAGTCTATTCAATGGATTTGCCTGGGCATGGGATATCCGGCGGAGTCAGGGGAGACGCAGCACCGAGAGAAGATATACTTGGATGTATCGACAAACTGATTCAGTACACCGAAGAGAAGACCCCCGGTAAGCCCGTTATTTTGTACGGTCACAGCATGGGCGGCAACATAGCTTTAGACTATAAATACAGGGGTAAACATGCAGATCGGCCCCAAGGCTTCATCATATCCGCACCTTGGATAAGGCTTGTGAGGAATGTTCCAAAGGCTCTCTATCTCACCATGAAAACGGCGGCTAAGCTGACACCTAAGGCAAGGATTAAGTCTTCCTGCGAAGAAAGTGATTTGGGGAATTTGATCTATGTGAAACCCTATGAGAGCAATCCTCTGGTTCACGGATACATTACAATGAGATGTGCCCTTGACGGATTTGAAATTGGAAAAGCAATTGACGAGGGAACCTGGCCGGACAAGGGGCTTAGCGCCGGAAAGCCGTTTCTTCTGATGCATGGCAGCGGAGACAAGATTTGTTCCGTGGAAGGATCCAGGTCTCTGGCAGCCCAAAACAAAGGCACTCCGAAGTTTGAGTACGTTGAATGGGAGGGGTACTTCCACGAGATACACAACGGCAATATGGTGGAAACGGGAGAGAAAGTAATTGAGAAAATTGGAGATTTCATCGTTGATGAAGTTATTATGAGATGAGGTTAACGGATGACCATTGATAGACGAATCACAAGGGAATTTGACAGGTTAAGGGCGCAGAAAGAATACGAAATTCTCATGATGAGGTACGACTCTGCCATAAGAGAGGTAGGCACCAAACTTGAGATTCTTAACAACGAACTTGCTCTTGTGAGCGACGAAAGCCCCATATCCTCTATTCAAACCAGAAGGAAAAAGGATGTCAGCATATTAGAGAAGCTCATCAGGCAGGGAAACGAAATCTCCCTTGAATCAATAGAAGCTAATCTAAATGATGTTGCGGGAATTAGGGTTATTTGCTCCTTTGTTGATGATATTTACAGGGTGGTTAGGATGTTGGCAAGGCAGGACGATATCACTGTAATCATGATCAAAGATTACATAAAGAAACCGAAGCCTAACGGGTACAGGAGCTATCATATGATAGTAGAAGTCCCGGTGTTCTTTTCAAACGAAAAGAGGCCAATGAGAGTAGAGGTGCAGATCAGGACTGTAGCAATGAACTTTTGGGCTAGCCTTGAGCATCAGATCAAATATAAGCATGATGTAAAGCAGGCGGAAAAAATCGGCAAAGACCTGAAGGACTGTGCCGATACTATTGCAAATACAGATCTGAGAATGCAGAAAATAAGGGAGGCTCTGAAGGCTCCGGAGGGTGATGACTTCTCGAGCTCTGCACTGGGATATTCTCCTAATCCTGTAAAGGAAGTTTTGGAGTGACCCACAAAGTTTTGTTGTTTTTAAATATAACCATTCCCGGTTTGGCTCCAGAGGGCTTTTTGACAAAGCGTACCTGAGTGTAGTCAACGGGAACATTTTCAGAGGATTTACCCTTGCTGTGGTAGGCTGCAATGCTTGCCGCAGCTTTTATGCTTTCCGGGGATTTTTCTTCTATGCTTTCAATGGGGACTCCATCGGTCAGAAGAATTGCATGAGATCCCGGTATGTCTTTTGTGTGGAACCAAATATCAGCCTTTGAAGCCATCCTCATGGTAAGAACATCGTTTTCTTTATTATTCCTACCGACGATCACCTTCATTCCGGAGCTGAGAGTATATGTGATGGGAGATTTAATTCTTCCCCTTGAAATTGTGCTGGTATTACCGCTCTTACCGCCTTTACCGGTCAAATTTCCATTTCGGTTTTTCTTATTAGTTTTGTTTCTGCCGTTGTTTTTAGCGTATTTTCCTGAATATCTGTTTGCTCGCCTTCTAAGATATCCTTCCTCAACCAATTCTTCCCTGATATCTTCAACTTGATTTAGAGTTTCTGCCATATCAAGATGTTCAAGGACTGAATCTATATAATCAAGTTCCATGCGAACGCTTTCTATCATAGGTTTTTTCTCTTTTATGGTGTTCATCGCCTTCCCATATCGCCAATAGTATTTTTGGGCATTCTCGCTGGGAGATAAGGCTGTGTCCAACTTAATGTCAACTGTCTCCCCGGTATAATAGTTGACTATTTTTGCATTGTTATCGCCTTTTTTCAGAAGGTGTAAGTTGGCAGTCAAAAGCTCCCCATACAGTCTAAGATCTTCCGAGTCCTTTGCCTTTAACACATCTTCTTCCATTCGCTGCAATTTGAGTCCAAGCTTATCTCGAATCCCCTTAACATGCTTTTGAAGGTTTGTCTGTGCTTGCCTTACAGAATTTGTTTCTTCCTTAAGCTCGAAAAAACTATCTACTGCTCCACTGGGGGTAGGGAATGTGTCAACAATTATCCGGGAACCTTCGATTGTGACAATCCGGGAATCAGTGGCTAAAGCTACCAGGGGATCTGCAGTTTGGGCCTCTGTTTCTGATTCGGGATATATTGGAAGGATGTGAAAATCTAAAAGCTTTCTGTCATTTCTGTATAGTTTCGTTTCCAGTTTGCCCTGATCAATTTGATCAGCTACTGTCTTCAAAATTGAAAAACCGCCCCATGCAATCGCCTGAGAAGCTCTTGGCGATATTCCTCCAACCTTATCCATGATGTCATCCGGATCGGCCCAATTAATAGGTGGCAGAGAATCTGCCTTAGAATCACTATTACTGCCGCCGGCGTGGTCATTGCCGCTACCGATTGAATTGTTGCTAACGGTGATACTGCTACCGGCATTCAAGAACTCCTTAAAACCGACCTTCCCCTGATCAGGGGGATAAGCGTATGTGAGCCCGGGCAAAAGCTGTCTAGCCCGGTTAACATCTATAGATATTCTCTTGATACTGTCAATTATTCTGTTGTCCTTTAAGTTTACAAGAACAATATTACTGTGTTTGCCCATTATTTCAAAAATTAGCCTCTTAGAAACTTCAAATCCCAGCTCGTCAAGAACTTGAAAATCCATTTCAATTATTCTTTCTGAATTCCTCTGGGAAATCCTGTCGATTCGCCCACCCTGTAGATGCTTTCTGAGGGTCATGCAAAAAAGTGGTGGCTGCTCAGGATTTTGAAACTCCCTAGAAGTCAGACACACTCGGGGGCCGTTACTTGAAGCCGAAGCGAAAAGTTTCTTGCGCCCCTGTTTTGTGTGAATGAAAAACAAAAGCCCATCTTTTTCGGGCTGATATATTTTTTCTATCTTACCTAGGGCAAGCTCAGTTGCAAGCTCCTTAGCAACAGCCCAGGTCATTATTCCGTCAAAAGCCATAGATGCACTCCTAAAGTTTTTAATATTTAATATAAATTATACCTAATTGAATTCTTTCAACATTGGAATTTTATCATAAGATTAGGTATAATAAAAGGGAAGGAAATTTTAAGGAGCGGAAAAATGATCAAGAGCATGACAGGCTATGGGCGTGGAGAATTCAAAAATCAGGATTACAGAGTGGTTGTGGAGCTCAAGACTGTAAATCACAAGTACAGCGATTTTGCATTTAGAATGTCCAAGACTTTGGGGTTTGCCGAGGACAAGATTAAAGGGGCAATTCGAAAAACTCTCCACAGAGGGAAGGTCGAGGTCCTCCTTTCATATGAGAATATGGGTGAGAAACAGGTTGACATTCAGGTTAACACGTCGCTGGCTGCTGAATACATGGATAAGCTAGGGGAGATGGCGAAGGCTTGCGGAATACCTCAGGCTCCCGGAATTGAGCTCGTTGCCAAGCAGCCGGATGTGATAGTTGCAAACCCGGTGGAAGAGAACAGAGAATCCCTTCTTGAAGCAATCATTGGGAGTACCGCAGAGGCAACAAAACAGCTTGATCAGATGAGGACTACGGAGGGTCAGGCTCTTGCAGCGGATATTTCAGGTCACCTAGGCTGTCTCGGGGATATAGTTCGAGAGATGAAACCTCTTGCTGACGAAGTTCCGAAAATGTATAAAAATAAGCTAGAAGAGAGGATAGCTTATCTGCTCGACAAGGATGCCCTCCTTTCAAGTGAGAGAATTGCAGCAGAGGTGGCAATTTTCGCCGATAAGGCCAACGTAGATGAAGAGATAACCAGACTTAAGAGCCACATCGATCAGATGAAGGACATCATTTCTTCTGACGATGAGGGGGTAGGTAAAAAGCTTGATTTCCTAACCCAAGAGATGAATAGGGAAGCGAACACAATAGGTTCAAAAGCAAGCGATCTAGGGCTTACTAATCTGGTTCTCAAAGCGAAGGCGGAAATTGAGAAAATTAGGGAACAAGTACAAAATGTAGAGTAGATATCTCTAGAATTTTGCTATAAACAACAGAAAATCGCGGAATCTTTTAATATTGCCACATAATTTAAGTGTGGCTTTTTCTATTTTATCTTTAATTTTCAAGTGGTCTATGCTATAATATATTAGCATTGGACTTTTTATTAGAACAATTATATGCAAAATTATTGAAAGGAGATATTTTTTATGGAAAAGAACGGTAAACCAATGGACACTTTCAAGCCATTTATTCCGGCTGACAAAGTTGTTCCGGAGTTTACAGCAACTGCCATTATTCTTGGCATGTTGCTATCAGTCCTATTCGGTGCAGCCAATGTTTACCTCGGACTGAGAGTTGGAATGACAGTTTCTGCATCAATTCCTGCAGCTGTAATTTCAATGGGTATTATTAGAGTGATACTTAAGAAGGATTCCATCTTGGAGAACAATATGGTACAGACCATAGGTTCTGCCGGTGAATCCCTTGCTGCCGGTGCTATTTTCACTCTTCCTGCAGTTTTCATGTGGGCTCAGGACGGTATCGGAACAGTGCCTTCTTACATGGTAATCGCTTGCGTAGCTATCGCCGGCGGATTCCTAGGAATCGTATTCATGATTCCTCTAAGGAAGGCTTTGATAGTTAAGGAGCACGGCTCACTTCCATATCCGGAAGGAACAGCTTGTGCAGAGGTTCTCATCGCAGGTGAAGAGGGAGGTACTAAGGCAGGTACAGTATTTGCAGGTCTTGGTATCGCAGCAGCTTACAAATTTATTGCTGATGGAATCAAGCTATTCCCAAGTGAGGTTGATTACGAGGTTAAAGCTATACCTGGTGCAGGTATAGGTATGGACGTACTTCCGGCACTTGCAGGTGTAGGATATATCTGTGGACCACTGATTTCATCCTGGATGCTCGCCGGTGATGTTATATCTTGGTTCATCCTGATGCCACTCATCAAGACTTTCGGTGGAGATGTTGTTCTCTATCCTGCTGACAAGCCAATTACAGAGCTTGGATACTGGGATCTGTGGGACAACTACATCAGATATGTCGGAGCCGGAGCAGTAGCTACAGGTGGAATAATTTCACTCATTAAATCGCTACCACTTATATTCAGAACTTTTGCTGAGAGCATGAAGAGCCTTAAGGGCGGAGCAGAGGGTATTAGAATCGACAGAACCTCTAAGGACCTTGGTTATGCCCCAATCGTAGTTATGCTTGTACTTGCAGTTGTTGTACTCGTTGCACACCCTGCAATTCCAATCAACATTGTAAGCGCACTTCTGATTGTAGTATTTGGTTTCTTCTTTGCTACAGTATCATCAAGAATGGTTGGTATCGTTGGATCATCCAACAACCCTGTATCAGGTATGGCCATTGCTACACTGCTAATCTCCACTCTGATTCTTAAAGAAATTGGAGAGACAGGACCAACAGGAATGGCTGCTGCTATCATGATCGGTACAGTTATCTGTATCGTAGCTGCGATGGCAGGAGATATGTCTCAGGACCTGAAGACAGGTTACATCGTAGGTGCAACCCCTTACAGACAGCAGTGGGGTGAAGTTGTAGGTGTTATTTCTTCAGGACTTGCAATTGCCGGTATACTATACCTCTTGAACGAAGCATGGGGATATGGTGGAAAGGAACTTCCTGCACCACAGGCTACTCTGATGAAGCTGGTTATCGAAGGTGTAATGGGATCTAACCTACCATGGAGTATGGTATTCACAGGTGTATTCATTGCCATAGTGCTAGAAATACTTCAGATTCCTGTACTTCCGGTTGCAATTGGTGTATATCTGCCAATTCATCTGTCAACACCTTTAATGTGTGGTGGACTTTTGAAGCTTTACATTCAGAAGAAGAAGCATGTAAGCGAAGAAGCAAAGGAAGAGGCAGTTACTTCAGGAATCCTATATTCTTCAGGCTTGATCGCAGGAGAAGGATTGATTGGTATTTTGCTGGCTCTACTTGCTGTAATACAGGTTGGAACTAACTCAGACGGATCCAAAAAGTACGTGGCAGATGTTATCAACGCTGCTGATAATTTGAACTTCAGCCAGAATGTTGGCAACTTGATCGGATTGGCATTCTTCGCTGTTCTTCTGGTCACTATGTATCTGTTCTCAGTTAGGAAACATAACAAGTAAGTCAAGATTTCAGTGATACATTAGAATCTTAGAAAAGATGAACTAAATTTTAGATTTTAACATGAAGAAAAAGAATGAGAATTATCTCGACAATATCCCCGTTAAAAACGGGGATATTTGTTGGGAAGAAGATGATGATTTGGTAATAATTAAGCAGGAGAACAAGGGGTTTTACAACAAAATAGCCCAGAAGTTCTTCGGAAGACCTGAGGTTTCAAACATTCATCTGGATGAATTTGGAAGTTTTGTTTGGAAACAGATTGATGGGGAAAAAGATATTACAGAGATAGGGAGACTGGTATCTGATGAATTTGGCGAAGCTGCTGAACCCCTTTACGAGAGATTGGTAAATTACATTTACAGGCTTAGGGACGTTAAGTATATAAACTTCAAGAGGAAGTAGGAATAAGAGATGTTAGGACAGATATTAACTATGGTTGTGGGAGTCATCCTATTTGCCATAGCTGCAGCAATACTTTATATGATAGGTATGAAGAAAAAGATGAACCAAGACGAGAGGCTGGTTGAAATGCTTCTGAACAACGGGGCATATCGAGTTGTCAAATATCTCAAATCCCATGGAGAAATTACGCTCAAAGGAATTGGATACGTAATCAAGGATATCTCCGCCAAGGAATTCGGTTCCAGCAAGAAGGCTATAATTCAAGATGGAAGAGCCTTTCAGGATAGGCTGTTAGAATATATGATTAAAAATGGCCACATCGTTGAAGCTGAAGGAAATGACAGGAGAAAGAAAGGCGACAAAGTTTACAAATTGCCGGAAAGGTAAGGCCGAGAAGGCACAGTCGAAAGGGCAGAGCCGAGAAGGCACAGCGAAAGGGTAGAACCTTAGGGCCGAGAAGGCACCACTGAAAAAGCCAAGAAGGAAGAATAGAAAAAACCAAGGAGGAAAACCATGAGCGTTTTAGGAAACTTAAAACCTGAAAAAGTATTTCACTTTTTCGAAGAGATCTGCAGCATTCCACACGGATCATACGACACTAAGAGGATTAGTGATTATCTTAAGAAATTTGCAGAGGACAGAAACCTCACTTGTTACCAAGATGAGGACAACAACATTATTATAATCAAGGAAGCAACAGCGGGCTACGAAAATGCAGACCCTATCATCCTTCAGGGACATATGGATATGGTATGCGAAAAGACCCCTGAATCAAATATAGACTTTTCCAAGGATGGACTGGATATTTATGTAGACGGAGACTGGGTTAAGGCTCATGGCACCACCCTGGGAGGAGATAACGGAATCGCAGTGGCAATGAGCCTTGCAATACTTGACAGCGACCAGTATGAACATCCTCGCCTTGAGGTGATTGCAACTGTTGATGAGGAAGTTGGACTTCTGGGAGCAGCATCCCTTGATGTATCAAAGCTCACAGCTAAGAAATTCATCAACATCGACTCAGAGGAAGAAGGCATATTCACAGTAAGTTGCGCCGGCGGTGTAACTGTAGAAAACAAGCTGCCGATAGCAAGAACGGATGCCAAGGGAAAGAAGGCTACACTTAAAGTAACTGGACTTCTGGGAGGCCATTCAGGTATTGAAATCGACAAAGAGCGGGCAAATGCCAATATTTTGCTCGGGCGTGCACTCCATCAGCTCAGAGAGAAATATGACTTTCTTCTCATAGAGGCAGAAGGGGGTTCCAAGGATAATGCTATCACCAAGCAGGCTGAAGCTAGGCTTTTATTTGTTGAAGGCACAAAACAGCAGCCAAGTGACGCTATCGCTGAGGTTTCAGACTTTGCGGCTTTGGTAGCTCACGAGTTCAAAGCAACTGATCCGGATATTAAAATCGAACTTTCATTTGAGGGAGAAGAGGCTGTATCGGAGAAGGCATTTGATGAAGATTCCACCGAAAGAATTGTAAACTACTTGGTTCTCACTCCATACGGTGTTCAGAACATGTCAAAGGAAATCGAAGGCCTTGTTGAAACTAGCCTTAACCTAGGAATCCTTAAGACATCTGACGAAGAAGTTTCAGCTACATACGCAGTTAGAAGCTCCTCAGACAGCAGAAGGGACATGATGGTTGAAAAACTGAGAGTATTGGCTAGATTCCTAGGAGGAAGCACTGAACTATCAGGGGCATACCCCGGCTGGGAATACATGGCAGATTCTAAGCTAAGGGAAAAGGCAGTTGAGGTGTTTAAGCAGGTTTATGGACACGAGCCAAAGATTGAGGCTATACACGCAGGCCTTGAGTGCGGCTTGTTTGCAGGAAAGATTTCAGGACTAGATTGCATTTCAATCGGCCCTGATATGACAGGGGTTCACACTCCTGACGAGCAGCTGTCAATATCCTCAACAGAGAGAACTTTCAATTTCCTAGTTGAGCTTCTAAAAGCTAGCAAATAAATTCGCCCT
>JASBYX010000016.1 GCA_029983755.1 Anaerovoracaceae bacterium
GGAAATGTGTCCACATATGGTTAAATTCATATCGTATGGGGAATTTTCTTTCTCTTGAAATTGTTTCTAAAAAATGGTTTAATAGATGTAAGAAAATTTACCTTAATGTATAGGATTAAATTGAATATTAGCTAAGCCAAAATGGATGATATTAGGCTGGCTTAAAAGGAGGATGACAATATGAATGGTTTGCCTAAACTGAGCAAAAATGATAAGTGGCTTTTGGGAGTCTGCGGAGGTCTTGGAGAGTATTTTGGGGTGAACGCTAACATCATCAGAGCTTTGTTTGTTTTGAGCGGTTTTCAGATTATCCCATATCTGATTCTAGCTCTGGTAATGAGTTACGATAGCAATAATTAATCGATCGGTACAGCAACAACTGATAGGCTGCGATAACAATATATAAATCCCTTTGATATCAATAAATATTAATAACTATATTATATAGCTATCGCCTTTGACGAGGGTAAGTAGCTATATGGATTCATTTGGAGATATGGGGTTTTAGACGATTAGAGGATAGATCAAGGCAAAAAGATTAAGGTTGATTTAGAAAAGCAAAAGATAAACAAATATATAAGGTGTTCGGATGAGGCTACATAATCGGAACGGCAACAGACTTTGCTGAGCAATGTGTTTTGCTGCTTGAATTTAAAATATCACATTAGAAATTTATAATGGAGGAAGATTATGAAATCAACTTTTTTTAGGGATCCGGACAATGTAGTGTATGCTGATATTAACCAGTTTGCTGAGAACTTCGGCAAGGAAACCGGGATAAATGATCTCAGAGAGAAAATAGAGGCATTCAAGGCTAATCCTACCAAGGATGGAGAAGTTTTAAAGGGTACTAAGAGGACAGCAATTCGTCTACTCATACCGGACATGTTTTTCGAAGGTGAAGAGAAAATCGAAATGGGGGAGAACGTATGGGTATATCTTGGAGAAATGTATGAGGTATATTGCCTATACTGGCCTATGGAAGGTTCTGGAGATGATAAATCAAAGGATAGTTCCAAGGAAGATGCTACTCCATGTGAATTAGGGGAGGCAGTTGAGCCTAGATAATAGCTTTACTTTGTTTTTTAGCTTCCTGCTAATTGGCGGGGAGCTATTTTTTGAATTGTGATAGGAGTAATTTTGGATGATAGTAAAAGAAGTGGATTTGGCAAGTAGATTCTTCGAATTCAGCGATCTGAAGGAGATGCTTAGATACTCAGGGAAGAAGTATGGGGAGAAAACTTCTTTTGTGACAAAGATAAAGAAGAAAGGTAGCAAGGAAGTCAGCTACAAGAATACGTCATATAAGGAGCTTTATGAGGAGATGATTTTTCTAGGCTCTTCCCTTTTAAATCGAGGCTATGTGGATAGACGTGTGGCGATTATAGGTGAAAACAGCTACCAGTGGTGTCTTGCATATTTCACTGCTGCATCCGGTATCGGAGTTACAGTTCCCCTGGATAAAGCCCTTGAAAAGGAAGAGATAGTAAGTTGCCTGAAAAGAAGTAAGTCCACCATAGTTTTCTACGACAAAAAAATGGAAAAGATGATGGAAGAAATAATTTCATCCGGCGATGTAGATATAGAATTTGCTGCTACACTTAACTTTGAGTCTGAAAATATAAATAGGCCTTCTTTATCTGAACTTGTAGATGAGGGTAGGGCTTTGGTTCAAGATGGATATGAGGCTTATGAGAATAAACCTATCGATCGGGAAGCCATGGCCTTTCTTTTGTTCACTTCAGGAACAACTGAGCAGTCAAAGGCAGTTATGCTAAGTCACAAAAATTATATGAGCTGTATATATGGAATGTGCTGCGAAGAACTTTTTTATCCTGATGATGTGAACATGCAGGTTCTTCCGTTACATCACTGCTACGGCATGGTTGGTTTGCTGACATTTCTTGTACAGGGTATCAAAAATACCTTCTGTGATGGGCTCAAATATGTAAGTAAGAATCTTAAAGAATACGAAGTTACTGTGATGATGAGTGTTCCACTTCTACTGGAGAGCGTCTATAAGAAAATCAATAAAGCGATTGCGGTGCAAGGACAGGAAAAAAAGATTGCTTTTGCACTTAAGTTATGTGCCGCTGCTGAGAAGTTGGGTATAGATATCAGGAGAAGGATGTTCAAGCCTATAATTGATCAGCTAGGGGGCCATTTGAGATTTTTTATAAACGGTGCAGCTCCCATAGATCCGGTAGTGGCTAAAGGACTGAATGATTTTGGGATATTAACTGTAAATGGTTATGGGTTAACAGAAACTGCTCCTACTATCGCAAGTGAAAGCTATCGTCATATTAGGACAGGATCTGTAGGAAAGCTTATGCCAAATGTTGAAGGCCGCATTGTTGACCCTAATGAGGAAGGAATCGGCGAACTTGTGGTTCGAGGGGATAATGTGATGCTTGGTTACTATGGGGACGAAGATGCCACAAATGCAGTTATCGTTGACGGATGGTTCCACACAGGAGATCTTGCCTATTTTGATGATGACGGCTATTTGTTTATAACCGGTAGGAAGAAGAATGTTATCGTCATGAAAAATGGTAAAAATGTTTTTCCTGAAGAAATCGAAAACCTTGTGAATGGGCTATCTTACATCGAAGAAAGTATTTTGTTCACAAAAGACAAGCACAGCGATGTGGTTCTATGGTTGAAGGCGGTTTACGATAAAAATTATCTCGAGGAAAACAACGTTTCTCTGACTGATCTTGAGGATAAATTCAAGGCTGATATGGAACGAATCAATCAAACGATGCCGGCGGTGAAGAGGGTCAACAAGTTTTTCCTCAGCGACAGGCCAACTGTGAAAACCACAACTCAGAAGACTAAGCGAAATCTGGAGATCGAGGAAATTTACAGGGAAATGTCGGAGAGGGGACTTGACTGATAACCGGCTTGCCTCAGGAGAGGGGCGAGCTTTTCAAAGACAAATTATATGAGGAGGATTATGTTATGGACAATTTCATGTTTTACACACCTACGAGAATCTTCTTTGGAAAGGGAATGATTTCTAACTTGCAAAAAATCAAGGACTACGGGAAAACGGTTCTCATGGTCTACGGGAAATCAAGCATTAAGAAAGTAGGAATCTATGATCAGGTGATAAGGGAGCTTGGGGCTGCTGATATGAAGGTCGTTGAGCTTTCCGGGGTGGATCCTAATCCTCGAATCGAAACTGTTAGGGAAGGAATTTCGCTGTGCAAGGAGAATGACGTTGATGTGGTTCTGGCAGTCGGTGGAGGTTCAAGTATCGACTGCGCTAAGGTCATTGCCGCAGGAGCTAAGTATGATGGAGATCCTTGGGATCTGGTGCTTGACGGCAGCAAAATAACTGCAGCTCTTCCGGTTGTTTCGGTTCTGACTATGGCGGCTACAGGTTCGGAGATGGATGCTTTTGCTGTTATTTCTGATATGGGAAAAAACGATAAGCTAGGAACCGGGGCGGAATGTCTAAAGCCGGTGTTTTCGATATTGGATCCTGAATACACCTTCACCGTTCCTAGAAAGCATACGGTTGCCGGGGTTGCAGATATAATGAGCCATACTCTGGAGAACTATTTTGCTACAAACAAAGGGGCATTTATACAGGCAAGGATGGCGGAAGCTGTTCTAAAAACTTGCATCAAATATGGGCCTATAGCTGCTGAAAATCCCGAGAATTATGAAGCGAGGGCAAATATTATGTGGGCTTCAAGTCTTGCAATCAATGGCCTTTTGAGCTCAGGGGCAGATGTTGACTGGACTGTACACGGGATGGAACACGAGCTCTCTGCATATTACGATATTACTCATGGAGAAGGTCTGGCACTCCTTACTCCTCACTGGATGGAGTATGTTCTCTCTGATGAAACTCTTTGGAAATTCAGAGACTTTGGAGTTAATGTTTGGGGAATTGATCCTACTCTTGGCGATTGGGAAATTGCTAAGATGGGTATCGAAAAAACATCTGAATTTTTCAGGTCTTTGGGACTTCCTATGACTTTGTCCCAGGTTGGAATAGGACGTGATAAGTTAGAAGAAATGTCAGCGAAGCTTAAAAATAAATTTGACCACAGCTTTGTTTCCCTTTCTCCTGAGGACGTTCTGAAGATTTACGAGGCTGCACTATAATCTCCGGTAATTACCGAATAAGATGAAAATGTCACCGATTGATAACTTTGGTTTTTCAAACGGTGACATTTTTTTTTGCTAAATTTATTTGCTAAATATTGTTTATGAGATCCATCATTTCTATGAGGCCTGCAGCTGAATCAAACCCTTTGTTGCCTGCCTTACTCCCTGACCTTTCAATAGCCTGCTCAATTGTGTCCGTAGTTAAAACTCCAAACATCACAGGCTTTCCTGACTTTAAACCAACCTGAGCGATGCCCTTTGAAACCTCGGCACAAACATAGTCATAGTGAGAGGTGGATCCTCTGATAACAGCTCCGAGGCAGATTACTCCATCATAGTCCTTTGCTGTAAGTTTAGCTGCGATTAGCGGGATTTCGAAAGCTCCGGGAACCCAAGCAATGTGAATGTTTTGTTCTTGAACTCCGTGCCTTTTAAGATTGTCCAAGGCTCCGTCTAAGAGCTTTGAGGTGATGAATTCGTTGAATCTTGCAACAACAATGGCGACTTTTACGTTCTTGTTTCTTTCGTTTGAAAGATTACCCTGAAATACCTTCATAAGTTTTCTCCTTTTGCTTATTACTATTAATTTCTATTTTTTTGAGATTATTTGTGATAATCAAAGAAAAATCTTGAATCATTGATTTAACAATTTTAAAATTCTAGAATATGTCCCATCTTTTCTTTTTTAGTTTTGAGATAGAAAATATCGTGAGGTGAGGCGGGCATTTGAATTGGAACTCTTTCTTTAATTTCAAGTCCAAAATCGGAAAGCTCGTAAACTTTGTGTGGATTGTTGGTTAACAATCTCATATTTTTCACGCCTAAATCTCTAAGAATTTGAGCACCAATATAATATTCCCGCATATCTCCCGGAAACCCCAGTGCCAGATTTGCCTGTAGAGTATCCATACCCTCGTCTTGTAGCTTATAAGCTTTCAGTTTATTTATGAGCCCTATACCACGGCCTTCTTGTCTCATGTAGAGGAGAACACCACGACCCTCATCATCTATTTGTTTCATAGCTTGGGCATATTGCTGACCACAATCGCATTTAGTGGAGCCGAAAGCATCCCCGGTTAGGCATTCGGAATGTACCCTGACTAAGATGTCGTTACCATCGCCGATGTCACCCTTTACAAGGGCTATGTGGTGCTCACCGTTTATCTTATTGATGTAGCCGTAAGCCCTGAAATCACCGTATTTTGTTGGAAGGAAAGTGTCCACAACTTGCTCTACAACGGTTTCATGTCTCTTCCTATAATTCGCAATGTACTTGATAGTTATAAAGGAAAGAGTGTGAACTTTCGCAAATTCCATGAGTTCACTTTTCCTCATCATTGTGCCGTCGTCTTTCATCATTTCGCAACAAAGGCCGCATTCCTTTAGTCCGGCAAGTTTCATAAGATCCACAGTTGCTTCTGTATGGCCACCTCGCTCCAAAACCCCAAAATCTTTAGCTACTAAAGGAAACATATGCCCCGGTCTTCTAAAATCCTCGGGTCTTGATCCCTCTTCAACAATTTTGCGTGCTGTAAGGCCTCTTTCTACAGCTGAAATTCCCGTGGTTGTATCCACATGATCAATAGATACAGTAAAAGCGGTACAGTGATTATCCGTGTTTTCTGAAACCATTTGAGGAAGTGCGAGTTTTGCAGCAATCTCTTTACTCATAGGCATACAAATGAGCCCTTTACCATACTTGGCCATAAAATTTACGTTTTCCGTGGTGGCATGCTGGGCAGCGCAAATCAAGTCACCCTCGTTTTCCCTATCAGGATCATCGGTGACAATAATCATCTTCCCATTTCTTAAGTCCTCAAGAGCCTTATCAAGGCTTGAAAATCCTGTGTTCTTCATCCCTTTAGTATCTCCCTTCAATTAATTTTTCTATATATTTTCCAATAACATCTACTTCAATATTCACCTTTTGCCCAGGCCTCTTCTCCGACAAAACAGTTGCCTCCGATGTGTGTGGTATGATGCTAACTTTGAATTTATCACGGTCAACATATGCCACTGTCAGACTGGTACCATCTATTGCAATTGATCCTTTCTCAACGATATATCTGAGCAAATTATAAGGGGGCTTCAATGAATACCAAGTTGCATTTCCTTGCTTTTCAACTGACTGTATAAGGGCAGTACCATCTATATGTCCTGAAACTATGTGGCCACCGAACCTTCCGTCAACCTTCATTGCCCGTTCCAAGTTGACCTTTGTGCCAATTCGCATATTTTGAAAAGTTGTTCTCTTTACCGTCTCGTTCATAATATCTGCGCTGAATGAATGGGGGTCAATATGGGTAACCGTAAGACAAATACCGTTAATACTTATACTATCCCCAATTTGGCTATCTTCAAGAACCTTTGAGGCCGAAATCGTCAATCTGGCCGAGGGGCCTCTTATTTCAATATTTTTTATTGTTCCTATTTCTTCCACAATTCCTGTGAACATTGCAATGTCCTCCTAATTTGCAACTTTGACTATTATTTCTAAATATAAATTTAATACTATTAAAAGGCGCCGATTAATGGGAATAAACTATCTTGCCTGAAATAAGCATATCCTTTTTTAAGTTTTGAATTTTCTCTACAATCACTTCCGGACATGTGTTAGGATCTTGAAATCCTAATCCGCCTATGCTTGATAGGGCATTTCTTCCACCTAAGATCTTTGGGGATATGTAGAAATAAGCATAGTCAGCAAGTTCTTTGCTCAAAAAGCCTTCATGTACGGTGCTACCTCCTTCAACCAAAATGCTGTCGATGTTGTATGGAGGTCTTGCAAGAGCTTCGAGACATTTACCTATATCAAGGTTACCATCCTCATTAATATCTATTCCAACGAGATCTACTCCTGATTCCACAAGATGTGAGATATGAAGATCTCCATTTCTATCTCTCTTTTTTGAGAGAACACTATTGCTGCACATTACTATAGTTTTAATACTGTTGGCAGTTTTCACAATATTTGAATCCTGTGGAATCCTGAGATTAGTATCTAAAACTATTCGGACAGGATTCTTGCTTTCGAAATTTGGGATTCTACAACTAAGAGTTGGGTCATCTGTCAATACTGTGTTTATCCCGATCAATATCCCCATATATTTATGCCTTAGCATATGGGAGTGATTTCTTGAAAGTTCAGTTGTTATCCATTTAGATATACCGGATGCAGAAGCCGTTTTTCCGTCAATAGTTTCTGCAACTTTGAGGGCCACAAATGGTCTACGAAGCAGCTGTTTTGTAACAAAAAATCTATTCAGTTCTCTAGCTTCCTTTTCCAACACTCCCACCTCTACGTCTATGCCGTTTTCACGCAGAATCTTAATACCTTTACCTGCTACAATAGGGTTCGGATCAGCCATCGCACAGACGACTCTTTTGATTTTTGTTGCAATAATGGCTTCCGTGCATGGTGGCGTTTTCCCATAGTGGCAGCAGGGCTCAAGAGTTACATAAATAGTTGACCCTGCAAGGTCTTTGGAGTTTTTAACCGTGGCAATCGCCTCCCGTTCGGCGTGGGGCATGCCATAAGCGTGATGGTATCCTGTGGCTAGAATCTCACCATTTTTCACAATTATCGCACCCACCATAGGATTTGGATTGACAAATCCGGCACCTTTTTCGGCTTCGGATAGGGCGATTCTCATATATTTTTCGTCATCTTTTGTAATCATTTTCTAATCCTCGAAAAAAAGCCGTAAAACAAAATAAAAAAGAGTGCCTTTATATCAGGGCACTCCGTAAAAACATCGAATCTAGTCTTTTGTTCTTTGCAAATAAAAACCGAGAATTAATTTCTCGGGCATGCAACAAAACAGCTGTAGTTCAACTATCTTCTTCCATCCAGACTATACTGTCGGTCTCGGAGTTGCACCGAGTCAGCTCAAAACCAAATTGTGCATTGATTCTTTGCTCGCGGACTTTACCGCCGGTCGGGAATTACACCCTGCCCTGAAGATTTATTAAGTTTCTATCACAATTATAACATGTGATAAATTTTCGTCAAGGATTTTTAGGGATTTTGTGTTTTGCTTCTTGTGAATTTAACTGAATTTACATTTAACTTAATTTTTTCGAATTTGGACACCTCGTACCTCAAGCAATTATTTTACAAAATTTTCCAGAAAACTGTTGACCGCCTATGGGGAAGCGGATATAATATCGCCAACAGATGGAAATAATTGGAAAAGAAAATTTCTTTGATCTATCAATTGGAAAATAAAATAGGAGGAGCAGTATGTTTTTTGATCAACTATTTGGATTAAGTGGTAATACTGATAATCAAAAGGAAAATGATGAAGGTGGTGGTAATTTTAATAAGAAAGAGAACAATGGCATTAATCTGAGGAATAAAAAGATAGGGGGATTACAGAGGTCATCAGCGGAAGGTGAGTCTAGTGACATTGATTTATATGCATCATCAGTCGTCGCTGAGAATCTGACAGGTAACCATCCAAGAAGAACCATAAGGGTTGGCATGTATTCAATTGATAGTTCCTATGAGATTTCATTACTAGCATTGGTGATGATGGATAAGCTATTTAAAAAGTATAGTAGTCAATGTTTATATATCTGTCACAAGCCATTTTCACTTTTGAAACGGAGTTTCTTTGGATGTACATCTGCATATAGTGATAAGGAAGATATCAGAAAGCTCGCAAAGTTTCTGTTTTACATGGATGATGAGCCCTTTACTGAGAAGAGCCATCTGATAGATAAAGTTCACAATTTGGATTATATTTTTACATACGGTACGGATAAGCTTCTTGGAAATCCAAATTACAGTGGTATATCAAAGTTTGTAAGATGGATTGAAGAATCGGATAAGTATAACTACATATTTTGTGATGTAGGAGATAATTTGGATATGGAGAGTATAGAACTGTTGAAAGAGTGTGAAGTTATTGTAAGGGGTAGCAGAAAGTTTCCGGGAAGTGTTGATACTCTTGATATGGATAAGAATAGAACTATAGATGTGATATTTGATGAGAATACAGAAAGCGAATTGGGATTTTATGCAAGTGATATAGACAAGGTGGATATGCTAAGAGATGGTCAGTTTAGCTATACTTTTCAGTTAAATAACGACTTGGAATTTCTGATTGACAGACTAATTTACAGTGGAAGAGATGAACATAATTCTATAGATAAGCATAAATCTTTTAAGAAGTTAAACTGAGAGTAATAGACAACATTGTATGTGCGATATAAACGAAAAAAAGAATGGAGATAGTGACATTAGACAGGGGAAATACGAACAATTTAAGGAAATGGAAAGTGAGAATTTGGAAAAATCCAATGATTTAAAGATAGACACCACAGAACAGATAGTTAAGTCTGTGAAGTCATGGCTTATGCTTGAGTCCGGGGAAACGGATATAGAAGATGATGAGATTGTCAGGGAAATTGAAGATAGAATTTTTAGAGAATCTTCAGATATTACTATAGACCAGATGAAACAAATCAAAGAAAGGGTTCTACTCAGGCTGAGATCACCACTTGGAATTTTACAGCCTCTGGTTTCCGATCCGAGAGTTAACGAAGTCATGGTCAATGGAATTGATAAGATTTTTGTTGAACGAAACGGGAAAGTTGTGAAGATTGATGATTCCTTTTCCACTGAAGAGGAGCTCAAGGATATTATAAGGTACATTGCCGGGGGAGTTCACAGGGAGTTTAACGAGTTAAATCCAATTGTCGATGCTCGTCTTTCCGACGGATCAAGAGTATGTGGAATCTATAATAATGTTGCCATTGGAGGTCCTGCACTTAGCATTAGGAAATTTAGAAAAGATAAGATAAACATGGATATGATGATTTCATATGGGTCCATAACAAGGGAATGTGCAGAGGATCTTAAGAAGTTGGTTAAAGCAGGTTATAACATCTTCGTGAGTGGAGGCACCTCATCAGGCAAAACAACCTTTTTAAATGCCCTTTCTGATTATATTCCATCAGAGGAAAGGATTGTAGTCATAGAAGATTCATCTGAACTCAATATGAATCAGGTAGATAACATAGTTTACATGGAGTGTAGAAATGCAAACAGCGTAGGAAAAGGCGGAGTTGATATGTCAAATCTTATAAAAACAAGTTTGAGATTAAGACCTGACAGGATTATTGTAGGTGAGGTTCGTGGCAGCGAGGTCTTTCAAATGATTCAGGCTATGAATTCCGGTCACTCTGGCTCAATGTCTACAGGACATGGAAACTCCGTTCAAGGGATGCTGAGAAGGCTTGAATCCATGTATCTTATGGCTATAGATATACCGGTAGATGCGATAAGGATGCAGATAGCAGAAGCTGTGGATGTGATGGTTCATCTAAATAGGAGAAGAGATGGAACAAGGGCTGTAGAATCTGTAGCAGAACTTGTTGGCTATGAGAAAGGCGAATATATTTTGAATTACCTCTATGAGATAGATGAAGATTTAAATCTCACTCCAACTGGAAACAACATGATAAGAACAATCAAGATGAGAAAGTCCGAAAAGGAATGATACCATGGAAGAAATAAAGAGGAACAAATCATTGACCAGTTTTGGTAGTGTTGAAATTAGAAAACCCATATTGATATTATCGGCTGGCATGATATCTATGACAATGGGATATCTGCTTTATAGAAGCTTTATATTGGTACTTGCTACTCCTTTTATATATTTTTTTTTACTAAAAATACTGGCAGCCTATAAGAAAAAGAAGCTCAAAAAGGCTTTCAATAGCGAATTTAAGGATTTTCTATACTCACTTAGTGGCTCCTTTGGTACAGGAAGACACTTATTGGAAGCTTTACTGGAAGCCGATAAGAATCTCAGTAAAGTATATCCTGATGACAGCCAGATGATAGTGGAAATCCGAAAAATCTTAATGCATTTAAGGTTGACCGGATATGATGAAATCAAAGTGTTAGAGGAATTTAAACTGAGAAGACCGACAGAAGATGTTATAGATTTTGTAGAAATGTATAAATCCTGTCGTGAAAGTGGTGGGGACTTTGCCGGTGTCCTTTCAAAAGGAGCAACTCTAATAGCAGAGAAGCTGACGATAGATAGAGAAATTGAAGCTATCACATACCAGAAAAAGTTTGAGGGAAGAATCATTGGAACCATGCCAATAGTGTTACTGGTATTTCTAAATATTTTTGCTCCTGAATACATCGAGCCTTTGTATGAAGGCTTCTCCGGCCGTATCGTAATGACCATAAGTCTTGGACTGACAATACTGGCATTTTTCATGATTGAAAGGATTACTGAAATTGAAATTTAGAATCTTAGAGTTGAAAGAACAAATACAGCATCTTTTAAATCCGTATATATTTATTTTAAAAGAAGATAGAAATCGTAAATATCTCGCCATATCCCTTTTGATCATATCTATAATTACGATTCTTCAAATAGGAAAAATCTTCTTTTTACAACCTGATTTTGTTACAGATAAGAATGGAAATCTGATAGCAATAGAAAGACCATCACGAAAAGAAGTCAAAGAAATTCCTTTGATTGCTGAAATAAAGAAGGGTAAGCAGGTTTCTAGAATTCCCGTGGATATCAAAGTCTCTAACAAGGATTTGTTAAGAGAGAAAGAGAAATCCAAAAAGACAGACGTTAATAAACCGGAGCAGATAAGAGAAGCTGCAAAAAAAGAAGAGGATCTGAGAATAAATAGAAACATACAAAAAGAGTTAAAGGGAGCTGATGAGAACAATAGGAAGAATTACATTTTACCCAAGAAGTTAAAGGATGGAGAAAACGTTAGATGGAGTTTTAATAAGGAAACGAAATTCCCTAAAGCTTTAATGCTTTTCCCTCTAGCACCCATTGTCATAATAATGCTTTCAAAAAGTGAAAAAATAAGACTAGAGAAGGAAGAAACGGACGCATTACGTTGGGCAATACCAAACTTTACTCATCAATTTGTTTTGTACCTTAATTCAGGACTTATAGTCACGGACATTTTGGGAAGACTTTGCAAAAGATATGAAAAACTCGATAAAAAGAATCCTTTAGAGGAAATGGTTATTCAGGCACAAGAAAACTCAAAACTGATTCACGCTGCACCAATAATATCTTTACAAAAGCTGGCAGAAAAGACAGCAGTAAGTGAATTCATGAGGATAGTGGCAATTATCTCTGATAGTCAGATAAAGGGGGTTGATATAAGAAATAAATTAGAAAACGAGAGTAAAATTCTCTGGCATGACAGAAAGAAAGCTGCAGAGGAAAAGGGGCATATTGCGGAAAGTAAGTTAGCGTTTCCACTTTCTATATTACTTATCGTATTAATGCTGATAACGGCAGCCCCTGCAATGATGGAATTATGATAAAGTGGAGAAAAGGAGTTATGTAAGATGTTAAACATAGTTAAGAAAATGATTAAAAAGTCACCGATAGGCAATAAAGGTGGAATGGAAATGGTGCAGGTTGCAATGTTAATAGCAATCGCTGTAATAATTGGATTAATATTTAAATCTGAAATTACGAGTTTTGTCAATGACACATTCGATTCACTACAAGATTTTTAAAAATCTTCATAATAAAAGAGGAAGCGAGATGGTGGAAGCTACAATAGTTCTGCCTATAGTAATCTTAATAATATTGGGACTTCTTTGCTTCCTTGTATTTTTCTTTAGAGCTTCTACAGTGCAGTATAGGCATCATCAAGAATTGATAGATAAGGCAAATGATTCCACCGAAATATTTCATGTAAACAAAGATGAGTACTCATACAGTAAGAGTATAAAGGCACTCAATAGAACGACTTACAAGACAGGCAAAAAAGATAGAATCTATGTTCTTAATGAGGAGAGCATCCTGAGAATTGGAGGGACTGCTGTTGAATTGCTTAAAGAATAGAATAAAGACTTTAATCCGGGAGAGACACGGATCGTTATCAATATATTTGGCCATATTCTTTGTAATGATAATTTCCGTAGCAGTTATATTCATTCAAAATGCCAAAAATGAAGCAATTAAATCATCAACAAAATCATTGGGTTCCGTATGGCTTCAAAGCGAGCTTGGAAAATATGATAAGAATCTATATAAGGATTACGGAATCTATGGTTTTTTTGGAGATAGTGAAGAGATAAAAAAGGATGTAGATTACATGGCTAAATACTCATTCAAAGGTAAAGGCTATATTAGGTACGGCGGGTGTAAAGTAGATCTCAATCATGGATCTGTGGAGAATACTAGAATATTTAAGGACCAGATTGTAAGAGCTGCTGGAAGTAAGATGTTTAAAAATATAATAGATAGGAGATCGACTGAAGATAGAAGTGAAGATTTCTATTATGATAGTGAAGATAAAGTTCACGGGGTCGTAAATAATAAGGCGATAATATCTGATCTTCCTTCAAAAGGCAATCATAGAACTATAACTATATCTGGGATAGCATCAAAGCTAAAAGGTGTGGATTCTATAAGTGGCATTGTGAAAAAGGCAGGAGAGTCTTACATGGTCGATAAGTATATGGATGGTTTTTTTAAAAACTATAGGGATGATAAAGATATCGGTCAAACGCTTTTTTCAAATGAACAAGAATATATAATCGCAGGGAAATTTGACGATGAATCAAATAGAAAAAAGATAAAGCACTACATAATTGGTATTAGGCAAGTTATGAATACAATTACGATAACATCTAATCCGGATATGATGGAAGAGATAACTGTAGCTGCTGCAACCCTAACACCCGGGCCCGGGGCGGCGATAACGGAAGCCTTTTTGGTTGAAGCTTGGGCATTAGCGGAAAGCGAAAATGATTATCAGCTTTTGATAAGAGGTAAGAAAGTTCCTCTCAGAAAGGATAGATCGAGTTGGGCAGTTAGGATTGATACAATAGCTAAGGGATTGAATGAGGGATACATAGATATGGACAACACTGTAGGGGAAAACTACGAAAACTATCTTAGCCTTTTTATGTATATCATGGATGAAGAAACTAAGCTTCTTAGGATGATGGATCTCATACAGCTTAACATGAAGTTAAATCACTATGAGGATTTTCTGCTTAAAGAGTATTATGTAGGATTGAGCCTGGTTCTTAATGTTAATGACATGAACGTTGTAATAGAGAAAAGCTATTACTAAAGGAGTAGTCGTAAGAGAATGCTTAAAAGATTTAGAAATAAAATGGGAAGTTATATTGTAGAGGCAGCAGTTCTCCTTCCAATATTTATTCTTGGAATTGTTGCAATCATTTCTGTTCTTCCGGCGATTGCTAAATCAGAGAGGATTGTATATCAAACTGCAGATGAGATGAGACTGGAATCTATTTCATCTGCATTTGTTCAGTCTAGAGCCTTAATATCCGGAAAGGTTATCGCAAGAGTAAAAAGTTCAGATAGTTCCATTAAAGGGTTTATTGCATATTCTGATATATATAGGGAGCCTTCAGGGCATATGGATGAAATGATAAGCATGAATTGGCGAGGACAACTTAAGCAACCTAGTCTAACCGGAATCTTCGATGATATACGAATATCCGGAAGGTTGATAGGCCGAGCATTTGTGGGGTACGAAAGGTCAGCCACCCCAGCAGACAGGAGCATCTTCGAAACCAGTCAGGACGGTATTCCTGTATTCGTATTTCCTAACGAAGGTCGCAAATTTCACGGTAAAGACTGCAGAATACTAACCTCAAATGTGAATATAGAAGTGCTTACTCAAAAGTTTAAACGATCACATAAACCTTGCAAAATATGCAAAGCAAAGAGTATTCCTTTGATGAACAGAGTTTATGTCTTTAAGGGTGGGGATATTAGGTACCACAGAGAGAGTTGTAGTACAGTAAAACGAAGGTTTATTCAAATGGATAAGTCAATTGCGGTTAAAAGAGGTTATCAAAGATGCAAAATTTGTGGTGGTATATGATATATACTTAGATACAATTCTCTCCATAGGTATTTTTTTATCTGAAACATAAAGCTTTTTCTGCTAGGAGGCTACACTATCATAGGCTGCTCTTATGCAATGCCATAGGCTGCTCTTAAATATTGAATTTATCGCGAAATTCAATTATAATGAATAGGTAAATTTTAACTTAGGAGGCAAAAATGATTGCACCAAACCCAGTAGCTTTTAGTCTATTCGGCGTTGATATAATGTGGTATGGAATACTCATCGCCATAGGATTTATGTTAGCAATTTATATTAGTTATTTAAGAGCAGACAAATTCGGTATAAAACCTGACTATATCCTTGATTTTGCAATAGTTCTATTACCGGCTTCCATAATTGGAGCTAGGTTGTATTATGTAATCTTTAAATGGGACTATTACCAAGGAAATCTTTCGGAAATTATCAATGTCAGAAATGGAGGACTGGCAATCCACGGAGGCTTAATCTGTGGGATATTGGCAGGTGCTTTCATATGCAAATATAGGAAAATAAATATTTTGAACTTAGCAGACCTTGTCTTTCCTTCCGTTGCACTGGCACAGGCAATAGGGCGTTGGGGCAATTTCTTCAACTCTGAAGCTCATGGAGGCCCGACGGATTTGCCGATAGCAGTGATAATTGATGGACAGAAATATCATCCGACATTTTTGTACGAATCGTTGTTCTGCTTTTGCTTGTTTTTGTTTTTAATTATAATTTCAAAGAGAAGAAAATTCATGGGACAAATTGCACTGCTTTATGGAATGCTCTATTCTGCAGAGAGATATTTTGTTGAAGGGTTGAGAACAGACAGTTTGATGCTGGGTGAGTTCAGAATTGCCCAACTGGTGAGTATTCTTGCTATACTTAGTTGTGGGATCTTATACTTGGTTTTGAGAAAGAAAGGTAGGAAAATTAGATAGATGAAGTTAGGAATAGTAGGTTTACCGAATGTTGGGAAAAGCACACTCTTTAATGCAATTACAAAGGCAGGGGCGGAAGCTGCTAATTATCCATTTTGTACTATTGAGCCAAATGTGGGAGTTGTGACCGTACCTGATGAAAGAATCAAAACTTTACATGAAGTGTACAATTCTAAAAAAACTATTTATACAACCATTGAGTTCAGCGACATTGCAGGTCTTGTAAAGGGAGCATCAAAAGGAGAAGGGCTTGGGAATAAATTTCTTAGCCACATTAGAGAGGTGGCAGCAATAGTTCATGTTGTCAGGTGTTTTCAGGATGATAATATAGTTCATGTGGATGGGAAGGTTGATCCGATAGCAGACATAGAAACGATAAATATGGAATTGATACTGTCTGATATGGAAATTCTTGAAAGAAGAATTGCGAAGACTCAGAAGAATCTAAAGGGTGACAAGAGCCTGCAGAAGGATTTAGATATACTTAAGAAAGTCCATGATTTTATAGGTGCAGGACAATCCGCCAGGGCTATGGATTTGGATGAAGAAGAATCGGATTTTGTTGATAGTCTAGATCTGTTATCCTATAAACCTATCATATATGTTGCAAACGTATCAGAGGATCAGATATCTGATGATGCCATAGAGAGTAACGAAATGGTCAAAGATCTGAGAAAGTTTGCAGAATCAGAAGATGCGGAAGTTGTTGTAATATCTGCCGGGATAGAGGCGGAAATTGCTGAACTTGACGATGAGGAAAAGGCAATGTTTCTGGAAGAACTTGGTGTCTCAAGCTCAGGCCTTGATAAGCTTATCAAAGCATCTTATAAGCTTTTGGATTTAATCTCATTCTTGACAGCAGGAGAGGACGAAGTAAGGGCTTGGACCATCAAGGATGGGACAAAGGCACCTCAGGCTGCCGGGAAGATACACACTGATTTTGAGAAAGGCTTCATAAGAGCCGAAACCATTGCTTATGACAAACTCATGGAATGCGAAGGTAAACTTTCCGTTGCAAAGGAAAAGGGATGGATAAGATCTGAGGGCAAAGATTATGTTGTTAAAGACGGGGATGTAATGAATTTCCTCTTCAATGTATAGAATGGGATGGTGATTTCGTGTTTGGTTTAACCATCAAAGAAAAGATTTACAAAATTATCATTTATTTCTACGATATGTATATTGAAGAATACCTTGAAAGGGTCGAGGCGATAATAGGCGAAAACGGGGAGCTTTCTAAGCCGAAGCTAGATAAGAAGCTAGAAGCTGCCAAGATAGAGTATAATAAGCATGTTTTTGAGGCCTCTAGGGATTATATAATAGAAAAAATGCCTCAGACGAAGAGTAGAATTGAGGAGGCTATTGGAAACCCTGAAAAGCTTGGACTGAATAGGAAAGATCTGAGCACTGATATTACACCGGGCAAAATTCTCATTGTTTTACTTTTCGGCACGAAGAAGAAGCCGCCAAAGGCTAAGGAATGCTCTGCCCTTGACTTTATTATCCATGAAAAGCTGAGGAAAAGACTTGTGGAACTGGATTCAAAACTGAGATGAAAAAATGATATCGACAGGCTCTCCTTGCTAAATGGAATTCGGGATAAAATATTTAACATCACAATATAAGACATATAAATATTAAATTTGAACCTTTCCTAAAAATCGCATTTACTCCAAATGGGAAAAATTGTAAATTTATATTACCAACAAAACCACCGTATACGGTGGTTTTTAATTGGAAAATAAATTTATTGAGAGGAGAAAGAAAATTGAAATCAAAAAAATTTATGGTCAAAAGGGTGTACATTTTGACGAAGAGATTCGCAGTGCTTGCAGTATCGTTCTTTTGCTTAACTGTTTTGTTTACACCAAACTTTACAAGCTATGCAGCACAAGAGGACGTAATTGACACAAGTAGGACAGGTTCGATGACAATTCACAAGTACGACCTTACGGCGGCAGAAAAGAATGGAGTTGATGTATCCAAGTATAAGTCAACGGGAGAGCGAAATCATGAAGCTGAAAGGGATCTATCAAACTACGTGATAGAAGGAGTTGAATTCAGCTATGTAAAAGTAGCAGACATTGTTACAGATAAGGGGACAGTGGGAAAAGTTCAGGTTAAATATGATCTTGACCCGAAACTCAAGGATATTCTTGGTTTGAACAAGAGTGAAAAACTTCAAACAGCAATGGATATAAACAAGCGGATGAAGGCACTCCTTACGGGTGATAATACTACTTCTAAGAATCGTCTCAAAAAGTATGTAAACAACTCGAAGCTAACCAAAATGCCCCTAACAGATAAAAATGGAGTATCTAAAAGGGCAGGACTTCCGGTGGCACTTTATCTGGTTGTTGAAACTAAGGTACCGGCAAATATACACTATACAACCGATCCGTTCTTTGTATCCATACCTTCAACGGATAGCAAGGGCGACAAGTGGTTTTATGATATAGATGTATATCCGAAGAACCAGACGAACATTCCAGCTCTGGATAAGTATGTGAGACAGCACGATGACGCAGCACTTTATGGGAAATCTGCATATGATGAACATGCAACAGCATCCATTGGAGATAGGGTGGACTATGCAATTGTGACAAAGATTCCTAAAATTACCGATGAATCTACATATCTGACAAAGTGGGATTTTGTAGATACTATCGAAAAAGGACTTTTGTACAATAAGGATCCGAAAATGTTTTTTTACAACACAAAAGCCGAAGCCAAGGCTAATGACACTGCAAAGGCTGTAAAGAAGTGGGAGAATGAGAATGGATCCGGTAGATTCAGCGTAGCCTACACAACTAACAGGATGATCATAAAGACCACAGCTCAAGGTCTGTCAGAAATCAATTCTGAACTCAGAGAAAAGTACATGGTAGTATCATACTCTTGCAATCTAACAGAAGATGCGATACTAGGTGACAGGGGAAACGACAACGATGTAGAGCTTACCTGGTCAAGGACGAGCATGAACTATGAAGATCATCTGAAAGATAAGACTAGGGTATATTCATACGGACTTAACCTAACAAAGGTCTTCCAGAGCAAGAACAAGAAGCCGGATGCAACCAAAGTACAGTTTGTTCTGATGAACAAAACAGATGGCCACTATATCACAGCCAAGAAGGTGGCAAGTGGCACATACAAAGTTACAGATAATAGAAAAGGTAAGGTTGAAAAGGAAGGCACAGTTTTCTCACCTGATAAGAAGGGAAAGATGAATATTTTGGGGCTTGAGGCAAATGGATATATTCTTACGGAGATTCACACATCTGATGGATACCAACTTCTTAAAGAACCTATAACCATTTTAATTAAGGAAACGAAGGACAACTTCATTTCAACAAAGACTACCCATTATGATAAGGTAGCAATGGCAAATAATCCAAACAAAGAGATTCTCTACCTTGAAGGGGACAGGGCATCTGCCTTTGTAAACGGAAAAAGAGCTGAAATGCTTTCAAATGGAGAGTCTACTAACGCAGAGGCAAAGATGTCGGTAGTAAACTCAGAAAAATTTATTCCTCCAATGACAGGTGATGTTGCAAAGGTTATGCTGCCTGCGCTTGGACTTGTCCTAGGACTTGTTGGAGTAGCACTTCTTAAAAAGAAACCGGATATAGAAGGAGATCTCTAAAAAGATAACACCAAAGTAAGAATATAGAAAGAGAAGTCATGAAATATACAATTGCTAGGAGGTTTCTCATATCTTTAATATTTCTTGTGGCTATAGGACTCATGTCTTATCCATTTGTAGCAAACCTTTTTTATCAGAGCAGAGCTAACTCATATATAGAGGTCTATAAAGATAATGAAAAGGATATGAGCAGCACGGAAAGAGATGAAATCCTAAGAAAGGCCAAGATATACAACGAGGGAATACTAAATGGCAATAATGTAATAATAGATCCTTTCACAGGTGATGTTAAAGAAAAGGTTACATACGAGGGGATTTTGAATACCACAGAAGATGGAGTAATGGGGGTAATAGAGATTCCTCAAATCGATGTGAGGCTTCCAATTTATCATGGAACAAGCGCCGAGGTCCTAGAACGTGGCATCGGTCATGTGAGAGAATCATCCCTTCCCGTAGGTGGCAATGGGACCCACTCTGTTTTAACAGGCCATACAGGTCTAAACAACGCTAAGATGTTTTCGGATATTGACAGACTGAAAAAGAAGGACAAGTTCTTCATCAATATCATTGGAAAGAAACTTGAATATCAGGTTGACAAAATATCTGTAGTATTACCCGAAGATTTAAACGAGATCACTATAGAAAAGGATAAGGATTACTGCACTCTCCTGACCTGCACACCATATGGTATAAATGATCACAGGCTGCTTGTACGGGGAAAGAGAGTTCAATACAGGCAGGAGGATGAGAATGCCAAACTTAAAAGGAGAAATGCTTCAAGGTGGATGGGGGAGTACCGATACGCTCTTTACATAAGCATCGCTTTGGTTGGTGGGTATTTTGTTATCCGGTTATACAGAAAGTTAGTTAAATCTAAATGACGCTTCCAGATGGAGCAACATTTTAATACGGAAGGTGAATTTAATGGTGAATACATTTAAAATAATATCGATTAAAAAGACACTTCTCACTATGCTCATCTTTTCAATTTTTTTATCTACATTTGGTTATGGGATGTTTGCATTTGCTGAAGATGGAGAGCTATCAAAGGAGGGTAACTCTGAAATAAACAGGGCAAATGAATGGGCAACGATTACCTTAGATAAGCCTGAATGTGGGATGATCACTTTTGAAAATTTTCTGAAGGAGTCAGAGAGCAAGGGAAACGCCCTAACGGAAACAAACATAGCTGAAAAAAACGGGTATATGCTGTTTTCAAGAAAGCTGACTGATTCTGAAAAGGAGAAAGCTGAAAAGGACAGGGCATATTGGAAGGATAGGAAATTTAATGAGTCGGCAGAGTTTTCTAGAGGGGAAGATGTACTGATTAAGATATCAGGTGATGAAGCACAGGAACTAAAAAGTGTCAAGATAAAAAGTAATAATTCTAATGAAGTCAACCTTTTAGTGAAAGACAAGAAGAAGGCTGACGGAGAGGAGTATTTTTTAAAGCTAAAGGCAAAAAAGAATATCAATATTTCTGTTGAGTTTTCTAAGAAGAAAAAACAAGGAAATGATAAGAGTAATATCGATGAACCTAATCAAAGGGTTTCAGATAGAGAAAAGAAGGACGGAAGATTTTCAAAAGAAGATAATGCAAATGTAGAAAAAAGCCAAGAGAATGATGAGAAAGGGAGAGATATAACTTTCGATGATAAGGTTGCTATGGAAATTTCTAAGCCTTTTGATTTTCGAAGGATGATGGCTGGAAGTTCATCAGGTACTGTAACAAGTGCTAGACAGATTTCTCTAGGTGGAGGATCAATTACATGGAGTTTCAGGGTCGATGACGGAAAAGGGGAAATGAATGGAGCTTGTGTTGATCCAACTAACATGACAATTCCTCTGAGAGGACAGACTGTAAAAATGGAAAAGCTCGACAAAAACTCTCATCTTTGCAAACTTGCATATCTTGCTAAGGATGAATTCACAACGGATCAGCAGCAATACGCGGTTGGAAGAGCAGGGTCGAGAATACTAGGCTACGTAGGATATAACCGTGGGTACATCCTTCCAAACCTTGTTAATTCCCTTTACGATAGGGCTAAGTCCGTAATTGTACCGGATGGATTTGAAGCATACATTGCGAGACCTACAAATGGCGGGCAGTTTATACTCACATGGAGATATTCTCCAGGAGGCTATCTGGGAGTCCACAAAACATCAGCTCTTCCTAACATAACAAACGGCAACAGGTGTTATTCACTTAAAGGGGCTGAATACGGCGTTTATAAAAGTAGAAGCTTGTCAGGGGACAGCAGGGTAGACACTTTAGTAACTGATTCTAACGGAAGAGCAATCTCAAAGAGGCTTGACTATGGCACATATTACGTGGCTGAAATAAAGGCTTCGAAAGGATATGAGATCGACAAAACCGTTTACACAATAAATGTTGATAGTGGAAGAACTACCATAGCTTCTGCCAATGTGGCAGCGGTTAAGGAAGTGCCGGAGAATTACCATTCAATTCTTGAGATAACAAAACTCTGGCATGGAGCAAAAACCCCCACAATTCCAAGCTTAGAAGGTACTCAGTTTACCATCAAATACTATGATGGGTTCTATACCGAAAATAATTTGCCCTCTGAGGCTGTCAGAACATGGGTGGTCGAATCGAAGAAAATAGGGGATACTTATGTCGCTCAATTATGTGACGAAGATTTGATTCGTACAGCAAGCGATCTGCTGTACCGGAATGAGTTTAATGCTCCTGTAATTCCATACGGCACGGTTTCCATTCAGGAAACAAAGCCTGCTTTTGGTTATACTTTGGAAGGAGTTTTAAGGGATACTCACGGGAATACAGTTCCCACAACAAAGCCGTATGTAACTCAGGTTACTAAGGAAAATGGTATAGTTAAACTTCAAGGAAGTAATAAGTACTCAGCGAGCAATTTCCCTTTATTAGGCAGCATAAAGATTAAAAAGGTGAAAGAAAACGAAAAGAGTCCTATAGTAGGAGCTAAATTTCAGCTTAAAAACAGCAAGGGCAGAGTCGTTAAGGTGGCTGATACAAACTCTGAGGGGGAGATTATCTTTGATAAGCTCTACCCTGATAGATATACGGTTACTGAACTAAAATCAGCTGAAGGGTATACTCTTCTTAAGGAGCCTCTGGTGATAGATGTACCCACTAAACTAACCAAGGCTGAAATCGATTCAAAGGGGTATGTTACTGGTGAATTTAAGTACAATGAGAGAGACAAAATGTACTATAAGTACGATGTATCCGTGGATGTAATTAACAATAAACCTTTCCCTGTGCCAAGCACTGGAAAAAAACCTAATAATTACCCGGCCATGTTTGGAGGGCTTCTAATGGTGGGTGGCCTTTTGGTATCAGATAATATAAGAAGAAAGGATGGCGCTTTAGAGACTAGGTAAAGAAAAAAGATTAATAGTAAATTTACAAGTGTCTAGCTCCAAATGTGGGGCTAGACACTTTAGAATTTTTAGCATGATTTACGATGAGGCGGATAAATATAAATAAAGATGTGAAAAAGGACCCGAGGCATATGTTTATAATTGAATAAAGGATACAAAAGCACCATAATCAGTTGCAAGCATTGTAATATGGCGGTATAATAGTTATGTATAAGGAACTTAAAGCGATGGTAAACTGTCGGTATATTAAGAAAAATTTGCAATTATATAATCGGAAGAATTACTTAAAAGCAACTCATGCAGATTGCAAAAACAGAAGTGATATACTATAGAAAGGGATATGATATTTGAGCTTACAAGTATCATTAAATTGTTTGTGATGAGCAAAAAAGTAGTTAAAATTATAGGAATTCTAATAACAATGGTAATGGCACTTAGACTATCTTCTTGCGGTTCAGATCCAAAGACTCCGGAAGGCGCAACAGAAGGTTTGCTGAAAGATCTTCAGAAAGGTGATGTAATTGTCTGGCAAGAGGAAATTTCGGGACAGAAACTTTCGGAAAAGGACAAAAAGGAACTTGAAAAGCAATTTAAAAAGGCACCCGATGAGATTTTTGAGCACATGAAAGATTTCGATTTCAAAATTCTTGATAGTAAAGAAACTAAGAAAGGCAAGGAAGCCGATGTAAAGGTTGAATTTACTACATATGACTTTGTAAAAGTTACTGAGGCTGTACAGAAATATTTTTCAATGAATCATGAGAAATTAGCTAAAATGAAAAAAGATGAATTTCAGGAAGAGCTTAATAAAGTCATGAAGAAACAGTTTGATAAGAGCAAAAAAGACGTTAAGAATAAGGCAACCCTTCGTACAAAATTTGATAATAAGAATAAAGAGTGGAAAGTCGTTGATTTAGGTAAAAACTTTGATTTTCAAAATGCAATTTCAGGTGGTCGGCTTAAGCATCAAATACAGCAAGCTCAAAAGCTACAAGAGAATAATTAAGAAAAAGATATAATTATATCTTGTGAATGAGAAACAATATGAGCTATGAGTAAATAAACATAAACATGAATTTAAAAAACAGGTTGACACCACCCTTATATTTTGGTATCATATCTTTTGCAATGATTTTCCAAAGTTTTTAACTTTTACTTAAGGTTAGGCATTTTTTTTCATGTCTTAATAGCGAGATTTCAATTATTTCCTTTGAAAAGTCTACGAAGGCAGTCGATTGTAAAAGTTTGAACAAGAGAATTCATCAGATGGATTGGCAAGTCATGTATGTGGCGGTGTAGCTTAGCTGGCTAGAGCGTCCGGTTCATACCCGGAAGGTCGGTGGTTCGAGTCCACTCGCCGCTACCACATTTAAGGGCGCATAGCTCAGCTGGGAGAGCACCTGCCTTACAAGCAGGGGGTCATAGGTTCGAGCCCTATTGCGCCCACCATATATCAGGATGGCCTGGTAGTTCAGTTGGTTAGAATGCCAGCCTGTCACGCTGGAGGTCGACGGTTCGAGCCCGTTCCAGGTCGCCAATTTTTCCGAATTTTAGTAAAAATTCGAGGGATTCCATTTAGGAATCTGTGGTGGGTATCGTCAAGTGGTTAAGACACAGGGTTGTGGCTCCTGTATACGTGGGTTCGAATCCCACTATCCACCCCACATTGGGGTATCGCCAAGCGGTAAGGCAATGGATTCTGATTCCATCATGCGCAGGTTCGAATCCTGCTACCCTAGCCAAATATGGAAGCGAATTTTAACGCTTCCTATGGCGACATAGCCAAGTGGTAAGGCAGAGGTCTGCAAAACCTTTATTCCCCAGTTCAAATCTGGGTGTCGCCTCCAAATTAAGCCGTTGATTATTCAGCGGTTTTTTTATTTTTTATATTAAAAAGCCTTTGCTATCTTATGGGGAATAAGTTATAATTAATTAAAAGAAACAAATGTTCGATTTGAAAGATTGTATTTGAAAGAGGCATGACATGATTCCATTATCAACGCGGATGCGACCGAAAACCTTAGAAAAATTTGTTGGGCAAGAGCACTTCTTGAGCAAAGGTTCACTTTTTTATAATGCCATCAAGAATAAGAATTTCAGTTCAGCAATATTTTATGGACATTCCGGCACAGGTAAGACAACCTTGGCAAGAATAATCGCTACAGAAATGGACCAGGATTTCGTTGAAATCAATGCTTCTTCAACGGGCATCAAAGAGCTCAAATCTTTGCTTGCCGATGCAGATACGAATTTTCACAGTCTAATCGGAAAGCCGTTATTTTTATACATAGATGAGTTTCATAGGTGGAACAAACTACAACAGGATTCGCTACTTAAGGCATTGGAAGAAGGTATAGTCAAATTTATCGGTAGCACCACAGAGAATCCATTCTTTTCCATCAATAATGCAGTGCTGAGTCGGGTTAGAAACATATATGAGTTTAAGCAACTTAGCATTGAAAACTTAGAGACAATAGTTCTAAATTGTTTAAACGATAAGGATAAAGGATTCGGCAATCTTCAAATTGAATACAGCGATGATGCTATACACATGTTAGCTGAGTATTCAAACGGTGATGCGAGGGTTGCTCTTGATACATTGGGTTTCATTGTTGACAATATGCCGGATGGAGATTCGTTGACTATGGACAAGGTTGGTGAAGCTCTTCAGAGAAAGGTGGGATTCTACCATAGGGGAGATGACAGGTACGACCTGTTGTCAGCCCTACAGAAGTCAGTTAGAGGCTCAGATCCTGATGCGGCAATACATTATTTGGCACGTCTTGTGGATGGCGGCGCGGACTTGATGATGATCGGGAGGAGACTTCTTGTAATGGCAGCTGAGGATGTGGGCATGGCATATCCCGGTGCGATCTCCGTTGTAACAAACTGTGTTCAGGCTGCTCAAATGGTTGGATTTCCTGAGGCAAGCCTGATTTTGGCCGAAGCAGTTATTTTGATGGCATCTTCACCTAAATCTAACAAGTCCTATGAGGCACTGCAGGGGGCCATGAATGATATTAGACACAAGAAGATAGATCCTGTGCCTGACCATTTAAGAGATAGCCATTATAAGGGAGCTAGGGATAAAGGTTACGGGAAGGATTACCTATATCCACATGCTTATGGTGGATATGTAGAGCAACAGTATTTGCCGGATAATCTCTTCGAAGAAAATGTGAGATACTATCACCCAACAGATAACGGCTCAGAGAGGAGTTTCGCAGCATATCTTAAATCCATTCATGGCGAAGCCGGTGAGGAAATTACGCAGAACAATCAGATTCGAGTCAAAGATGAACACAAGATATCAAAAGATGTTAAAGATGATCTATAAGTTTCAGATGGTGTAATGCGTAAGTAGCATCGAGATATAGTGTAAGGACAAAGGACGAATAAAGAAAAAAATATGAAGAATAGAGAGATATTTATAAGTGCGAACTCCGGGTTTTGTTTTGGTGTGAAGAGGGCTATGGACAAGACAATGGAACAGCTTGACAAGGTGCGAGCTAAGGAGGATTCAAAAGATGAAGAAAAGAGAATATTTACACTCGGCCCACTCATACATAATCAGACAGTGATTGATGACCTCAAAGCAAAGGGCATAGAAATTATTAACAGTCCCGAGGAAGCCAGCGAAGGTGATACAGTTATTGTCAGGTCCCACGGACAGGGGGAAGAATTCTATAGGCAGGCTGAGAAGTTAGGATTAAATATAGTTGATGCTACGTGTCCCTTTGTGGGACGTATACACGATCTTGTCAGAAAGGCTTATGATCAAGGGAAAATTGTACTCATAGTGGGAGCAGCTGATCACCCTGAAGTTGTTGGAATCAACGGATGGTGTAACGGAGAAGCAATTATAGTTAACAGCCGGCATGAACTGGAAGAATCAAATATATTTGAAAAACTCAAAGAAAAGAAATGTTTTGTTGTATGTCAGACGACATTAAAGGTTGGAACATATAGAGAAGTTTTGGATTTGCTTTCCGAGACGGGTATTGACTTTGAAACTGAAAACACGATCTGCAATGCTACAACTCTTCGCCAAGAAAGTTGCAGAGAACTGGCGAAAAAGATGGATGCTATGGTTATTCTCGGTGGAGTAAACAGCAGCAACAGTCGAAAATTATATGAAATTGCCTTGGAATACTGTGAAAATTCCTATTTTGCTGAAAATATTCATGATTTACCATTGCAAGAACTTGCAAAATATTATAAAATAGGTGTTGCGGCGGGTGCATCGACACCTGAAACCGTAATTAAGGAGGTTATTGCTAATATGACTGATAAGCAACTAGAAAACAATGTGCAGAACCCTATGGAAGATTTCATGGACGAAATCGAGTCTTCTCTGAAATTGCCAAAGAATGGCGACATCGTCGAAGGCCAGGTTCATATGGTTACGGATGACGAAGTTATTGTAAACCTTGGTTTCAAGAAGGACGGAATCCTAAAGAAGGAAGAGGCTTCACTATCTGAAGGGGAAACTCTTAAGGACAAGTTTAAGGAAGGCGATGAGATTCAGGCCATAGTTAATCAGACAGGAGACGATGATGGTGGCATTTTGCTTTCTCAGAAGGGCTTAGCCATAATTGAGCACTGGAACGAACTTGCTGAAGCTTACGAGAAGAAAGATATCATAACGGTAAAGGTTACTAAGGCTATAGCAAGTGGTGCAATTGCTGAATACAAGGATATAACCGGTTTCATTCCTATGTCACAGCTTTCCAGCAAATATATAGAAAATGCTGAGGAGTTCGTTGGGCAGGAATTAGAAGCCAGAGTAATTAGATGCGATCTTAAGAAGCAGAGAGCTATCTTCTCCAGAAAGAGTGTTTTGAGAGAAGAGAGAAAGAAGCAGATCGAAGCTATATGGAAGAATATCCACGAAGGCGATATCATCGAAGGTAAGGTAATGAGATTCACTGATTTCGGTGCTTTCGTTGACATAGGTGGACTGGATGGACTGCTACACATATCTGAGATTTCTTGGGGCAAATTAAAGCACCCTAAGGAAGTTCTTGCATTAGGTGAGACAATCAACGTTAAGGTTCTTGCTATGAATGAGGAAACCGGAAGGATTTCTCTTGGTCTCAAACAGACAACCCCTGAACCATGGTCAGTTATAGATGATAAGATCAGAGAGGGAGACATAGTTAAGGGCAAGGTTGTACAGATCAAGGATTACGGTGCATTCGTTGAGATAGAAGCAGGACTTGATGGACTCGTACACATATCCGAGATCTCAAGGCAGAGAATCGCTCATACTTCTGACGTATTGAAAGTTGGTCAGATTGTATATGCTAAGGTTATTGCAATTGATACTGAGAAGAGGAGAATTAGTTTGAGTTTAAAGGATACTATGGACTATTCAGAACTTCAAAATGCTCAGCAGGATTCAGATGCAATGGACGCTGAAGGAAACGAAAATGTTTCAGATGCTGAGGCCAAAGTAAGCGAGAATGAAGGTGAAGGCGAATATTATTTCAAGACAGATTCTGCACCTGACCAGGACAGTGAACTGGCTAAGGATAAGGAAGACATGCTTGAAGCAGCCGGGAAAAAGGATGCCGGTGATGAGCTTGCAGAAACTACTGTTGAAACTGACAGAGTAGCAGGGGCAAGGGAGGCTGTAGAAGGTCACTACGACAGCAATGCTGAGAAGGTAGAAGAGCCTGAACAGGAAGAGGAAGACCAGGATTACTATTTAGAAGACTCTGAAGGTAAGCCTCTTGATCATGAGCTTGCTAAGGATGCAGATAAGAGTGCAAAGGAAGCCGGTGAATCTGATGAAGCTGCAGATGAGATTGCAAAGGCTACAGCTGACAGAGATGAGAAGGCCGATAAGGACAAGCTTGCTTGTGATGCATATCTACAGAACGCAGAGTGCGAATAACGAAATGCCCCTAGTAGAAGGTGTTTGGACTGGAAATTAAGGGTTTAACATGCGCAATTAAACGGGTCATATGACCCGTTTTCTGTTTATATGGGAAAGTGAGACATCATCATTATGAAAAGACAGTTTAAGCAAAAAATCAGGCAACATAGGCCACACAAGAAGAAAAACAGAACAGTAAAGGGAAAGATTTCCGTAACCAAGTCAGGGTTTGGATTTCTCACACCGGAGGATAGTCATGATGGCAGGGATGATGATATATTTATTAGTAAGCGAAATCTAAAGTCTGCGATGAATGGGGATATTGTTGAAGTTGAACTGATGGAGCGAAAATACTCATCTAGGGGGCCTGAAGGTTTTGTTAAAGACATCCTCGAACGTTCCCTAACAAAATCCGTTGGCCTTTTCTTTGACTGTGACAGGTTTGGAATCGTGAGTCCTATGGGCAAGAACGGAACAGACATTTATATACAAAAGCGAAACATTGGAAGAGCCAGACACGGGGATTTTGTTGAAGTGGCTGTTACCAAATATCCCAAAGGGGGCAGAGGGCCCGAAGGTCGTGTTTTGTCGGTAGTTGCCAAAGAGGGGGATCCTAAGGGAGACATTAAAGCAATACTTAAGGATCACGATGTAAAGGTTGACTTTTCCCTTGCAGCAGCAGATGAAGCAAAAAGCGTTTCAGCTCCCGGATATATAGATGATAAGACTTTGCAGGATGAGCTCAATAGAAGAACTGACCTGAGAGATCTTGAAATTGTAACCATAGATGGCCCACATTCAAAGGATCTTGACGATGCCATTTCTATCGAAAAGATTTCGAAAGGATATCGGCTAGGTGTACATATTGCAGATGTCAGTCATTACGTAAAAGAAGGCGGAGCTCTAGATGAAGAAGCCTTTATGAGAGGTAACAGTATTTACCTTCTTGATCAAGTGGTTCCAATGCTTCCACGAGAGCTTTCAAATGGTATCTGTAGCCTTAACGAAGGTGTGGATAGATTGGCTCTCTCTTGCATAATGGATATTAATAAAAAGGGCGAAATAACAGACCATCAGATTGTAGAAACCGTTATAAATTCAAAAGGACGTCTGGTTTACGACGATGTTTCGGACATCTTGGAAGGAAAGTCAGATCACAGCTTTAACGAAAAGATAGATCGCAGCCTGAGTAAGAAGTCAGATCACAATAGTTCGAACGAAAAGGTGGAAGATAGCCTAAGCAAGGCCGCAGAACACAAACAGATGTTGAAAACCATGGAAGAGTTAGCTGTTTTGTTGGAAAAGAAAAGACAGGAAGATGGAAGTCTGGACTTTGACCTTGATGAATCAGAGATTCATGTTGATGAAAACGGAATACCGCAGGAAATCGTGAATCTGGACAGGAGAATTGCAAACAGGATGATCGAAGAGTTTATGCTTGCAGCAAATCGAACCGTGGCTGAAGAGTATTTTTGGATGAATTATCCCTTTGTGTATAGAATTCACGAGAAACCTGACCCTGAAAACATAATGAAACTCAAGGCTTTCATGGCGGGACTTGGCATGAAGATGAGTCTGAATGCTGACAGTGTCCATTCCAAAGCCTTGGCTCAAATTCTGAAAGAACTTGAAGGAGATCCAAGATTGCCGATGGTTTCAAGTGTCATGCTGAGATCCATGCAAAAAGCCAGGTACTCCCCGGAATGCTCAGGACACTACGGCTTAGCTTTTAAATTTTACTGTCACTTCACATCGCCAATCAGAAGGTATCCGGACCTGTTAATTCACCGAATTATCAAGGAGCACATCAACAAAACAGCTACCTCCGAGAAACTTTCTCATTATGCAAAAGTTGCTGAAGCAGCATCTGAACAGTCCTCAAATACTGAAATACGTGCGCAGAAAATGGAGAGGCAGATTGAAAAGATAAAAAAGGCTCAGTTCATGGAGGCCCACCTTGGTGAAGAATTCACAGGAGTTATCAGTGGGGTAACTTCATTCGGATTTTATGTCCAGCTTGATAACACGGTGGAAGGGCTTGTACATATATCCACCCTCGATGATAATTATGACTTTGAAGAAGGAAAGTTCAGGCTCATAGGTAGAACCTATGGACACGAATTTAACCTAGGAGATTCTGTGGAAGTTAGGGTTGCAAGAGCCGATAAGTTCACAGGACACATTGACTTTCAACTTATCCTGTGAGTTGGCCCCACAACCTAAGTGATCGGCGAATCATGTATGTGCGAGTTTGGAGGATCCGGAGAATGGGGTAGCTGCTATGAGCATACGCAATACACTCTACATCCTAGAAGAATCGTGTAGCCAGAAGCTTCTTGTCAAAACTATAAGAGCAGCATAAAGCTCAGTCCTTCCAATGAGCATAAGAAGAGAAGAAACGATTTTGCCGAATGGGGAAAACACGGAAAAATCTCCGGAAGAAACATCTCCGAGACCTGAACCGTTGTTTGATAGAGCCCCTATAGTTGCAGACAGAGTGGTTATCATATCCTGATTATCAATTGAAAGAAGCAAGCTGCCTATTGCAAGAAGTCCGATATACAAAGTTATGTAAACTGTGACACTATTTGCAATTTCAGGGCTTACAGGCTTGTCTTTCAGCATTACAGGTTTTATTGAATTCGGATGAATACGCTTATAAATTCCACGCATTATGAGTTTGAAAAAGATTACAACTCTTATAACCTTTAAGGAACCGGCAGTTGAAGCGGAACACCCACCTATCAGCATGAGAATCACAAGGACAGCCTGAGCAAATGAAGGCCAATGGGCCACATCTGCAACGGAGAATCCGCTCGTAGAACCGAAGCTGATACTCTGGGAAACCGCATAGCCAAGAGACTTAAATATTTTGTACTGGTCAGAAAATACAAGACTTGCAAATATCATCATGGAAGCCACAGAAAGAATGAGCAGATAGGCTTTTGCTTCCACATTCATGAATGCTCTGCGTATGTTTCCGGTAACGATCAGGAAAAAAATCGAGAAGTTCATGGCACCGATAATGGAAAAAACGGAGATAACGGTTCGTGCGTATGGTGTGAAACCCCAGGCGATTTCTCCGCCAATATCAAAAATTCCGGCAGTGCTCACCGTACTAAGAGTGTTTATTACCGCAAAGAAATTACCCATTTTGCTATCTAGGAGAAGACAGATCAGCTCTATGAATGTAAGGCCGATGTAGATAATGTAGGAAATCTTAGAGGAGTCAGTGAGCCTCGCTGCAAATTTTGTGAGCTGAGGACCGGTGTTTTCGGAGGCAGCCAGGTTTTGGGCACCTTTTCCAAGGGTCGGAAGAAGGGAAATTGTGAAAACTAGAATTCCCATACCTCCAAGCCAATTGGTAGTAGCCTTCCACATCAAAATAGCGTGGGGCATTTTGCTTATGGGGAGAACAAATTCACCTGTGGTAGTCCATCCTGCTGTGGATTCAAAAAATGAGTCCACAAAGGTATATCCCATGTTTGATCCAAGATATGGGAATGCCCCTACAATGCAGACAAAAATCCAGCTAAGGAGGGCAACGAGAAAGCCTTCACGAACTTTTAATTTAACTTTCTTGCCTCTGTATATATTGAGAATAATCGCAGCAAAAATAATGGTGAGAAAACTCGTAAGGGCTAAGCCTGAGATAGTACTTCTCTCTCCATAATAAAATCCAACGATAATTGAAGGTATCATGGCAACACCTTCTACCGCTAAAACCATGGATATTGTCTTTAGAATAATAATTCGATTTAATCTCATTTTCTACGACCTTTTTTTACTAACCTATATCTCACATTGTTCATCTCACACTGAACATCTCACACTGTACATCTCACAATGTTCCCGGAACACATT
>JASBYX010000017.1 GCA_029983755.1 Anaerovoracaceae bacterium
ACCTAGAACCTTTCCAATATCGTTTTCACTTACAATTACGACCGGTGTGCCTAGCTTATCGTAGTTTTCAAGACCACGCACTATGGCCTTTGCTAATTCTTGCACGGCTTTGAATGTTGTATGTTCTGCCCCACTGATTGCTACAGCAACACAATCGTCAGCACCTCTTCCAGTAAATATCTCTATCTTCTCCGACAGCCTCTTCGAAAAAACATCTAGATTTGTTTCGTCCTCTTTTTTCATTTTTACAACAGGAAGATTCTTAAGCGGTAAAACATTTTCCTCATACCTTATGGTGCTCCCACTCACTTCGGTTGTGTGTGTTCCTGCTCCTACGACAGTAGCTCTTATCGTTTCAATTGAGTCATACCTTTTAACGGAATCAAATGATGCAGTTTGATTAATTGCCATTCCAAGCAATGGACCTATATCCCCGAATCTAAACCAGTCGTCTTTAACGGGGTGGTAAACAATATCTGCAACTCCCCCGGAATAAGTGATAGCATCAATTTTAATATCATCAGCTAATGGTGCTCCATCATTCGTATATAAAGCCTTGTGAAATTCATCCTTATTTTTGATCCCCACAGCCATTGCCAGCTGCTCCGCCATTAACGAAGCAAGTTTTTTTAGCACACTTTCATCTGCAGAGTCTCCGACGTTGACAGAAACACCGTTTTTCATTGCGAAGTCAGCTATTTTGTCGTAGATATAAGAAATTTTCCCATTTTCGATTTTTACTAACCTTCCTCCAATATCAAGGCACGATGTACCTATAAGCTCCCCTTTATGAAAAACAGCTATATTACTAGTGCCTCCGCCAATATCTATATTTGCAACTGTATTTCGGTTCTCCTTAGACATTGTGTCGGCTCCTGCACCTCTGGCAGAAAGAACAGATTCAAGATCAGGGCCTGCAGTTGCAACTACGAATTCACCTGCCATGTCACTAAGAGCGGAGAGAACTTCGTTAGCGTTTTCCTTTCGAGCAGTCTCTCCTGTTATTATTACAGCACCTGTCTGGAGATCTGATGGCTTCATACCTGCTTTGTCATATTCATTCTGAACTAATGTTTTCACTTTATCAGAATCGATGCTCGTATCGCTCAAAAGAGGAGTAAAGTAGATATCGCTTCTATAAACAACTTCGGTATCGACTATTGTAATCCTGGGAACTGTGTAACTTGTTGCAAGATTTTCTATTGTCAGCTTGCTGAAAATTAGCTGAGTTGTTGAAGTACCAATATCAATTCCAACACTATTGATTACTTCTTTCATCTACGTTCCCTCCTAAAACTAATCTATTCCTTACTTTGGGCTAATGGTAAAACAATTCTGAAGCTTCTATTCACCTAGATTACAGAAGGCAGAAAAAAACAGCCCAAATAAACCCGAGCCCTTCCCGAGAAAAATTCTATCATCTATTCTCCGGAACGGCTAATTTACTGGACTGCATCGTCTCAATCTCATCGACTACATCGTCAATGATATATCCTTATTCAGTTATTGTTATAATTTTACCACAAACAACTATGTTTTTCTACAACATTTTTAAAAAATTTATAAAATGAGCATGTTTCGTAATTTTTGCAATTCTATCGTGCTCATTCAAACGGGAAAACAATTCTGACCTTTGTCCCTTCGATACCTGATTTTATTGCAATGTGTCCTTCTAGTTTTTCTGATACTAGAGATCTTATAATCGTCCACCCCATTCCTCCACCTTTAGTTCTGCTCACATCAAATCCAATGCCGTCATCGATATATATTAACTCCACATCATGAGCGCGCCTCTGCATTGTCATTACTGTGATCTTTCCACTTTTTCTATCTTTAAAAGCATATTTGATGGAGTTTTGTGACAACTCGTTTAATATTAGAGCGATTGCTGAGGCCTTCTCTGATGACAAGCTGAAATCTCCCCCGTGACACTCTATTTCTAAATGAAAATCTTCATTTGCATAATACGACAAAATATTTTCTCTAACAACGGCTACGATATCCAATAGTTGTATAGATTCCACATCAGTTTCCATCATTATCTGGTGCGTGGCAGCGATAGACAAAATCCTTGTTATAGTATCTGTCAGAGCTTTCTTTCCGTCTTCGCTTTCCATATTATTTCTCTGAAGGCGAAGTAATGCTGCTATAGTCTGAAGATTGTTTTTAACCCTGTGGTGCATTTCATGAAAAGCAACAGACTTTAAAACCAATTCTCGCTCTTGAAGTTTACTTGTGGTGATATCGCTTATTGTGACTACTAGGCTTAAATCTTCGGTATCAACCCTGGAAGTTTTAACCGTGAAATAAAATTCTCCCAGCTTTACATCCTGTTTAATAGTTACAGTATCTTCATCTTTTTTGGGAGGTTTAGCTATGCATACATCTTTGTAATCTTTCCCAAGTATATCGCTTAAAAAGCCTAATCTTTTATATATGGTCTGTGCAGACCTGTTTCTGAATACAACTCTTCTATCTTGATTAACGAATATAAGCCCTTCTTCTATACTGTCGGCAACATGTCCTTGATCAGCGTTCATAAGTATATTTTTGACATCGCTAAACCCTGAGAATGACTCCTCATCCGACTCGGCCTCATCTTCTACATCAAGACTATGGAATTGTTTGGAACTTTGCACGCTCTGAATACTCTGCTCGATTATGAAAACTCCTATCACTCTATCTTTATGATAGATAGGTTCAACCGTCTGAATAACCGTCATATGTTCTTGAGTCATGGCCTTCATGAATTTAGTTGGTACACCTAGGTTTAATCCGCGATAAACTGCCGGCTCATTTTCCTTAGTAGCAACTAGGCCAACAACAGTTCTTTTGTATGAGGATGGATGATCAACAGGCCTTGCTTCAGATACTACAATAGCATCCCCACTTCCATCGTTCATTGGACAATCTATGAAGGCATCTGCATTGAAAAGATTCGCCATGGCAGGTAATGACTTAGTAGCAATTTTAATCTCCTGAATTTCAGCCTGGCTTAAATCTGTGTATTCCTTGCATAGCTTTTCAATAGTTTTGATATTGTTCATTTCTTTTTCCCATATATGCTTCTAGACTGTTTCGGAAGTTTCCCCTTCCATCCTTGTGAGAGTCACAAACTTAGTCCAATATGAGGCTCGGTCGGGAGCATGAGCTAAAAACTGTCAATAATTAGTTCAGCAATTTTTTTCATAGATATATTCCTTGTCTTGCTCAAATTCCGGATATAATTATATGCTTCGTCCTCAGAAATCCCTTTTTCCTTCATGAGCATCCCCTTAGCCTTTTCTATTAACTTGCGGACTTCCAGTTTCTCATTTATTTTGTTCAGGTCTTCTCTATATTCCAGAAGCTCTTGATGTCTTGCAACGGCAAGTTCTATATTGGGTACAAGCAGTTTCTCGTTTATAGGTTTAACAAGGTATGTGCTTATGCCATATTCCTTAGCTTTATCTATGTAGGTGCCTTTACTAAAGGCTGTTAGCATAATAATAGCTGTTGATGGTGATTTCTCTTTGATGTAAGAGGCCGCAGATAATCCATCCAAGTCCTTCATTTTGATATCTAATATTGCAACATCCGGTTTTTTCTCTTCACATATCTGGATGGCATCGAATCCATCTGCACCTTCTCCGACAACATCATATCCAGCATTTGTTAACATAGATTTTAGGTCCATTCTGATTATGGGTTCATCATCAACTACAACTACCCTTAGCTTAGCCATTGGATGCTCCTTTATCCCCTTATTTTGCATCTAAAAACTCTTTTAATTCCTCTATCCCATCTCGGGTATAATTGCTAACATTAAATATTTGATTTGCTCCTGCATTTTTCAAATGTTCTCTTGCCTCTTTAATTTGAAGCTCTGTAGCAACATCTATTTTTGTAACAATCCCTATCACCGGTTTAGCAAAAGAACCCGCATAGTACGGTGAAAACATTTTGTCTTCATCAATAGCTGACTGAACAAAGGCTATCACCTCTGCATCTGCAGATGTTATCATCAATGCGCCTTTATATTGACCAAGCTCGTGGTATTCTCCAGGAGTGTCCAAAATACTTGACCCAACTACTTCCACCGACTGAGTTTTCTTGTATTCAAGTTTTTGATCTGTCAGCGACTGACTTAGAGTTGTCTTCCCACAACCAGTGTTACCGATAAAAATTACTTTCTTCATAAGCTAGCTACCTGTAATCTCCGTCCTGGCAAATTTCATTTCATCACAAAGTACTCTTATTACATCTTTCATCGATTCCCTGACAGCCGCTACCTCCCCATAAATAAGTAGGGATCCACTAAATCTATCAACAAAACCGATTTTAACATCAGAAGCCTTGCTTGCAACGTCGGCAGCTATTATAGCTCCTTCACTTGGTGTTATCGTAAAAATTCCTATGGCTCCGCTCACATCCAAAATACCAAGCTTTGTATATAACTCCGGCACAGGGTTAGCTATAACGTGAGCAAGGGTTATCTGCCTGCCAGGTACAAATTCTTGTATTATACGTTCTTTATTTTCAAAAGTGCTCATGTCATTTCTCCTTATTTAATGTCTTTACAGGCAAGTTTTGCTATCACCTTCGCAAGCGCTATTATAGCTTCTTGATCAGCTTCTTCTGATACTGTTGCTACAGGCTTCTTCAATCCTTGAACTATAGTTCCGATAGCTTTAAAACCTCCTAAGTTCTCGCCAATCTTATATCCTATGTTCGCAGCCTCAAGGGATGGGAATATAAAAACATTAGCTTTACCTGCCACATTTGATCCCGGAGCCTTTTTCTTACCAACACTATCCACAAATGCCGCATCAAACTGAAGTTCGCCATCTAATTCTAATGATGGATTTATCGACTTTGCCATCTCTGTGGCTCTAGTTACCTTATCAACAAGTTCATGTTTAGCACTGCCCTTAGTCGAGAATGATAACATCGCAACCTTTGGATTTATCCCGAGTTTTCTGGCTGTATCTTCAGTTTCTACTGCTATATTTGCCAGAGTTTCTGAATCGGGATTCATGTGCACAAAACAGTCAGCCATAAGATAGGCCTCTTCTTCTTTTAGCATCAAAACTCCGCCGGAAATTTTCTCTATTCCAGGCTTTGTTCCAATTATTCTCATAGCAGGTTTTACCACATCTATCACTGAGTTTTCAGAACCTGAAACGAAGGCATCCACATATCCATTAAACAACATCATCATTCCAAAATAGTTGCTATATCGCAAAATTTTATGGGCATCTTCTACAGTCACCTGTCCATTTCTAATTTCCATATACGACTTAACAATATCCAAAAAGTTTGGTGATCCATCAATGTCTACAAAATCAAGGCTCTGAAAATCAATTCCTATTTCTTTTGCTGTATTCTCAACATCCTTACGCCTTCCAAGGATTACAGGCGAAAGAATCCCTTCTCTTTCGAGCTCAATGCAGGCTGATAATATTCTTTTATCTTCACCCCCGGAAAAAAGAATTCTCATTCTTTCTCCCGTTGGTTTACCAAGTTCTTCGCTAATTTTCTTTAAATAATCCATGCTTACTTATATTCATCCTTTCATTCTGGATTTCCTAGTAGAGTATGATTGTATGATACAATAGTTTTTTACAATTAGCAAGCCAAAGTAGGTACTGACACGAAGATGAATATTATGTTTATATTTATTCACCGTAAAGAAAAACAGCAAAGAAAAAAGGACAAATCAAAAGATCTGCCCAAATTATCACATACTTTATATCTATTATTTTTAATAAAACAGTCCTCATCTACGCCGATTTAACAACAATAGAGTTATTGGAATCATGAAGATTGTTCCCTTATGCCAGCTCTAGTTTTCGTAATCGATTTTTTCCTTAATGAAGGTTCCTCTGTCCAGATCGTCAAATGCCTCTGCTAGTTCTGCCTTTGTGTTCATCACGATTGGGCCTGCCCATGCAACAGGTTCCCCAAGTTTCTTTGAGCTCATGAAAAGCACCTGGGAATCTCTGTCACCATTTTTGATGACAAGCTTATCTCCCTCTGTGAGTTTTACTGCAGTTTTCTCAGGGATTTGCTCTCCTTCTATTTCAATCTCCCCTATGAGGGTGAAAACCATAACCGAAGCATCCTGTTTTGTATCGATTGTAAAGGTAGCATCCGGTGCCATGTGGATATCATAGTAATCCAGAGGCAAATGTTCGCCGCTAAAGCCTTCATGGCCATCATACTGACCTGCTAAAAGTCTTACAAAACCTCCATCGAATGGAATTTCTTCTATATCAGATTTGTTTATCCTGTGGTAGTAAGGACTACTGAACTTGTCTGCCTTTGGAAGGTTGAGCCATAGCTGAACTCCAAGCATTCTGTCTGCCGCCGGCAATTCCTCTGCATGCATGATTCCGGAACCTGAGTTCATCCACTGCACTTCTCCGTCTGTTATAGTATCCTCACTTCCGATGCTGTCCTTGTGCTTCATCTTACCCCTTGATAAGTAACTGATTGTCTCGATACCTCTATGAGGGTGGAGTGGAAATCCCGCAATGTAATCTGCAGGATCCAAGCTGTCGAATGAGTCCAGCATCAAAATAGGATCGAATTCCTCTGTTGTGGTGTTTCCCAAAACTCTTACTAGGCTTACCCCTGCGCCGTCAACTGTTCTTCTGCCTGTTCTTGTTACTTTAACTTTTCTGTTCATTCAAATTCTCCTAAATACAAAGCACCCCACCAAGAGGGTGCTTTAGAATAAAATTTCATCTATTAAGCTTCCATCCTAACCCCGAGTATTCACCTAGGGCATCTTGGAATCAGTCATCTCTCTTGACGAGATACAGTGCAAGAAGTGTGCTTGCAACAAGCAACGCTACTGATGCACCAACGACAATTTCCGCAGAATGGTCATCTCTCTTCGCGTACTTCTTCCTAGCCTTCTTGAAATCCTTCTTGAATCTCTTGGCCTTTCTCTTCATTTTTTTCTTAGCGTCCTCTGCATAGTCCAAGGCATCCTCCTTGAAATCCCCTGCATAGTCAAGAACATCATCCTTAACGTCTGCAGCGTAATCCTTTGCATCCGCTACGTAATTCTTTATATCCTTCTTGTCCATAATAGTTTCTCGCTTTCAATATTCAGTGGTTATTGGTAGTCATCATTTGTCGTGATGTTCAGGTTGCGTTTTTTCAACGGCTTCTTTTAAGTGCTTCTTGCCCAAGGAGAATCCTGTGGTATCCTCTTCGATATTCTTACCTTCAACCTCGTATTCTTCCTCAAGCAATTCTCCCATTTCTTCTTTCTTGTGCAAATACTTGTCCTTAAGGTTTTCTTTGGTATTGCTTACAGTTTTCTTTACATCTTTCATGACACACCTCCACCTCCAAAACAGCTTCTATTACTGTCTCTTACTAGCCTTTGTCACCTGCTTCTTAACATCATCCTTGGCGCCGTCTACATCCTTGTAGTGCTCATCGATCTTGTCTTTGAGACTCTTCTTAGCGTCTCCCATCTTGTCCTTTGCACTATCATAGCCTTCTCCTGCTTTAGCCTTCGCATCCTCATAGGCATCCCCGGCCTTCTCTTTTGCATCTTCATATGCATCCTGGGCCTTGTCGTATGCATCTCCTGCAGCGGCTTTCACATCCTCGTAAGCTTCTCCGGCCTTTTCCTTTGCGTCTTCAAATATGTCCTTTGCTCCTTCGGATAAGTCCTTAGCCTTTTTCTTTACATCATCTAATAATGCCATATCAATTCCTCCTGGTCCAGCCGGCGCTAGTGCACTAACTTATTTTCTCCCCTCGATCCTAGGTCTCTGGGGCGCTTGTCTAAATTATATATGTATATATTACACATTCCCCGTGGATTTAAACAAAATATGTTTTTTATTTCTACATTACAACGACAAAATACCCCTTCATGGCACTGACCACAAAGGGGGATTTTTCGTCAAGTTATTTTGTTGTCGTCACTTAAAACTATACCAGCTCTAGGAAAACAACTTCTGCATTGTCGCCGGAACGAGGTCCCAACTTCAGGATTCTCGTATAGCCACCCTGTCGCTCCTCATACTTAGGAGCAATTTCTTCGAAAAGCTTCGTCACTACATCTTCGTCATAGATGTATGCAAGGGCCTGACGTCTAGCGTGTAGATCGTTCTTCTTTGCTAGTGTGATCAGCTTTTCAGCCTCTCTTCTGGCTTCCTTTGCTCGGCAATCTGTAGTTGTGATCCTACCCTCTCTGAAAAGATCGGTAACGATATTTCTAAGCATAGATTTTCTGTGAGCAGTTGGTCTGCCAAGTTTTCTATATCCAGGCATTTTAGTCTCCTTTCTCCGTGCTATTCTTCAGTCTCTTTGAGGGATAGACCAAGTTCTTCAAGCTTGTTCTTAACCTCGTCCAGGGACTTCTTACCAAGGTTCCTTACCTTCAACATATCTTCTTCGGTCTTTTCAGTAAGTTCCTCAACGGTGTTGATATTTGCTCTCTTGAGGCAATTGAACGATCTTACAGATAGCTCAAGTTCCTCAATTGTCATTTCAAGAGCTTTCTCCTTCTGATCCTCTTCCTTCTCCACCATGATTTCAAAGTGGTCGGCAGAATCATCAAGAGACATGAGCAGGTTTAGATGCTCGTTCATTATTTTAGCGCCAATGGAAACGCCTTCTTCCGGTGTAACTGAACCATCTGTCCAGATTTCCAGAGTCAGTTTGTCGTAGTCTGTCACCTGTCCTACACGGGTGTCTTCTACAGTGTAGTTTACCTTTTTGACAGGAGTAAATATTGAGTCAACAGGTATTACAGCAATAGGTGTGGTTTCGTCCTTGTTCTGATCTGCAGTTCTGTATCCACGGCCTCTTGCAATAGTAATCTCCATTATCAAGTTTGCGCCCTCTTCAAGCTGTGCAATATGAAGATCCTTGTTGAAAATTTCAAGCTCGGAATCTCCCATAATATCTGCTGCTGTAACCTCCTTAGGCCCCACTGCGTTGATTATTACTCTCTTAGGCTCCTCGCTGTTTAGACGAACAGCCAGCTGCTTAAGATTGAGTATAATCTCAGTTACATCCTCTCTAACATTTGGAATAGTTGAGAATTCGTGGAGGACACCATCGATTTTTACAGATGTTACGGCTGCTCCTGGAAGTGAGCTTAGAAGTATTCTTCTCATAGCATTTCCCAGGGTTGTTCCATAACCTCTCTCAAGTGGTTCTATGACAAACTTTCCGTATTTCCTATCTTCGTCTACAAATTTTTCAATTGTAGGTTTTTCGATTTCTATCACTAAAAAACCTCCTTATCTTCCAAAGTAAATTGGTACAAAAAGCTATAACTAACTTATTACTTGGAATACAATTCGACGATGAGATGCTCTGCTACAGGAGTATCGATCTGATCTCTTGTAGGGTCCGCTAAAACCTTTCCTTCAAGCTTTTCTCTATCCACTGATAGCCAGCCCGGGATTCCGACCTGCATCTCCTTTATTTCTTTGAATTTAGGAGAATTTAAGCTCTTTTCCTTTACTTTGATTACATCTCCTGGGCTTACCTGATAAGAAGGGATGTTAACTTTTTTGCCGTTAACTGTGTAGTGACCATGTACTACTGCCTGTCTTGCGTCTCTTCTTGTGGTTGCAAGACCCATTCTGTAAACAACATTGTCCAGTCTCTTCTCAAGCATAATGAGAAGGTTTTCACCTGTAATTCCAGGCTTCTTAGCTGCTTTGTCGAATGTGTTTCGGAACTGCTTCTCAAGAACGCCATAAATGAACTTAGCTCTCTGCTTTTCTCTCAGCTGAAGACCGTATTCACTCATTTTCTTGAAGCTTCTCTTTGGTGATTTTTTAGATGTTTTGTAGATTCCCAAATGGCTTGGATCGATGTCCAGGGATCTGCATCTTTTTAAAATTGGTTGTCTGTTTACTGCCATCACTATTCCTCCCTTCTATTAGACTCTTCTTCTCTTTGGTGGTCTGCAGCCGTTATGCGGAATTGGAGTTACATCTTTGATAAGTGTAATCTCAAGTCCTGCCTGAGCAAGTGCTCTGATTGCTGCTTCTCTCCCGGAACCCGGACCCTTAACATAAACTTCTACAGTCTTAAGTCCGTGTTCCATTGCTGCCTTTGTAGCTTCCTCTGCAGCCATCTGTGCTGCGAAAGGAGTGGACTTCTTTGAGCCCTTGAATCCTAGTGATCCGGCACTTGACCATGATAGGGCGTTTCCATCCATGTCGGTCAAGGTTACTAAAGTATTGTTAAAGGAGGATTGAATATAAGCCTGGCCTTTAACGACATTCTTTCGTTCTCTTTTTTTTCTGCGAACTGTTTTCTTTACAGCTTTAGCCATTATTATTTACCTCCTTCTTATTTTTTCTTTCTTCCCACAGTCTTCTTTGGACCCTTTCTGGTTCTGGCATTAGTCTTAGTCTTCTGTCCACGAACCGGAAGGCCTCTTCTGTGTCTGATTCCTCTGTAGCTACCAATCTCCATAAGTCTCTTGATGTTTAGACTTACTTCTCTCTTAAGATCTCCTTCTACAGCGTAATCGCTATCGATAATCTTTCTGATTTTACCAACCTCATCTTCTGAGAGGTCTTTGATTCTAGTATCTGGATTAACTCCAGCTTTCTCGAGAATTGCCTGAGAAGTTGCTTTGCCGATACCGTAAATGTAAGTAAGGCCAATTTCAACTCTCTTTTCTCTTGGTAAGTCAACTCCGGCTATACGAGCCATTAATCTCCTCCTTCTCCTATCTTCCGTCACTTACTCCGGGAGTGATATAGACAGGTTCACATGAAAAAAATATTTGGAATCCTAAACCCGGTTTTAGGCCCATATCGTTTAGATTTAACCCTGTTTCTGCTTGTGCTTAGGGTTCTCACAGATAACCATTACTTTTCCGTGTCTTTTAATTACCTTGCACTTTTCGCAAATGGGTTTTACGGAAGCTCTAACTTTCATTTTTAATCCCTCCTGTAAGCTTACTTATCTCGCCATGTAATTCTACCTCTGGTCAAGTCGTAAGGTGACAGTTCCACCTTAACTTTATCTCCAGGAAGTATCCTTATATAGTTCATCCTTATTTTGCCCGAAATGTGGGCTAGTATTTCGAAACCGTTTTCCAGTCTAACCTTAAACATCGCATTAGTCTGTGCGTCCACAACGGTTCCTACTGCCTCGATGACATCTTTCTTTGCCATGAATACCTCTCCTTATAATGTGAGCAACTCCGGCTCACCATCGTTAATTACAACCGTATTCTCGTAATGAGCTGCCAATCCACCATCCACTGTCACAACCGTCCAGTCGTTCAGCAAAGTTTCGGTCTCGTAGCTACCTTCAACGATCATCGGCTCTATCGCAACAACCATTCCTGCCTGAAGTCTTGGTCCCTTACCAGGGGCTCCATAGTTTGGAATCTGTGGATCTTCGTGAAGATTCCTCCCCACACCATGACCCACATAATCTCTGATTACTCCATAGCCGGCGGCTTCTGCACAAACTTGAACCGCATGGGATATATCCGATAGTCTATACCCAACTTTAGCAAATTCAATCCCTTTGAAGAAACTTTCTTCAGTGGTCTTAATAAGCCGCATGGCTGCTTCGCTCACCTCTCCCACAGGATAGGTACGAGCTGCATCGCTCACATAATGTTTCCATGTGGAACCTACATCTACGCTCACGATATCGCCTTCTTTTAGAATTCTGTCCTTATTTGGAATCCCGTGGACAATTTCCTCATTTACAGAAACGCACGCAGCCCCAGGAAATCCGCCGTACCCCTTGAACGTTGGGGTCATTTTGTAGCTGGTAATGGTTTTTTCAACGTAATTATTGATGTCCATCGTAGAGATGCCCGGCTTAATGAAATCAGCAAGGGTTCTCAGAACGTATCCGGTTACCTTGCCTGATTCACGCATCAAATCAATTTCATCTTTTGATTTAATGATTATCATCTTAGTCACCTAAGGCTTTTACTATATCTGCCAAAACATCGTCAAGGTCTTTGTTCCCATTGATGTTTGCGATGATTCCGGCTTTTTCATAATACTCGACAAGTGGTCTTGTCTGCTTATTATATACATCAATTCTGTTCAAAACAGTTTCTTCGGTGTCATCAGCTCTCTGGATCAGCTCTCCGCCGCAGATATCGCAAACCCCTTCCTTCTTAGGTGGTATGTTTTCGATGTGATAGCTGGCACCACACTGTTTGCAAACTCGTCTTCCGGTTATTCTCTTAACCAGAGCTGATTTCTCAACATCTATGTTGATAACCTTGTCCAGTTTCTCTCCTCTGCCTTCCAGGAATTCATCCAGTTTCTCGGCTTGGAAGATTGTTCTTGGGAAGCCGTCAAGAAGGAATCCGTCCTTGCAGTCATCCTTTGTGAGCCTGTCAGTTGCAATCTCAACAACCAATTCATCAGGGACGAGTTCTCCTCTATCCATGTATGCTTTGGCTCTGTTTCCCAGTTCTGTGCCATTCTTGATATTTTCTCGGAAGATGTCTCCCGTAGAAATATGAGGTATATGGTACTTCTCAACAATCTTTACTGCCTGGGTACCCTTACCGGCTCCCGGTGGCCCTAATAAAATTGTTCTTAACATATCTATCTCCTATTATTTAAGAAATCGTTGATTTACTTAAGAAATCCTCGATAATTCCTCATTACCATCTGATCCTCTAATTGTCTCATCGTATCAAGTGCAACACCTATAGCAATCAGTAATGATGTTCCACCAAATCTTACATCGATGCCTGCAACATGGCTTAAAAGCAGCGGCAAAGTTGCAACTATAGCAAGGAATATAGCTCCCACAAGGGATATCCTTGTCATTACCCTGTGCAGGTAATCCACAGTTGCTCTTCCCGGTCTGAGACCAGGTATAAAACCTCCATTTGCCCTCATATTGCTTGCAATCTCGATTGGGTTAAATGTAATCGATGTGTAGAAATACGTGAACGCAATGATTAATACCACGTTCAAAGCACCGTAGATCCACGCGCCGGGCATTCCACCCGGTGATAAATACTTAGTAACAAAGGCTGTGAAACCTGTGTTCGGGAAGAAGTATGTAATTGTCAGCGGGAATGTGAGCAGTGCCATTGCGAATATAACCGGAATAACACCTGCCTGATTCACCTTTAGTGGAATGTGTGTAGCCTGTCCACCGTACACCTTTCTTCCAACCACTCTCTTTGCATATTGAACAGGGATTTTTCTGGTTCCCTGCTGCACGAGGATAATCCCGACTATGACAGCCAGAGCAAATACTGCAAACAGAATCAGTGTAACAACGCTCACCGTTCCCTCCTGATATTTAACTATCAGAGTTCTGATACCTGCTGGAATCCTCGCTACGATACCTGCGAAAATTATCAACGAAATACCGTTACCAACACCCTTGTCGTTTATCTCCTCGCCTAGCCACATTAGAAATGCAGTTCCTGCAGTCAATACCAATATAATAACCGCGAAGGAAAAAACCGTCTGGTGTATAACTGCTCCTCTAAAGAGCCCAATTGTTAAACCGATACTCTGAATTAACCCAAGGCCTATTGTCATATACCTTGTAATTTGGGCCATTTTCTTCCTACCGGCTGTTCCCTCTTTTGCTAAGTTCTCAAAATAAGGGAATGCTACCGTCAATAGCTGTACAATAATGGATGCTGTAATGTATGGTGTGATACTCAAGGCGAATATGGTGAATTTCTGAAAAGCCCCACCTGAGAACAGGTCAAACAAATCAAACAGCCCTGTCTCACCGCTGAATATTCTCGCCAAATAGTCCCTATTGATTCCGGGAACCGGAATGTTGGAGCCTATTCTGAAAACTACAAGCATAGCTAAGGTGAACAAGATTTTTCTTCTCATCTCCGGAACTTTCCACGCCTGAGTAACAGTCTTAAGCAATTCCATCTTACAGTACCTCTGCCTTTCCTCCTGCAGATTCTATTTTCTCAATAGCAGTCTTGCTGAATTTATTCGCTTTTACAGTCAGCTTCTTCTCAAGCTTACCATCCCCTAGAATCTTTACTCCATCATTTATCTTCTTGATTAGACCGGCTTCTTTAAGTGATTCTACTGTCACTTCCTGTCCATCTTCGAATCTGTTAAGGTCACTTACGTTTAGAGTTGTATAAGTAGTGCCCCAGATGTTTGTAAATCCTCTCTTTGGTAACCTTCTATAAAGTGGCATCTGACCACCTTCAAAGCCAAGTCTAACTCCGCCACCGCTTCTTGCGTTCTGACCCTTATGGCCTCTTCCTGCAGTCTTTCCAAGGCCTGAACCTTGACCTCTGCCCTTACGCTTAGCTACTTTAGTGGAGCCCTCTGCCTTTCTTAACTCATGCAGTCGCATTCTTGCACCTCCTATCCTATTGCTCTTCTACAGTAACAAGGTGTACTACCTTGTCTATGGCACCTCTAGTCTGAGGAGTGTCTGCCAATTCAACTGAATGATGTAATTTCTTCAGTCCCAGTGCTTCCACAACTTTTCTCTGCTTAGGGGTAGCGCCGATTGTACTTTTAGTTAAAGTGATTTTTAACATTGACATTGGTCATTCCTCCTATCTAGCAATTTCGTCAACTGACTTCCCTCTAAGTGCTGCCACTTTTTCTAGAGTTGTCAGATTCTTAAGACCTTCGATTGTTGCAAGTGCCATGTTTACAGTGTTGTTAGAACCGATAGACTTTGCTCTTACGTCCTTAAGTCCTGCAGATTCAAGTACAACACGAACGGATGATCCTGCGATTACCCCGGTACCTTCTGCCGCCGGCATGATCAGAACTCTACCTGCTCCATATATTCCTGTATTTCTGTGAGGTACAGTAGTTCCAACCATTGGAACTGTAATCATGTTCTTCTTTGCATCCTCAGTAGCCTTTCTAACAGCTTCAGGGATTTCCTGTGCCTTACCAAGACCTACTCCAACACGACCTTTGCCGTCTCCAACAACCATTGTAACGGAAAATCTCATGTTTCTTCCGCCTTTAACAGTTTTTGCAACTCGTCTAATATTTACAATAGTTTCTTTGAATTCACTCTTGGGTGCATCTTGTTGTCTAGCCATTTCTCATTCCTCCTTAATTAGAATTTCAATCCTGCTTCTCGAGCACCCTCTGCTAATTCCTTAACTCTTCCGTGATAAAGAAATCCACCTCTATCGAAAGCAACGTTCTCGATGCCCTTATCCAATGCTCTCTTTGCAATGAGTTCTCCAACTTTCTTTGCAGCCTCTTTGTTGCCGCCGTTCTCACCCTTTAGATCTTTCTCTAGTGTTGATGCTGATGCCAATGTATTTCCATTAACATCGTCAATAATCTGGGCTGAGATATTCTTGTTGGATCTGAAAACGCAAAGCCTTGGTTTCTCAGGAGTTCCGATTAAGTTTTTTCTCACTCTTTGGTGTCTCTTAACACGTCTGTCATTTCTGCTAACTCTTGACATTTAGTTCACTCCTTTCTTAAGCCTTAGCTCCAGTTTTTCCTTCTTTTCTTCTGATGTACTCATCTTCGTATCTGATACCCTTACCCTTATATGGTTCAGGCTTTCTCCAGTCTCTGATGATGGCCGCGTAGTTTCCTACTAGAGCCTTATCAATGCCTTTAACAACAATTGTTGTAGCATCGGCTACCTCAGTTTCAATTCCTTCAGGATCTTCCATTTCAACAGGGTGAGAGAATCCAAGGTTCATAACCAGATTCTTACCCTTCTTCTCTGCTCCGTAGCCCACTCCGTTTAGTATCAGCTTCTTCTGAAATCCATCAGTTACACCGATAACCATGTTGTTGAACAGAGCTCTTGCAAGTCCGTGCTGTGCTCTCATGCTTCTTGCATCAGACTCTCTTGAGAATACAACCTGCCCATCTTCTACGGCAATCTTGATCTCCGGGCTCAGCTGCTGTGAAAGAGTTCCCTTTGGTCCCTTTACAGTTACCACGTTGTTTTCCTTAACATCTACCTCTACTCCGGAAGGTAGCTGTACAGGTTTTAATCCTATTCTTGACATATTCTACCTCCTACCAAATATAGCAGATTACTTCTCCACCAACGCCTAGCTCTCTGGCCTTTTTGTCGCTTACAACTCCCTTAGAAGAAGAGATGATGGCAACTCCAAGTCCTCCAAGAACCTTAGGAACTTGATCAGCCTTTGCATAAACCTTCAGGCCCGGTTTAGAAATTTTCTTGATTCCACTGATTACTCTTTCTTTGTTTGCACCATACTTCATATCGATTTTTATGATGCCCTGTTTATTATCATCGATTTCTTCGAATCCCTTAATGTAGCCTTCTTCAAGCAATATCTCTGCAATGGATTTCTTAATCTTAGATGCAGGAATATCCACTGTTTCATGACCTACAGTATTGGCATTTCTGATTCTAGTCAGCATATCTGCTATAGGATCTGTCATTGTCATTACAGTAATTCTCCTTTCTGTGATTTACCAGCTAGCCTTCTTGACACCAGGGATCTCTCCCTTGTAGGCAAGCTCTCTGAAGCATATACGGCAGATACCGTATTTCTTCAATACGGAGTGTGGCCTTCCACAGATCTTGCATCTGGTATATGCACGTGTTGAAAATTTAGGTTTTCTCTGCTGTTTAACCTTGAGAGATTTCTTAGCCATCTTCCCCTCCTATTTCTCAAACGGCATCCCAAGAAGTGATAGCAGTGCTGCTGCCTCTTCGTCAGTCTTAGCCGTCGTTGTGAATACAATGTTCATGCCTTTAATGGACTCAACCTCATCATATCTGATTTCAGGGAAAATAAGCTGCTCCTTGATACCCATGGAGTAATTTCCTCTTCCATCGAATGAATTCTTGCTTACGCCCTTAAAGTCCCTTACTCTTGGAAGAGAGATGTTGAAGAACTTATCTACGAATTCGTACATATTGTCGCCTCTCAGAGTAACCTTGCAGCCAACAGGCATGCCCTCTCTAACCTTAAAGTTAGCGATTGATTTTCTTGCCTTGGTCTTTACAGGTCTCTGTCCTGAGATAACAGCCAGTTCCTTAACTGCAGAATCTAGAATCTTAGCGTTTTCCTTAGCTTCTCCGAGGCCCATGTTGATTGTAACCTTTACAAGCTTTGGAACTTCCATAGGATTCTTATATCCGAACTTCTCCTGAAGTGCCTTAAACACATCATTCTTGTATGTTTCTCTTAGTCTTGCTGTCAAAATACTCTCCTCCTTTCCTAGTCTATTACGCTACCGCTCTTCTTGGCTACCCTTACTTTGTTTCCATCGTTGAAAGTATAGCCTAGTTTGCTAGCTTCTTTTGTCTTTGTATCGTAGTACATAACGTTGGAAACGTCGATAGGTCCCTCAACGTGCTTGATCTCAGCCTTTGCTTTCTGAGTCTGCTTCTGGTGTTTGGTTTGAACATTTACACCCTCTACGATAACTTTATTTTCCTTAGGAAGTGCCTTAACAACCTTCCCAATTTTTCCTTTATCTTTTCCAGCGATTACTACCACCGTATCGTCTTTTCTGATTCGCATATTAAGAACCCCCTATAGAACTTCTGGTGCCAGTGACACTATCTTCATGAATCCTCTGTCACGGAGCTCTCTTGCAACAGGTCCGAAGATACGAGTGCCCACTGGGCTCTTGTCTTCTTTATCCTTGATGATAACTGCAGCATTCTGGTCAAACTTAACATAGCTTCCGTCGGCTCTTCTAGCACCTGTCTTTGATCTAACAACAACAGCTTTAACAACGTCGCCCTTCTTTACAACTCCACCAGGAGTAGCATCCTTTACAGCGCACACGATGACATCGCCGATGTTGGCATACTTGCGGCTAGTTCCTCCCAGAACTCTGATGCAAAGGAGTTCCTTCGCACCTGAATTGTCTGCAACCCTAAGTCTTGATTCAGTCTGTATCATGTTCTGGTGCCTCCTTACTTAACTTTCTCTACTATTCTAACAAGTCTCCATCTCTTATCCTTGGACAGAGGTCTTGTTTCCATAATTCTAATCTTATCTCCAACCTCGCACTGGTTCTCTTCGTCGTGAACCTTTACCTTCTTGGTGCTTTTCATAGCCTTGCCATAAAGAGGGTGTCTTACAAAGTCTTCAATAGCAACTACCACAGTCTTATCCATTTTATCGCTAACTACGATACCAACCTTGGATTTTCTTCTGTTTCTTTCTACTCTTTCAACTGCCATAATCACATCCTCCTTTCTTATGCTTCGGCCTTAGCCAATTCCTTCTCACGAATGATGGTCTTGACTCTAGCAATATCTCTTTTAACTTCCCTCATCTTAACAGGGTTTTCAAGCTGACCTGTTACGTGCTGGAATCTCAGGTTGAATAGCTCCTTCTTCATCTTGTCAAGTTCAGAAGAAAGCTCGATATCCGTCATCTGTCTGATTTTATTCATTTCCATTACGCTTCACCGCCCTCTTCTAACTGCTTCATGGCAAACTTGCACTTGATTGGCAACTTGTGGATAGCAAGTCTGATAGCCTCTCTTGCCTGTGCTTCTGTTACACCATCAATTTCAAACATTACTCTGCCCGGCTTAACTACTGCTACCCAGTATTCAGGAGCACCTTTACCGGAACCCATTCTTACCTCAGCAGGCTTCTTGGTTACAGGCTTGTGTGGGAAGATTTTGATATAAACCTTACCGCCTCTTTTTATAGATCTAGTCATAGCAATTCTGGCAGCCTCAATCTGGTTAGATGTAATCCAGCCAGGCTCCTGGGCTACAAGACCGTACTTACCGTAGGTGATCTTGTTACCTCTAGTTGCTATGCCCTTCATTCTTCCTCTGTGAACTCTCCTACGTTTAACACGTTTTGGCATTAACATGGCTCGTTCCTCCTCTCTTCTTGCTTATTCTTCAGTTGATACAGCAGCCTCTTCAGCAGGAGCTTCTGCCTCAACCTGTGGTTCTTCTACCTTAGCAGCAACAGGTCTGATTCTCTTGTTGACAGCAACTGCGATTTCCTTCTTTCCGAACTTGTCACCACCGCGATCATTTCTTCTGCGGTCGTTTCTTCTTCTGTCTCCGTCCTTGCGCTGTCTCCTGTCTCTCCTGTTTTCCTTCTTCTCCTCACGAACCGGGCTCTGAAGTCCCTTGTCAAGGATTTCTCCGTGGTTGATCCAAACTTTAACGCCTATCTTGCCGTAAGTTGTATCAGCCTCAGCGAAACCATAGTCGATGTCCGCTCTAAGAGTGTGTAGAGGAACGTTACCTTCGCTATACTTCTCGCTTCTTGCAATTTCAGCTCCGCCAAGTCTTCCGGAGCATAGAATCTTGATACCCTTTGCATTTGCTCTCATTGTATTTCCGATAGCCTGCTTCATAGCTCTTCTGAAGGCTACTCTTCTTTCTAGAGCCGCTGCAACGCTTTCAGCTGTTAGCTGTGCATCAAGCTCTGCTCTGCTTACTTCTTCAACAGAGATGTGTAGCTTTCCAGGCTCTCTGCCAGTAAGCTTCACCAGTCCGGCTTTTAGCTCATCGATACCGGCACCGGCTCTTCCTATTACCATGCCGGGCTTGCTTGTCAGGACGGTAACTGTTAGGTTATCTTCACCTTCACGGGCGATCAGAACCTTAGAAATACCTGCCACGTAGAGCTTTTTCTTAACGTATTCTCTGATTTTCTTATCTTCGATTAGTAGGTCTGCAAAACCTTTTTTGTCAGCAAACCACTTGGAATTCCAGTCTTTGATAATGCCCACTCTCATGCCATGAGGGCTTACTTTCTGACCCATTCAATTAACCTCCTGTCTTAATCTCTTTCCTTAAGAGTTACGCTTATGTGGCTGCTTCTCTTAAGAATTCTGGATGCCCCACCACGAGCGCCTGCACGCCATCTCTTCATGGTAGGACCCTGATTTGCACTAACTTCTGCAACGTACAGGTTGTCAGGGTTCATTTCGTGGTTGTTCTCTGCATTAGCTGCGGCAGACATAACAACCTTCTCAATGACTTCAGAACCTTTACCTGGCGTAAATTTCAAAATATTCAATGCCTCTTGTAAGTCTTTACCTCTAACCATATCGGCAATTGGTTTAAGCTTAATAGGAGACATTCTCACGTATTTAGCAACTGCTTTTGCTTCCATTTTCTTATCTCCTTTTCTTACCTTACTTTAGATGACTTATCAGCAGCATGTCCTCTGTATGTTCTGGTAGGAGCGAACTCTCCAAGTCTGTGTCCTACCATATCTTCTGTGATATATACAGGGATATGTTTTCTACCGTCATGGACAGCGATAGTGTGACCCACCATCTGTGGGAAAATTGTAGAAGGCCTTGACCATGTCTTGATAACTTTCTTTTCGTTTGCTGCGTTCATCTCTTCGATGGCCTTAAGCAGCTTCTTATTTACGAAAGGGCCCTTCTTAAGTGATCTACCCATTATTTATGCTCCTTCCTTATTTCTCGTTTCTCTTCTTAACAATGTATTGGTTAGAAGACTTATTCTTCTTTCTAGTCTTATATCCAAGAGTTGGCTTACCCCATGGAGTAACAGGAGATTTCCTACCGATAGGAGTTCTACCTTCACCACCACCGTGTGGGTGATCATTAGGGTTCATTACGGAACCTCTAACTGTAGGTCTGATTCCCATGTGTCTCTTTCTACCTGCCTTACCAATCTGGATGTTAGCGTGGTCTTCGTTACCAACTTCACCGATTGTTGCTCTGCAGTTCATAAGAACTTTTCTAACTTCTCCGGATGGAAGTCTTACCTGAGCATATTTGCCCTCTTTTGCCATTAGCTGAGCACCGTTTCCGGCAGATCTTGCCATCTGGCCACCCTTGCCCGGCTTAAGCTCGATGTTGTGAATAACTGTACCAACGGGTATGTTAGCAATCGGAAGTGCATTTCCAACCTGGATATCAGCTTCAGGACCTGAGAAAATAACATTTCCGACTTTCAATCCTTCAGGAGCCAGGATGTATCTCTTTTCACCGTCTGCGTAAACTATCAATGCAATGTTTGCACTTCTGTTCGGATCGTACTCGATAGTCTTTACAGTTCCAGGAATTCCGTCCTTAGTTCTCTTAAAGTCGATAATTCTGTACTTGCTTCGAGTACCGCCACCTCTATTTCTTACGGTAATCTTACCTCTGGAGTTTCTTCCGGAGTGCTTCTTCAAGGTTACTGTAAGAGATTTCTCTGGTTTGCTTGCTGTGATTTCCTCAAATGTGGAAACTGTCATTCCTCTCAAACCAGGAGTTACCGGATTATATTTCTTGATTCCCATATCTTACGTCCTCCCTAGTTTATAGACCCTGGAAGAATTCAATTTCCTTGCTGCCTTCGGTAATTGTAACAATTGCCTTCTTGTAAGCAGCAGTCTTACCCATTGTTCTTCCCATTCTCTTTACTTTTCCGTCAACGTTCATGAGGTTAACCTTGGCAACTTCTACGCCGAAGATTTCCTCGATAGCATGCTTGACTTCAGTCTTGTTGGCGTCAACTGCTACCTTAAAAGTGTATTTCCTTTCCTGTGCCTGATCCATGCTCCTCTCAGAGATTACAGGCTTCAGGATTACATCGTATGCAGATCTCATTATTTGTACACCTCCTGAATCTTCTCAACAGCATCCTTTGTCAAGATAAGGCTTGTGTGGTTCAGGATCTCATAAACATTGAAGCTTCCCACTAGAGAAGTCCTAATGCCCTTAAGATTAGCTGCAGACTTCACAACGTTTTCGTCCTTGTCGGCCATAACGATGAGAGCCTTCTTCTCAGCCTTGAGATTCTCAAGAACCTTTATCATTTCCTTTGTCTTTGGTTCCTGGAAAGTTAGCTTATCTACAACGATGATCTCGTTATCAGCAAGCTTTGAAGATAGTGCAGAAAGCATTGCCAATCGTCTCACCTTCCTAGGGAGTGTGTATCTATAGCTCCTTGGCTTTGGAGCAAATACCACACCACCACCGATCTGTGAAGGGTCTGTGCTGGAACCCTGTCTATGTCTACCGGTTCCTTTCTGACGGAAAGGCTTTCTTCCTCCGCCTCTAACATCGCCTCTTGTCTTAGCAGACTGAGTACCCTGTCTTCTGTTAGCCAAATAGTTCTTCACTACCGCGTGAACAGCGTATTCATTAGGCTCGATTCCGAAAATAGCATCTGAAAGTTCGATGCTGCCAGCTTCTTCACCGGCCATGTTTAGCATTTTGATGTTTGCCATTTTTTGCGTCTCCTTTCCGTAGTCTATTTATCGTCTTGCCCTTTGACAGCGTACTGAACTTTTACAAGTCCTCCCTTTCTGCCTGGGACTGCACCCTTTACCAGCAGAAGATTTCTGTCAGCGTCAACTTTTACTAATACTACATTCTGAACTGTTACTGTCTCTCTTCCCATTCTTCCAGGGCCCTTATTGCCCTTGAAAACTCTGGATGGGTAAGTAGCTCCGGCAAGAGCTCCGGCCAGTCTCTTGTGCTTAGAACCGTGGCTCATAGGACCTCTGTGATGTCCGTGTCTCTTGATGTTACCCTGTGTTCCCTTACCTTTGGAAACGCCTGTAATGTCCAGCTTCTTTCCTTCTTCGAAATCAGCGACAGTTATCTCCTGTCCAAGCTCGTAGCTCTCGCCATCTTCAAGCCTGAACTCAGTCATATGCTTCTTAAGACCGATTCCACCTTTTGCAAAGTGTCCTCTAAGAGGCTTAGTCACTCTGTGTTCCTTGGTGTCCTCATAACCGATCTGCACAGCAGCGTAGCCGTCGTTCTCCTCAGTCTTAATCTGAGTAACAACTGCCGGGCCAGCTTCAATTACAGTTACAGGCACAACTTCTCCTGACTCTGCGAAAATCTGGGTCATGCCAATTTTCTTGCCTAGAATTGCTTTCATATTCTTCCTCCTAAATTCTTACAGCGGATTGCTCTGGTTTGACCGTTGTGTCTATGCTACTTCCACGCTACTTTTAAAATTGTATATTTACCGTAGCACAAAGCATAAAGCACCTGCTGCCCTCTCATGCAATCTTGCTAAGGGAGACTCCCTCGCTTTTAACTAGTTAAGCTTTATCTCGATGTCTACACCTGCAGGCATGTTGAGACTTGTAAGCGCATTGGTAGTCTGAACAGTTGCGTTGGTAATGTCAACCAGCCTCTTATGTGTTCTCTGCTCAAACTGTTCTCTGCTGTCCTTATACTTGTGTACAGCTCTAAGAATTGTAACAACTTCCTTCTCTGTTGGTAGTGGAATTGGACCGGAAACAGTAGCTCCCGTCTTCTTAGCTGTCTCCACAATCTTTGCAGCAGACTGATCAAGAAGTGCATGATCATACGCCTTTAGCTTAATTCTGATTTTCTGTAGTTCGCTCATTTCTTCCTCCTATTTTTGTACTGTTTTCGCTATGCTTGTACAAGGGAACTCGCTTCTTCCCAAGGCTTTGGCGGTTTTTCGTGAGATATTAATCCGTCGTTACACCTTGCCGTGCGTTTCTTTGATTTGTGCACAGAACAAAAGTAAGCGAATACCTTCGCCCCCGATCTCGTAGGGACTTCTCAGCAGAAATTACCTGATAGCTCAGCAACTTCCTGCTTCTTCGCCTAAAGCAAGCCTTATAAGTATATATTACAAAAAAACAAAAAGCAAGAGATTTCTCAAAAAAACTTTTTTGAAAATAAAAGACTTTTGACGTTTTCTCTTGCTATTAATGTTGGTATTGCGTTGTTACAAGGTTACTACTTTGTACACTCTATCTGGCGTACTTTTTTTCCATACCCTCGCAAAAAAAGGCACATATACACAAGACTCACCAGGCCAGGGTTTTCTTTTTTTCTTATACCTCTGGAGGGAAAGTGACCTTCATTACAGTTCCTACTCCCACCTCGCTGAATACCTTAATGTCTGCCCCTATAGCATGGACAGCATGTTTTACAATTGACAGTCCAAGGCCGGTGCCTCCGATTTCTCGTGAGTGGCTTTTGTCCACACGGAAGAACCTTTCAAAGATTCTCTCCATATACTTTTGCTCAATCCCGATACCTGTATCGGTTACAGAGAGTGCGATTCTACCCCCTCCTGCCGGCTCAATTGTAACGGAAACCGCTCCACCATCTTTGTTATACTTAATAGCATTATCTATGAGATTGTACACTATCTCATGCACAAGAGTAGGAACGGAGTAAATCACCGCCTCACCTCGAGGTATTTTGTCGCATACAACGGAAACCTGAATGCCCCTTCCAGTGGCTTTGCTCTCAAGTCCCTGTGCCGACATTCGAGCCACCTCATACAGATCCACCCTCTCCTTTTGAAGAATGTCAGAATCTTCATCAAGCTTAGAAAGGTCGATAATGTCTTGGACGAGCTGAATCATGCGCCTTGACTCGTTGTATATCCTTTCGACAAATTGCTTCCTGTCTTCTTCCCGAACAAGACCGGTGTTCAAAAGCTCAGCACTTCCATATATGGACTGCAAAGGAGTTTTTAGCTCATGGGAAACATTCGCTGTGAACTCTCTGCGCATAAGCTCACCCTCAGCCTTCTCGGTAATATCGAAGAGAAACAGCACTGAACCGCGCCACTCTTTTGTGCCGTCATCATCCTCCATGCTGCTTGGAGAACCCTCTGTGAAAATCGGGCTGATATCTATCTGATAAGTCCTCTGTCCAAAGGTTGCAACCTTCTTGTAGTGCCTTACTTGCTTCCTCTCGTTATAGTCCTTAAGGCCTGAGCCCTTGCCAGCCCCCTTGGCACCTGAGTTGCTACCGGACTTGGCATCGAAGCGATCCGCCGTGTCCTTAAGATTTTTTGTTTCAGCTAGACCCTTTGAGGTTCCATCTTCCCCATAGCTTCCTTCGGATAACTCCGGAATCAAGCCATCAAGTATATCCTCATTTCGGGTAACTTCCATTATATTTTTGCCAATGAGATCACCTGCGGACTTTTCGTCAAGGCCTAGGGCTTTAAGGGCAGCCGGGTTGACTGACAAGAGCCTGTTTTGTCTATCCAAAATCACAAGACCGTCAATCATACTTGCAGTGATGGAATTAAACTCTTCCTGCCTCCTGACAAGCTGGTGATTCTTCTTTGCAATATCTCTCTTCTGGGAATCAATCTTTCTGAAAAGGGGCGAAAGCTCGTCGTATCCTCCTTTGCCCAGAACCTCTTCCACGCTTCTTGGATCATCCAAATTGAGATTGTTAAGTGGCTTCAGTATAAACCTTGTGAGGGCGTATGCCAAATACAGGGAAAGGAGGGCAATTATGAGGAAGCAGCCGAGAAATGGCAGCCTCATTCCATCCATCAGGCCGAGGACGGTTTCGTAGGAAGTGGATACCCTGAGAATCTGGTCGTTGCTAAGCCTCTTTGCCGCATACACATATTTCTCCGTCATGGTGGAGGAATACCTAGTGCTCTCCCCTGAACCCAGCTCTCTTGCCTCTTTTATTTCTTCCCTGTCCTTGTGATTCTTCATGGCGGTTGGATCTTCACGGTTGTCGAACAAAACTTTACCGCCTGCGTCCACCAAGGTTACACGAAATTTTTTGGCATCCAATCCCTCGAGGAGCTTCACGGTGGAAGCATCAGCCACTTCCTTCTTGTCATATTCTATCTGAGATGCGATGAGGGAAGCCTGATCTGCAAGATCGTCTCCATGTATTTTGTCGAGATGATTAAGCAGAACAAAATAGCTGGCCCCCAAGCAGAGTATCAAAGAAAGAAGGGCTACTGCCATGATTGAGAAAAAGAATCGTCTCTTCATTTGTCAGCCTCCATCCTATAACCGACACCTCTTACGGTCTTAATCGAGTCACCGCTAGGGCCAAGTTTTGTTCTGAGTGTCCCAATATGAACATCAACAGTTCTGGATTCGCCCACATAGGCTTCTCCCCAAACAAGGCTCATAAGCTGATCTCTACTATATACTCTCTCTTTGTTTTCAAGGAAAAGTCTCAGAAGCTGAAACTCCTTCAATGTGAGCTCAACATCCCTACCTGAAACTTTTACTGAATGTCTGCTGAGGGACATTACTATATCCCCATTTGTGAGAAGATCCACCTGAGGCACGCTAACTCTCCTGAGCACAGCCTTGATTCTCGATAAAAGCTCCATCATACCGAAAGGCTTCACCAAATAGTCATCCGCACCGGTGTCCAAGCCGAGAACCTTGTCGAACTCAGTGTTTTTTGCAGTTGTAATGATCACAGGAATGTTCTGTGTAGCCGGATTGCTTCTAAGGGACTGAAGAATTGACATCCCATCCTGTCCCGGCAACATGAGATCCAGAAGAATCAAATCAGGCTTTCGATCCCTCATAGTTTCGAAGAATTCATCCCCGTCAGGGAATCCAACCCCCTCATATTCAGCCATCTTCAGGGCATATAGAATCGTATTCCTTATATCCTCATTGTCCTCTACGCAGTATATGAGCATTCCTTTACCTTACCTTCCCCTCAATAGAGTACAGAACCCATCTGGCGATGTTTTCGGCGTGATCACCTATGCGTTCCAAATATTTTGCAACCATCAGCAAATCTATAGCTCTCTCGCCGTGAACGTCACTCTTTTTGAGGCGATCTACAATCTTATCTTTCACTTCAACAAAATAACTGTCTATCTCATCGTCCATTGCGATTACTTTATTGGCTATCTCTTCGTCTTTGTTCACAAAGGCATCGATACTCTCAGTTACCATCTGCCTTGTGGCATCTGCCATCTTAACGATTTCCTCCCCCAGTTCCGGAAGCTGAGAGATTGGCGGAATTTCTTCTGTCTTAGCCGGTGTCTTTGGCTGCGAAATCAAATCCCCTTCAGCCGGAACTGATGAATTCAAATCACCTTCAACTAAATTGTGCAGATCTCCCTCAAACAGCTTTTCTCCGTTCGAAACTTCGTTTACATCAACGATTTCAGCTATATTCCCGGCCTGTATGCCGATTCTCTTCATGTCGGTCACCATTTTCAGCGCCGAAGAAATCAGTCTCAGGTCTCTGGCCACAGGCTGTTGCTGCAAAAGCAACTTAATGCATCTTTCCTCTATGGATCTCTCCTTGCTTTCAATCTGAAGGTTGAGATCAGAAATCTGCTCCTCGCTTAAAGCTGCCTGCTGTCTGAGGGCTTCTGTAGACCTGGAAATAGCCTTCTCGCAAAGAACTCCCAAAGAAATGAGTTCCTCGTTGAGTTTTTCCAGCTGTTCATCTAATCTTATTCTCATATTATATACCCTTTCAAGATGTTTACAAAATATCGTTTTGGCCTAAGGTTTGTGGTTTATGCTTTGTCATCGACCGATCCAGCCTGTGCGAGTTGTCATCGACCGATCCAGCCTATGTGGTTGGGCATCAGCCGAACCTGCCTGTGATGTAATCTTCTGTTCTCTTATCCTTAGGTACGGAGAAAATTTTATCCGTCTTCTCCATTTCTATCAGCTCTCCCAGAAGAAAGAAGGCCGTAACATCAGATATTCTCGCTGCTTGCTGCATATTATGGGTTACGATGACAACGGTGTACTGATCCTTAATCTCCTGAACAAGCTCTTCTATCTTAGCCGTTGATATAGGATCAAGTGCGGATGTGGGCTCGTCCATGAGAAGGACTTCAGGCTCTACGGCGATTGCTCTTGCAATGCAAAGCCTCTGCTGCTGTCCACCGGAAAGGCCTAGAGCAGACTGCTTGAGCCTATCCTTAAAGTCATCCCATGCAGCAGCTCCTCTAAGGGAGTTTTCAACGATCTCATCCAGCTCAACTCGTGACCTTATTCCATGAGTCCTAGGTCCATAGGCAATGTTGTCATATACGCTCATAGGGAAAGGATTAGGTCTTTGAAAAACCATTCCAACTCGCTTTCTGAGGAGGTTCACATCCATATTACCGTATATATCTTCCCCATCTAGGCGTAGGTCACCTGTGATTTTGCAACCCTCAATGAGGTCATTCATCCTGTTGAGGGATTTCAGGAGGGTGGACTTTCCGCAACCTGAGGGTCCTATGAAAGCTGTGATTTCGTTTTCCACAACGTCCATATTGATATCCTTGAGGGCATGAAAGTCATCATAATACAGGTTTGTATCTTTGATTGTAATCTTGTTGTTCTTCATTCCTTTTCCTTACTTAAAATTTATTTTGATTCCTTCTCGTTCTTGCTTCCAAGTCTCTTTGCGATCAGGGATGATAATCCGTTCAAAATCAATACCAGTACCATCAAAACTGTGGCCGTCGCATATGTTTGCTCTATGTGGAAGCCTTCTCCCGAAAGCACATACATGTGCACAGACAATGTTCTTCCTGAGCTGAGCATGGATGCCAGAGGCTTAGCAATTGTGCCGGAGGTGAATACCAGGGCAGCCGACTCCCCGACGATTCGACCCACGGCGATGATTACGCCGGACAGGATTCCGGGAGTCGCCGGGCCCAGCTGGACCTTGAAAATGGTCTGGGCCCGGGTGGCGCCCAGCGCCAGGCTGCCCTCTTTGTAACTGATGGGAACCATGCGCAGCGCCTCCTCAGTGGTTCCCATCACCAGAGGAAGAATCATAATAGCCAGAGTCAAACAACCGGCTAGAATTGACAGCTGAAACTCCAGAAACTTTACAAAAAACAGTGCACCGAACAGACCATATACTATGGAAGGAACACCTGCAAGGGTTTCTGTAGCAAGCTTTATCACCTTCGCCAGCTTGCTTCCTTTTGATACATATTCAACCATATAAACTGCAGCACCTATTCCAATAGGAACAGCAATGATAAGAGTTACCACCACCATTACCACAGTATTTACAATTGCCGGCATCATGGAAACGTTCTCACTGTTGTATTCCCAGTCGAACAAATCAAGTTTAATATTAGGTATACCCTTTATGAGAATGTATGCCACTATCGTAACTATTATAGCAAGGGTTATAAGAGCCCCGCCTTTAACAAAAATCCGAGCTATGAGCCCGGACAGCTTCAACCTGCTGGCACTTTTGCTGCTTGACATCCTTGACTTTCTACCATTATCCCTCTCGGAGGCTGGTGTTTTGTTCATTGACTGCTCCTCCTTAAAAATATCGAAAACGCCAGGTTAACAAGCAAGATGAATACAAAGAGCACCGCAGCGGTTGCAAGAAGTGCCTGCCTGTGTAAGTCCGTTGCATATCCCATTTCAATTACGATGTTTCCGGTCATGGTTCTGACGCCTTCCAAAACGCTCTTTGGAATTATCGCCTGGTTTCCGGCAACCATTATTACTGCCATGGTTTCTCCTATTGCTCTTCCCACACCCAGTATTACTGCCGAAATGATTCCACTGCTGGCAGCCTTCATTTTTACTGCAAAAATGCTTCTTTCGTGGGTTGCTCCAAGTGCCAAACTTCCTTCGTAGTATCCCGGGTTAACAGCTTTAAGGGATGACTGGGAAATCGCAACTATCGTAGGCAATATCATTATACCCAGGAGAATGGATGCTGCCAGAAGGCTCATGCCTTGGGAATTCAGGTTGTCCCTTATGAGGGGAACTATTACAACAAGGCCGAAGAAGCCGTAGAGTACAGATGGTATTCCCGCCATTAAGTTTATCAGTCCTGAAAAGAAAGGATGTATCTTCTTTGGACAGTATTCTGCCAGATAAACTGCAGTCATTATCCCTATTGGTGCGCCGATTATGACAGCTCCAAGGGTTACATAAATACTACCTATTATCATAGGGTATATGCCGAATATCCCCATAGCCGGTTTCCACTTTTCTCCCAAGAAAAAGTCAGCTATTCCAATTTTGCCGATGGCTGAAAATCCATTAGCAAAGATGAATATGGATATGAGTATTACTGCTGCTACAGATACTAAAGCGGAAACTAAGAAGGCGAAACCAACTCCGCCTTCTTTAATAGTATCAATCAATTGTTTTTCGTGTGACTTTTTTATGCCTTTTGACATTCCCTTATCTCCAACTTCAACTGCTTGATTTCTCAAATCACTTCGAGCACATGCATCCCTCTGATGTCCTGCACTTTCCGGATATCTTGCATCTTCTCGATTTCTTGCACTTGCTTGATGTTCGAAGTTTACTTGCTTACTTCTGACCATTTAGTGATTTTGCCTGTGAAGATATCCTTAATCTGGTCAAGCTTCAGCTCTTCCTGCTTGTTGTTCTTGTGAACGATTACTGCGATACCGTCCTTTGCAATTACAGTTGCCTTAACTCCCTGAGAAGTTTCTGAATCCTTAAGGTCACGAGAAGCCATACCGATGTCAACGGATCCATCGATTGCAGATGTAACACCTGTTGTTGAGTCAGACTGCTGAACCATTACCTCTGCCTTAGGATTGATCTTCTTGTATGCTTCTGCCAGCTTTTCCATCAAAGGAGTAACAGAGCTTGATCCTCCAACTGTAAGCTTTCCTCCAGCTTTTGCTGCATCTGATGCCTCGTACTTGCCTTTTTCGGTCAGGTCGATGTAACCGTTTTCAGAAACAGTCTTCTGTCCGTCTTCGCTCAAAATGAACTTCATGAAGTCTTCAGCCAGTGGTGAAAGTCCATCCTTGGTTACCAAGTTAAAGTTTCTTGCGATTGGGTACTTTTCCTTCTGAATGTTTTCAACTGTAGCTTCAACGCCGTCGATCTTAAGTGCCTTTACTGTATCGTTAAGAGAAGCAAGTGAAATGTATCCGATGCTTGCCTCATCCTCTGATACTGAGGTCATTGCAACGCTTGTAGAATTTGTAATAACTGCGGATTCAACTGTGTGGTCTTCCTTCTCGCCCTTGTCGTTCTTCTCTTCGATTCCAACTAACTCGATGAAAGCTCCCCTAGTACCAGACCCTTCTTCCCTTGAGATTACGCTGATCTTGTCATTGTCGCCGCCACCACTTTTCTTCTCATCATCCTTATCTCCACATGCTGTAAGACCGATGCAAGCTGTCATAAGCATAGCTGTAGCCAGGATCAGAGACAACACTTTACTTTTCTTCATTTTCTTTTGATTCCTTTCCCGTTTGTTTATTTTTATCGTTTACAAATCTAATATTAAAATGAGAAGGTAAGGTCTGTTATCCAAATTTTGTAAAGTTCCTGTAAAGTTTAAATTTTGTTGGAATTATCGCCGCCCTAGGCTTTACATCCACAAACTCTGCGGTTATTTATCGACATTTTACATACGTGGGCTAGCTCATATATGGCTAAGTCAACAAAACATCAGCCTTCGGTTAAGGTATTATGGGTGGTAGAGAGGTTCGGGCTAAATTATGATTTAACAAATAAAATTGCTGTCCTAGCAGATTTTTATGCAAGGACAGCAAGATGCTTAAAACTTATCATTTTTTATTTAATTATATTCACTAACCTATAGCGTAAGACTTATCCAAGTTTGCGTGTATGATGTTAAATAGTATACCGAGGAATAGCACGCTACAGAAAGGTGGCATAAAATTCAATACAAACAGACCAAAAGTTCTAAAAAGAAACTCCTCAACATAAGCTAACTGTAAATGGAAAACAATGTTTGAGCATGAAATATTTTTAAATTTCTTCATCTTTATAAATTCATTATAATGACAACTAAGATGGTAGCATATCGTCGACATTATACCTGCAAACAAAAACATTTTATTTTCAAAAGCATTATTAAATATTCCAAAATCCACATTACTTCTGTACTCTAATAAACATATTACATTTACCAGAATAACCGGGAGTGTTACTGTAATAAAAGTAATCCCCAAAAAATTGTTATATCCATTTTTGAACCATGAACGGCTAGTATAACTATATATATCCGAATAAAAGTTCGGACGAATAGATGCCTCAGACACCATAAAATAATAATAAAACAAAATTGCATAAACTAGTATTTTTGCCATTTTAGTAACACTCTATTATATAGCTTTCACACGTTCCAAAGAAAGTATATACTTTATACATGGATCAGATAATAATTGATTGTTTCTTTCATTTTTATCATAATTGCTTTT